>JBAPXA010000392.1:0-5063 GCA_049283975.1 Pyrinomonadaceae bacterium | reverse complement strand
ACGTACTTCTATACGAGTCTGCAGCAGGTGATTAGCTTCGACTTCTCCGGCAGCATCAATCCGGTAACCGATCCCTTCGGCCGTTTTGGTGGGTACCGTAATAGCAACGGTGGCATTGCTCGTGGTATCGAATTGAGTCTAGCGGCGGCGGCGACGCGGACACTGAATGCCTCGGCAAGCTATACCTTTACAAAAAGCCTGCAGCGTACGCCGCAAGTCCCCGGCGTTCTCCAATCTTTCGTAATCCCTGAGCATCAGTTCTCCCTGGTCGTTAGCCAGCGTTTTGGTCGCCGCGTCCTGGTTAATTTTGACCTGGCCGCCTCGAGCGATTATCTGGCTCCGATCTTAGACGCATCGTTCGCGAGCCGGGCTTACCGTTTTCGCGGCCACGTCAAGGCAGACCTCGGCGTCAGCTACACTCTACCGTTGCGCGAATCACGTTCGTTACGCTTTTTCGGCTACGTTGATAATCTGTTCGATCGCGACAACTTTGAAAGTGGCTTTCGCACACCGGGACGCACAGGTCGGGCAGGCGCTTCGCTTAGCTTCTAGTTTAGGAGTAAAGAAAGGTGAAGTTCTCATTCGCCAGCGCTGAAAAGACAGTGAGGTTCCAAAGAAACTTCAGGTTGCAAAGCTGGCCGGTTGTGGGCGCATTTCGCGTCACTTACCAAACCAGCAGCTTTGCAACCTGAATCTTTTGACACGCAAGGTTAGGCGTGTCGCATCATTTCTTCGTGAACAAACCACCCGCCAGAAAAATCGCGCCCAGGATTAGGTGAATACCGTGATCGGCCGTGCCCAGTTCCAAGGGGCCGACATGCCACATCTTCCCCGGATCGGCGCCCATTACCATCCCGAAGATCCCCAGGGCAAGGTAGACAATCCCGAAAACCAGGCAAAAGCCCCTGGCTCCCGAAAGTGAGCCGGCGAAACCGAAATAGAGGGCGATCACACCCGAAACAATGTGGACCATGTTATGTACGGGTGTGAGATGTGCGCCGATCGGAGCCAGCACTTGGGTAAAGCCCAAGAGACCGACGAGCAAAAATACGAAACCGAGAATCTTGCAGACCGTCTTTGCCATAATTTGTGTCTTACTCCTCTGTGAAAGGTTTGACAACTAAGCGGTCGCAATGCCGAGGGTTGCACCACGTGTCCGCCGCAAAGGGCAAGGTAATCAACGAATCCGCGGAGTGTATATCAAACAAGAGCCTTCGCATGCAAAGTTTTTACTTCGACCACAAACCTCTTTCCCCATCTCGCAGCCCATTTTTTGACGGTGTTATACTCATTTGATAGCGAAAATCCTGTCTACCTGAGGATGCTTAAGATGCACGATGGTTGGGAGACCATTATTGGGCTGGAGATTCACGCGCAGCTGAATACCGAATCGAAAATCTTTTGCGGCTGTTCAACGCGATTCGGTGACGAGCCCAACGAAAACACCTGTCCTGTCTGCCTCGGGCTCCCGGGTGCGTTGCCGGTTCTGAATCGTCGCGTGGTTGAGCTTGGTGCCCGTGCCGCGCTCGCCCTCGGGCTTCACATCAATCAACTCTCGATCTTTGCCCGGAAGAATTACTTCTATCCCGACCTGCCCAAGGGCTACCAGATCTCCCAATTTGATCAGCCGTTTTCTGCTCATGGCGAGCTGGAAATCATGACGGCTGAGCGCGATGAGGCGGGCCATCCCGTTGAATGGCGGCCGAAAAAGATCCAAATCACGCGCCTCCATCTGGAGGAGGACGCAGGCAAGAATGTTCACGAGGGACTGCCGGAAGTCGATCGTTACTCCTACATCGACCTCAATCGAGCCGGAACGCCGCTCGCCGAGATCGTAACCGAGCCAGACTTTCGAACTTCCTGGGAGGCTTATGACTACGTTAACCATGTGCGTCGCGCCCTGCAGTGGGTCGGAGCCTCAGAAGCGGACATGGAAAAAGGAAACCTACGATGCGAAGCAAATGTCTCAGTGCGGCGGATCGGCGACGACAAGTTCGGCACGAAATCAGAATTGAAGAATTTGAATTCAGTTCGGTTCATGCAACGCGCCATCGAGTATGAAGTCGAACGCCAGATCAGCGTGCTGGAGTCGGGTGGCACCCTCCGCCAGGAGACCAGACTTTGGGACGACAAGCTGATGGAAACGAGACCAATGCGTTCAAAAGAAGAGGCGCACGATTATCGCTACTTCCCGGAGCCGGATTTGCCGCCCCTGGTCATCAGCGAAGACTTCATAGAACGCATTCGCGCCTCGATGCCCGAACTTCCGGAAGCGCGCCGCAAGAGATTCATGGAGCAGTACAGTCTGACCTTTAGTGATGCCTCGCAATTAACGTCCGAGCTCGCTCTTGCGGACTTTTATGAAAACGCAGTCGCGGCTTCTGGAAATGCGCGAGCGACAGCAAACTGGCTGCGCTCGGAATTGTTACGCGAACTCGAAGCGGCAAATCTTTCCGCCGTTGATTCGCCCGTTAGCGCTGCTGAGTTGGGGGCGCTGGTGGGCATGATTGATGAAGGAAAGATCAGCGGCAAACAGGGCAAGGATGTCCTTGTCGCAATGTTTAGGACCGGGAAGGGCGCTGAGACGATTGTTGCTGAACAGGGATTGGTTCAGGTGAGCGACACTGGCGAAATCGACCGCATTATCGATGAGGTGATTGCCGCAAATGCCAAACAGCTCGCCGACTATCGCGCGGGTAAGGAAGCGCTTTTTGGATTCTTTGTTGGTCAAGCAATGAAGGCTTCCAAAGGGAAGGCCAATCCGAAGATCGTCAATGAACGACTGAGCGCAAAATTGAAAGCTTAAAGAGTTTGTAGGGGCCGCCGCTGCCGCGAAGCAAGCTTAGAATCAAGGGGCCGACACGGAGGTCCGCCCCTACAGATAGCTCCAGGATGAACCTCAAAGGTAAAACTGCGATCGTTACGGGGGGCACGAAGGGCATTGGGCGTGCGATCGCTGAAGCTCTTGTGGCAGCAGACGCCAATGTATTTGTCACGGCGCGCAAACGCGGCGAGATTGACGAGACAGTAAAACTCCTCAACGGATCGAAACTGGGACGATCGTCAGGCATTGTTTGCGACGTGAGGGAACATTCGCAGGTAAAGGCCTTGTTCGAGCGCACTGTTTCCGAGTTCGGCGGCGTGGACATTCTTATCAACAACGCCGGCATTGGGACGTTCGCTAAGGTTGAAGATATGTCGCCTGAGGATTTCCGCGCTGTGCTGGAAACGAATCTCTTCGGCGTTTACTACTGCTGCCACGAAGCGATTCCCATTATGAAGAAGCGCGGTGGCGGTTACATCATCAACATCTCTTCACTCGCAGGCACCAACGCCCACCCGCAGATGGCCGCTTACAACGCGTCAAAGTTTGGCCTGAACGGTTTCAGTGAGGCTTTGATGCAGGAGGTAAGGCACGACGGAATCAAGGTAAGTTACATTATGCCTGGTTCGGTTAATACAGAGTTTGGTGGCGATTCACCGAGTGCGGAAAAGAGTTGGCAGTTGCAACCTAAAGATGTTGCTCAAGTGGTGATTGATTTGTTGCATCACGACGAACGGAGTTTGCCGAGTCGCGTGGAGATCAGACCAAGCAAGCCCCCGAAAAAGTAAATGAGGGTCAGTTTCGCGGAACCCGAACCGGTCATTGACGCTACGCGTCTAAAACTTGGGAGGTCTCTTCTGTCCGCGCAAAGGCAAGCTCAGGTTGTGAAATTGATCCACTCACAAGAAGTGAAACACGGAGAACCGAAGTGACTTTTACCCTCTTCGCGTTAAGTATCAGCCTCCTCCTGGCTCCAAGTAACTTCGTAGCTGCTCAACAAGGTAATGCGCCTGAGTCCAGCGAACTCCTGGAAGCGAGAGCACTCAATAATTCCGCAGTTAAGCTATACAACGAGGGAAAGTTTAAGCAGGCATTAGATCCGGCCAAACGTGCTTTGCAGATCCGCGAAAAGACATTACCAGCAGACGATAAGAGTGTGCTCGATGCAGTGGGGAATCTTGCCGCAATTAACCTTGCCTTGAAGAACTATAAAGAAGCACAGGTGTACTACGAACGTGTTCTGGCAGCGGATGAGAAACGGTTCGGCGCGGAGAGTATGCGGGTTGCGCAAACGCTCGACGTTCTGGGCTGGTTGCACTATGCGAGGGGAGACGTAAAGCAGTCAGCGGCGGATTACAAGAGAGTGCTGGCGACTAAGGAGAAGTTGTCGGGGCCGCAAAGTGAAGAAGTAGCGCGTACCCTTTTTAGGCTGGCCGAAATTTATCAAACGCAAGGCGCCCTCGAGGAGGCAGAACCTTTCTATCGGCGCCTAATAGAATTTGACGATAAGTTGCAGCTCGAAGCAGACATTACCGTAAACGACGCTCGCCAAAGCTTTATCTGCCTGTTAAGAAAAATGAATAAGATCGTTGAAGCTGAGCGAGTGCAATATAGAGGCAAGACTAAATCGAATCCAGAGCTGATCCTGGGATCTCCTGAAGGATTCACTGTTCTTAGCGAAGGCGGCATCCTCAATGGCAAAGCATTGCGGCTAGCAAAACCCGACTATCCGGCTCAGGCCCGCATGATGGGTGTAGCCGGAACGGTTGTTGTTAAGGTGACGATTAACGAGCAAGGTAAAGTTGTGCGAGCTTGTGCGATGAAGGGACCCGCGCTGCTCTGGATTGCTAGTGAACACGCAGCCTACGCTTCAGAATTTGCGCCCACAGAACTCAATGGGCAACCCGTGAAGGTAACGGGCGTCATCACCTACAACTTTGTTCGTCAATAAAGTTTGTTGATTCACAATGCGAGCAGTGGTGCAGCGCGTCACGCGCGCGAAAGTTACAGTCGAAGGAGCGATAGTCGGCGAGATCGGAAATGGTCTCGTCGTTTTGTTAGGCGTTGCCATTGCTGACGCCCCGCGCGACGCAGCCTACCTTGCGGATAAGATAGCTGCCCTGCGCATTTGCGATGACGACGAGGGTAAGATGAATTTGTCAGTCAAAGATACCGGCGGCGGTTTGCTGGTTGTGTCACAATTTACGCTTTATGGCGACGTGCGTCGCGGGCTTAGGCC
>JBAPXA010000391.1:0-8988 GCA_049283975.1 Pyrinomonadaceae bacterium | reverse complement strand
GGTGTGGTCTTTTGTCACTGCTGGAACAACGCCGACGTTTCCCGCTTGCTTCATGAACCGCCGTATACGGAACCGTACGTACGGTGGTGTGGGAGGACGGCGGGGGTGACCCCGCCTCCTACCCGATGCTAAGAAAAGATCCGCCTCAGTTTCTTGTTGCTGGGTAAAGTCGTTCGAATTCGGGATCGTCGTGAAGCAGCGCCAGATCTGGATCCTGTCGCGCCCAATCGGAATCGCGAAAGCCGGCTTCATGCGCCTTGACCAGCACGGCGAGAGCTTCCGGCTTTTTCTTCAAGACACAAAATGCGCAGGCGGCGTTGTACAACACAGATGCGTCGTCAGGGCGGAACCCGACAGCGAGATTGATTTCGCGCAGTGCATCGTCAACTCGGTCAAGACTTCCGTAGTCGATCGCCAGCATCACACGCGCTCGTACGTCTTCGGGCACCTTCCGCAGATGGGCTTCAAGAGTCTGCACCCGGCGCAGTCGCCAGTGGCCAAGGAGATCGGTTTTGCCCAGCGCACCGAGCGCGTTTGAGATGGGCGTGTAAATATTGTAATCCTCGCCAGCCATCTGCACCGCGGTCTCAGCCATCTCGACGATTTCATGATATCTACCCATTGAAAACAGCGCGCGGCCGAGCAGGTAATACCCACCTTCACAGTCAGGCTTCCGATCCAGCGCGCCCCGCGCGAGGCGAACTGCTTCATCGTACTGTTGGTCGGCATAACATACCCAGGCGCGGGCGACGTCAGCCTCGGGTAGCTGCGGCTGAAGCGCCGCGGCCCGGCTGGCTGCTGCCTTGGCACGATCCATCCACACGTCTTCGTGTCCGTAGCGGTAGTAGTGCAATGCTGAGACGTTGGCCACCGCCGCGTAAGCGAGGGCAAACTCAGGATCGAGCGCGGCTGCACTCTCGAGCATTTCGCGAGCCAGCTCGAGATCCTGGCGCGCTTCTCGCCGCGCATAGCTTCTGCCCCGCAGGTAAAGATCGTACGCCTGTAGGTTTTCAGTTGGCTTCGCGGCGAGCTCTGCCTGTTCCTGCGGCGAGAGTGTCACTCGGAGCGCTTCCGCGATTTTGCGTGCGATGTCGTCTTGCAACTCGAAGATGTCTTGCATCTCACGGTCATAGCGCTCAGACCAAAGTGGAAAATCGGTGTGGGTGTCGATCAGCTGCGCGCTGATCCGCAATCGTGACCCGGACCGACGCAGGGTGCCGGTGAGCACATAAGCCGCCGCCAGCTGTTGGGCAATCTGTGCCGGCGTCACCGGCTTGTCGCGGAACGTAAGCACGGTTGGTCGCGAGAAGACGTGGAGGTCCTTAATCTTGGAAAGCTCGGTAATGATGTCTTCGGTGATGCCGTCTCGCAGGTACTCGTCCTCTTTGGCGCCGCCCCCGTTTTCGAAATACAGCACTGCAATCGGCCGCTCAGATGGTTTCATCGCCGCCTCCACACGTCCTGAGGTGGTGTCAACCGCACGCTTGCGACCGGAGTCGAGATCCCTCTTGAGGCGCAGCAGGTCGGTCTTGAATTCGGTAGCTGATTGATAGCGTAGCAAGCGATCTTTTTCGAGCGCCTTATCCAGAATCCGGTTCAGATCCTGTGGCAGGGATGGATTCGCTTGATTCACCGGTATTGGATCGCGATTCAGGATGGCATCGAACATCACCGCCGATGTATCGCCCTGGAAGGGCAGGACACCGGTCGCCATTTGGTAGAGAACGGTGCCGACTGAAAACAGATCCGTGCGCGCGTCAGTGATCTCTCCACGAGCCTGCTCGGGCGACATGTAGGCGACAGTGCCCATGGTCGTCCCGGCCGATGTCAACTGGTCCTTGCGGATCGTCTCAATTATCGAAGAAGGGTCAGGTTTCTCTTGACGGTCAATCTTGGCAATACCAAAGTCCAGGATCTTCGCCTGCCCCCGCGACGTTATGAAGATGTTAGCGGGTTTCAAATCGCGATGAACGATTCCCTTGGAGTGAGCCGACTCGAGCGCGTCCACAATCTGCGTGCTCAGGCCAAGAAGAGATTCAACATGGAGTGGACCGCGGCGAATCCGATCGGCGAGTAACTCACCGTCCAGCAGTTCCATGACGATGAAATGCTCTGACTCGAAATGTTCGATTCCATGGATGGTGCAGATGTTTGGATGATTGAGAGCAGACGCAGCGCGCGCTTCTCGCTGAAATCGCTGAAGCAGATTGGCATCGTTGGCCAGGGCCGGAGTCAGGAACTTCAAGGCGACGTGTCGGCCCAGATCTATGTCTTCGGCCTCGTAAACCACTCCCATCCCGCCTTCGCCCAGCTGCGACGTGATGCGATAGTGCGAGATGGTCCTGCCGAGCATGTACTGCCTCCGGAACGAGTGATAATGAAGCTGGTGGAGCGACAATAGTAGTACAGTACGAACGTGTCGAGCAACGTATTCCTATTTGCGTTGACACGTCCTCGTCGACATGCCGTTCGTCGACATGATGTCCGAATTCAGAGCGATGAAAGACAGTTGCTTGCGAAGCAACCGACGCGAGTTCTGCACGATTGCTGGTGGAGCCATTGGGCGATTACCTAAACTTCGCATTCTGCAACATGACTTGTGTCTTACCGGCTCCCGGCTGATGCCGAGCGTTTACCGCCTCGCTTGAGAAGGTTTCGCGCCGGTGGTATAACCCGCGAACCGCAGCACTCAAATGCGGATGGTAATAACCACTCTTTCTAATGTGGAGGGAGAATGACAAATAAAATTGTGGCTGCGATGTTAATCGCCGTGTGTGTTCTCGGATGCAAGAACTTAGGGCTGAACAAGGAAGCAGGACCCACCGTGCTGAATGTTAATGATCTGAACGACCAGCACAAAAAAGATAAGGAAGCCTTGCGCACCAAGTACGATGGCAAGGAAGTGATTGTCATGGGCAGAGCCACGGAGGATTTCGACCCCAACCACGTCTACTTCGAGATTGGGGATAAGCAGTTGAGCTTTAGCCTGCAGGCGGACCGGAGCCAGGAGACTTGGGTCGGTGTGGACTGCGTTGTGCTGGCAGCGAATAAGGACAAGTTTGCCGGGATCAAGAAGGACGACGTCTTCGCGGTCAAAGGCATATTCCACATTACCCAAGGCGGCATGGAAGTCTCCCCTTGCACACGCGAGTTGCGCGAGTAGATCCGAAGTTAGCTGTTGGAGCCGATGGTACTGCGCGGATATCCCGATGCATCGGGATGGGAGGATAGGAAGTCGTCGCGATTATCTAAGAAAGCCCGCTTGAGTCAATTCAAGCGGGCTTCTTGTTGCGCTCCGTAAGTTGGCGCCCCTGCCAGATCAAATTAGACGAGGATTCACGAAAACTGTCATCAGATGATTTGTTTGTGAAGACGAACACACTGTTCCCGCCATAGTGGCTTTGCTGGACATGCCGCCGGTAACAGTATGAATATGAGCGACGCATGAACGACGCCGATCTGAGCTTCCAGTCCCTCCTTTCTCCGCTGACATTTCTCGGCAATCTCATCGACGACAAAGAGCACCTCAGTCAGCTTAAATTGTACGAAGCCTGGTGGCGCGCCGAAGGGATGTCGATCTCGGAAGCGGTCGATCGCGCCGGTACACCCTGGCTGCGTATGTTTGATCAATTCGGCAAGCGGACGGATGAAATTCTCTTCCCGCCGGAGTATTGGACGATGCTCAAGCAGGGATATAAGACAGGTGCGATCTGGTGGCCGTTCGCGGCTGAAGCTGGTGGTTCGCTGCGGATGCATTACCTCATTGACTACCTAACCTGTTTCTTTGATGCCGGACTCGGCTGTCCTTATATCGTGTCGTTGTCCACTACCGTGCCATTAAAGAAATACGGTTCACCGGAACTGCAGGCGAGATTTCTTCCACACTTGCTGCGCCGCGATGGAACCAATTGGCAAGGCGCGACTTGGATGACTGAAATAAGAGGCGGGTCGGACCTCGGATCTAATGTCGAAACGGTCGCTCAGCCAGAACGTGACCGCTGGATTTTGCATGGCGACAAATATTTTGCCAGCAACGTAGGTGCGGAACTCGCAATTGTCGCCGCGCGTCCCGAGGGCGCGCCGCAAACGCCGCAAGGCCTCGCTTTATTTCTCGTGCCGCGCTATCGCGAAGACGGCCAACTCAACCACTTCATCCGCCGCCTAAAGAACAAGATCGGCACGCGCTCAGTTCCCACCGGTGAAGTCGAGTTACGCGACAGCGAGGCTTACTTGCTGGGCAAGCAGGAGTGGGGCATTTACCTGATTCTGGAGTCGCTCAACCTCTCGCGTGTGGGCAACATCGTCGGCAGTGTCGCCCTGGCGCAACGCGCGCTTGCCGATGCACTTACCTTTGCTGAGAGTCGCGTAGCGTTCGGCAAAGCAATTATCGAGCATCCCCTCTTGCGCGGGCAGTTCCAAGAACGCTTCGCGCAGTTACGTGCTGCGCGCGCCTTGATGTGGGAAGCGATGCAATTGCTGGATGAAGTCTGGCAGGAGACGCCGCGGTATTCAGATCGCTATCACTTGTTTCGCCTGATCACGCATCTCGCGAAATACTGGACGGCTGAGCTAGCGGTGCAGTTTGCGAAGTGGAACATGGAGGTTCACGGCGGTGTGGGTGTGCTTGCCGAGTATGCGGCTGAACGCTGGCTACGCGAAGCGATGATCCTGCCGATTTGGGAAGGCACACCCCAACGTCAGATGCTTGACGGCCTGGAAGTCATGGAGCGCAAGCGCGCTCATGAGCTGCTATTCACTCACCTTGCGCCGCACGCCGACAATGAGGAATTAGGGACCCTCCTCGCGCGCGTCGATGAACATCTGCGATTAGCGACGGAAGAGAAAGAGGCGGGAATCGAAAGTGTCTTCTGCGAACTCGCCAGCTTCGCAGCGAATACCCTCGTGAAGAAGTATGCAGAGTAGGCGTTGGCGCCGTTTGATAGAGTTGGAGCCTAATCTTTTGGGGCATTGGGGCCGAACGGTTGAACTGTGATTGCTCGCTCGAATACTACTGGTTCTCGCTGTTATTGCCCGTTCTTCTCCCATGGAGCACGCAACGGCATCCTGCCGATCGACAGCTGCGGTCGCAGAGTCGCAGCTGAGTTAAGGCGTCGTGGTTATGAGGTGACCCTTTGCGAGTTCGATGCTGGTCACGAAATACCGCTTGACGTTATGCTTGAAGGTCTCCAGTGAGTGGCCGCTTCGGTAGACAGCGAGCAGTGAGGGAGGTGTGGTGTGCCGTGCTCAGTGTCAAGCGCCCACTCGATTGATCTCGAGTGGGCCTTGGTGTTTTGTGGCTTAGCCTGCCGTTCGCTTTACGCATTCGGCAATTTGAAAGCTCATCAAGCTAGGGTGCCAATTTCTTAATTTGTTCTGGCTCAATAGCAACCGCATAGCCTGCAAATACTCCAATAGGCGGAATCGCCCCCGGCGGCGCACCGCTGTAAAACTGCCTAAACTGATCTTTCGGCTTGGCAAGCTGATAGCGTTCACCGTCGATCTCGAAGGTCTGAACATCCGCTACGCTGAGCAGATTCATAACCGTGAAAGTACCCGTCCCTGGCAACCCCACAACGGTCTCGCCTACATCGAGGATGACCTGCTGCCGATAGGCCATTGTCATTACGGGAGTCCCGCTTCTAAAACTGTCACGGTTGGTGAAGTCTCCGTTGGGCGTTTCGACAAAATAGATGGTAGTGGTGCCCGTTCGGTTGACGATCCTTAGGCGTCCATTGCTGATCACGCGTTGAGTGATCGCATCGGTGAAAAAGGTGAAGTGGGCAGTTGTCTCGTTCTGTAGGGTAGGGTCAGCGGTACTGAAGACCTGATCCCCATTCAATCCATTGATCAGGCTGAGATAACCGTATTGCAGTGAAGTGGGCGGTTGACCTAGCCCGGCGGGCGGAAAGTTGGTGACTTGACCTACAACTTCGAAGGCAACTCCGCCGGCTGGGGTTGTCAATTTGTGGAGCACTTGCGCCTGAGTGCTGCTGGGCGCAAGGATCCCGGCGCCAACGACAAATATCATACCGGCGAACGCGATTAGTGACTTCTGGACTTTGGACATATGTTCTCCTTTTTGGGCTTATTCCGTGAGACAGATTCTTGGAGGTTGCCCTTATCTCACGCCATTGCCGCCACCCCACGGTTGCAGTAGTATCGGCGCAGCTTTACTGACCGACCTTCAAAGAGGCCGTGAGTGTCTGACAGGCCGCCGACACTAGTCCTAATCCCGCTTAGAAGTCTTTTAGGAGTTTTGAAGAAATCCTTCGGAAGTTCTTTAGGCCGGAATGAACAACCAACCCAACATTTTTGAGTTCGGTCGCTTTCGCTTGGATACGGAAGAATCCAGGTTACTGCTCGATGGACAGGCAATCCCGCTTGAACCGCAGGTCTTGAAGACCCTGCAGGTGCTCGTGGAAAACAGCGGCCACCTTTGTGAAAAGTCGTGGCTAATCGCGCAGGTCTGGCGCGGCACGATTGTCGAGGAGGGCAATCTTGCTCGGAACATTTCGGTGCTGAGGAAGGTGCTGGGTGACCGCGAGAATGGCAATCATTTCATCGAGACTATCCCAAAGCGCGGGTATCGGTTTGTTGCAGCCGTGACAGCGAACGGCCAGAACCACGAAACCCTTCTTTGGTCAGCGAAGGCCCAGGAATACAGCGCAACTCGGCTGGTTAGACGGAAGAGGTGGCCTCTTACTGCAGTTCTAGTCGGCGGCGCTTTTGTGATTTTGATAGCCTCATTGTTTCTTCGGAAAGCGAATTCAGGAGTCAGGGGAGGAACAACAGCGGCACCGAGCATTGAGTTCACACAACTTACCAACGCTCTTGGGGAAGAGGCATTTCCCAGTCTTTCACCTGATGGCAAGTTGCTGGTGTTCACGAGTTCATCTGGTGGGAGCGCCGACAATTGGAGCGGCAACGCTAACATCTATTTACTCACGATAGGATCGAACACACCAATAAACCTAACTGGAGGTGCTCCAGGCAATGGTTCCACTCCAGCGTTTTCTCCAGACGGAAGCTTGATTGCCTTTCGCTCGGAAAGAGACGGTGGCGGAATCTTTATCATGAATGCGGATGGAGGAAACATTAAGCGGCTAACGGAATTCGGTTCCCATCCGTCCTGGTCACCGGATCAAAAAGAGATTGTGTTTGCAACGGATGACACTTGGAGTCCGAATTCGCGAAGAGTTAACCCAAGTGATCTGTGGCTAATAAACGTAGCGACCGGAGAGAAACGGCGCCTGACCACTCCCGGCGATGCGGCTCAACCATCATGGTCACCACACGGTCACAGAGTGGCCTTCTGGGGACAAAACCGAGGGGCTAAGAACATTTTTACGATAGACGCCTACGGTGGAGAGTCGGTCGTTGTTACAAATGATAGTTTTGTGAATTGGAATCCTGTTTGGTCTCCTGATGGCAGTTATCTTTATTTTGCCAGCGACCGAGGCGGGAGCATGAACCTCTGGCGCGTCCAGATCGATGAGACATCCGGTGCAGTTCTGGGCTCGCCCACTGCGGTTACAACCCCATCCTCAGGCATTGGACACCTCTGCTTTTCCCGAGACGGAAGACATCTTGCCTACGTTAGCGCAACTAACACAGCAAACATCGCGGAGGTTTCATTTGATTCACGGAAAGCGGTAGTTATAGGTGAACCGAGGTGGATTACCCGCGTTACCACCAGCGCTTCAATGCCCGACCTCTCTCCAGACGGTCAATGGTTGGCTTATGGCAATCTTGGAGACAAGGAGGAGGATATTTTCGTCATCAGGACAGACGGTACGGAGTTGAGACAAATTACTAGTGATACCAGTAAGGACCGTCGACCTCGGTGGTCACCCGACGGAAAACGTATTGCCTTCGACTCAGACCGCGGAGGCAAACTTGAAATCTGGATCGTTAACGCTGATGGAAGTGGGGCGAGGCAGATCAGTTCGGGAGCTGGTCCTAATATGGTTGAACCAGTGTGGGCGCCCGACGGTAAGCGGCTGGCCTTCAGAACCCAAAGTGGCGGTGGCACTTTCATTGCCGAGTTTGGTCCGGAGGGAAATGATCGACCCGCTCAAATCGCTGCCATTCCCGGTAGCGCCGAGGAAGATTTTAGAGCGCACTCATGGTCTCCAGATGGTAACAAACTAGCCGGTTGGTCCTACCGTCGGGGCAGAAATGCAATTGCTAAGGACCCAGAGCACAAGCTATGCATCTACTCTTTTGACACTCACCGATTTGAGAAACTTGACGCGACGGGCGTGGCGCCAGAGTGGCTGAACGACAATCGCAGGTTGATTTTTGCTTATAATGGGGAGCTCTTTCTGCTGGACACTGAATCCAACAAGCCGCACAGGATATCCACACCAGATGCGAGCGGCGGCTTTTCCGTTTCGGCCGATGGCCGAAAGATCTATTTAAGCGTTGCTTCTTATCAAGCAGACATTTGGATGATGAACTTACCTTGATTCTACGCGTGCAACGAAGACCCAGCCCCTCCTCAAAAGAATGAATTACCAGAAAGCCCGCGAGAGTGTTTAGCTTTGGCGGGCTTTGGCTGTTTTTCTGGCTGGAGTTGCAACGGTAGTATTGGATCATGGTTTCCCGGACTCGAATACTATTGGTTCTCGCGGTTATTGCCGTTGCTCTCACAGGTGGTTTGCTGTTTTTCTCTCAAAATTGCCCGAGTGCGGGTATTGCTCTGACCGCTAAGGCTCGGGCTCTTCACCGGTTAAAGAACCGAACGGCACAGCCGCAAGCTTCAGACTTCAATCAGCAAGTTTCGCTTAGTGAACTGTTAAGACCAGGAGACGATAGTTCGCGCTGGTCGACGCAGCAGGCAGCCAGAATAGCGGGTTATGTGATCGACGTTGCTTATGCGCGTCCGGAAGCAACTAATTGTTTTCTACCTTCTCGCCGCGACCTTCACATACTTGTAGCGAACCGGCCAGGTGCCTCTCAAAACGAGCAGGTAATTGTCGAGGTGAC
>JBAPXA010000390.1:0-9528 GCA_049283975.1 Pyrinomonadaceae bacterium | reverse complement strand
GTTCAACGCCGATAAGGGAAATCCCGCTGTTGGTTTTCGGCTGGGCTTGCCCAAGCTACAGCGGCGCTTCACGAACTCGAGCGGCGGCTATTCTTACATGATGGTCACGTCTTCGGGTGGCCGCGTCGAACTGCGGCAGATTGGTACATCGAATATTTATGAATCGATTGATGGCAGCTATACGCAGTTGGATGACACCATAGCGAGCGCGCCGGTGGTGAAGACTTCTGATGGTACGCGCCTGCTGTTTGACGATGTCTCTGTCAACAGCGAATTTCGCTGCACGGAAATAAAGGATCGCAACGGCAACAAGATTACCGCCACCTACAACCAGACAAACGGCCATTTGCTGACTGTCACGGACACATTGGGCCGCGTGATTACCCTTACCTATGACGGCACCAGCAACCTCACCGCAATTAGTCAGACGTGGGCTGGGTCCACTCACAACTGGGCGACTTTCGAGTACGGCTCAGTTTGGATTCAACCACAGTTTGCTTCCGGTCTGTTCGTCAACGGCGCAAATAGCAATTATGTGACCGTGCTCAACCGCGTCAATCTCCCCGACGGCTCAAGCTACCGCTTCGATTACCTTACTAATTTCGGACAGGTAAAGAAGATCAATCACCACGCGGCCGATGATCACAAGCTGGCTTCCACGTCATACAACCTGAGTTCGGGCGCGGGGCAGACCGACTGTCCGCGCTTCACCGAGCGGCGCGACTGGGCAGAGAACTGGAACAACGGTGCTGACGCGGTAACAAGTTATAGTGTCGCGTCGGATAACTCATCGACGAAGGTGACGGCGCCCAATGGCACTGTCTACAAGGAACTGTTTGCCACCGCGCCAGCGTGGAAGAAAGGTCTGACTACGACCACCAGAAACTACGAGACCGCGGCTGCTGAAGCTGCGAACAGCTGGAAGAAGGAAACCACCATCGCCTGGACGCAGGACGATGAAAGCCTCACTTATCAAAAGAATCCGCGGGTGACTGAGACCAATGTCAATGACTCGGACGGCAATCACAAGCGCGTCACGATCGGGTACGGCTCTTATCCTTATAGTTTGCCGTATCAGGTAATCGAGTATGCCGCTGACGGCACCACAATGCTGCGCAGCACTTACACCGACTACAATCTCAGCAGCACCTACACCGACCGGCGCATCATTGGCCTGGTCAGCGCCATTCACGTGCAGGACCTTTCGAGCGGGGCGTTCGTCTCGAAGACTACTTTTGACTACGACACTGGCGGCGAATATTTGGTGGCCCTACCTCAGACAGCTTCGCAACATGATGTCGCCAGCTATGGCTCAGGCTTCATCTCCGGGCGCGGCAACCTGACGCAGGTAACGCGCTGGGATGTTACCGACATTAACAACTCGGCAAAAGCCATACCCGTCAAGAGAACCGGCTACAACATCACGGGAGCGCCGGTATTCACGCGCGACGCGCTCAACCATCAAACCAGCGTCAGCTACACCGACTCATTCTCAGACAGCGTCAACCGCAATACGTTTGCCTACCCAACCACCGTCACTGACGCTGACAATTATCAATCCACCGCGCAATACAACTTCGAGTTTGGCGCCGTCACGCGCACGCAGGATCCCAAGGGCGCGGTGCTGACGATGACCTACGAGGCCCTCGCGGGAAGGCTGGAGCGGATCACCAGCCAAACCAACGGGGCCTACACCCGGTATGTGTACAATCTTTATGGAGACATCGTCACGTTCTCGACGATCCAGGATGGCGCGGGCGAGGCCTTCAGCGTCACCTACTTCGACGGCGCGGGACGCCTGCGTTCCACGGCCAGCGATCTGCCCAACAGCATGGGCGGCTATCGCGGGCAGTTCACGGCCTACGACGATATGGGGCGGGTTTCGAATCAAACCAACCCGGCGGAGATGAATGGCAGTTGGGTGCCGACGGGTGACGATACGGCGGGTTGGGTGCTGACCTATCAATCGTATGATTGGAAAGGTCGCCCCTGGGTAACAACACTTCCCGATGGCGCGACACGGGAAAACACTTATGGCGGATGTGGCTGCGCTGGTGGTGAAGTCACCACGGTCAGAGACGAGCGTGGGCGACGGCGCAAGCTGACCAAAGACGTCCTCGGACGCTTGAAGCAGGTCGATGAGCTGAACTGGAACCAGAGCGTTTATGCGACGACGACATACCTCTATAATGTGCGCGATCAGATCACCAGCAGCAACCAGGCCGGACAAACCAGAAGTTTCAGTTACGATGGCTACGGTCGTCTGTCGTCAAAGACAACACCCGAACAAGGAACGGCGGGTTTTACCTATTTCGCCAATGACTCGGTGCAGACGGTGACGGATGCGCGTGGGGCCACCTCCACCTTTGCCTATAACAACCGTGACCTGGTCACCGGCATCACATATGGTGTCCCGGGAGGGGTGGCGGCGACTGCCAATGTTTCCTTTGGCTATGACGCGGCCGGAAACCGCACGAGTATGACAGACGGGTTAGGCACGGTGAGTTACAGCTACAACACCCTTTCACAGCTAACTTCCGAAGCGCGCACATTCACCGGTGTGGGCACATTCAGCCTGAGCTATCTGTATAACCTTGGCGGCGAGCTAACCAGCATCACCAATCAGTCAAACGCGCAGGTGGGTTACAGCTACGACAAAGTGGGCCGGCCAATTAGCGTTTCCGGCTCGGGTTATGCTGGCGTCTCCAGCTACATCAACAACATCAGCTATCGCGCGTTTGGCGTGAAAAGCATGGCATACAACAATGGCAAGACACTCTCGCTCGCCTATGACAACCGCATGCGCGTGAAGCAGTGGTATGTGCCGACCGTAATGCGCTGGGATTATGCGTACGACAAGTTCAACGAGAACACCGGCCGGGTGACCTATGCCAAGAATCTCGATGACCCGACGCTCGACCGCTCCTACGATTACGACAACGTGGGCCGGATGTGGGCGTCGCACTCAGGTAAGGAAGCGCGCTGGCATATTGGGCAGGAATCTTACAGCGGCGCTGACGGGCCCTATGCTTTCAACGCTGCGTACGATCAATGGGGCAACATCACTACTCGAAATGGCTGGGGCGTGGCCAATGCTTCCTACACGACGAGCTACACGAACAACAAGCGCACAGGTTTCAGCTATGACGCGTCAGGCAATCTCACCAACGACGGCAGCCAGACCTTCACCTACGACGCCACCGGACAACAGGCAACAGCTTCAGGCAATAGCATCACGCAAACCTACGATGGCGATGGTCTGCGCGCGAAGAAGACAGAAAACGGAACGATTACTTATTATCTCCGTTCTTCAGTTCTCGGCGGGCAGGTGATTTCTGAGCTCAACTCCAGCGGCGGTTGGACTCGGGGTTATGTCTATCTTGGCGGGCAATTGGTGGCGATTCAATACGGCGGCGTGAGCTGGGTGCATCAGGACCCGGTGACGAAGTCGCAGCGCATCACCAACAGCGGCGGCACAGTAACCAGCATCATTGATCTCGATCCCTGGGGTGGCGAAACTGGCCGCAGCAGCAACCAGGCGTTCCAGCCTCATCGCTACACGTCTTATGAACGAGATGCCAACAGCGGCGACGATGCCATGATGAGGAGGTATCAATCATCGATGTCGCGTTTTAATCAACCTGATCCTTACGACGGCAGCAATAACCTAACCGATCCGCAGAGCTTCAATCGTTACGCCTACACCCAAAACGATCCAGTGAACTTTATAGATCCAAGCGGCTTGAGCTTGTCGGCGGGTGGCGGATTGAATTGCAGCGTTGTCTTTAGTGGGTTCGTAGAGGCGTTGGGAGGAGCGTATACGTTGTACGAGTGCAGGTCTGAAGCGGGCCTTGGCGGCGGCGGGGGCGGTGGTTTTGGTAGTGGCTTTCGCGGAAATAGATCCACATCCCCTGAGCCCGAGCCAGAGAAAAAATGCGATGACCAAAAAACTCTTAATGGCATTGCTTCCAATGTAATTGGTGGAACTAGACGAGGCGGCAATGTTGAGGGCTATAGTGGTTCATACAGTCAAATCGCAGGAGGACTCAGCAGTGCAGGATTTAGCCGATTTTATACCAATATCAATCCTGAACATTGGTTAGGTAACGATTTCCAAGGATTCGTAAACGGCAATTGGTATCATGTGACGGTAGGCCGCCCCTCACCCGGCGCTTGGCAGGATGGCGGCATGAGCGGTGGACAGGAGTCCAAACCTGACGGCACACCCCTTCATACAGCTCCATTGTGAACCTAACAAGCCAAACTCGATAAAACACCTTCTCGGGGATTACGTGTTACCCAGATTTTGGAGACTGGTCGGACCTTTGATCCCCAGCGTGTTCTAAGAGGCAAGACTATGCGACTATCAAACAACTCTGGTCAACGTTATTCTTTGACTTTTTCGACCTTGAACTTGTTCTTGGTTTTATTTGTCAGTGCATACGGAGGAGCTTGTACTTATGAAGAAAATACACGAGTACAAGTCGATGGGAATGTTCCACCCACATTCAAACTGGACGGCAGCGGACATCAAATATCATTTGTGGTAACTGAAATACCAGCCGAGAACCAAGTCCTACCACCCCATCGTGATCCTTCAAAGAACATCGATTTGTGGGAGATTGTGCCCAACGAAGGAACTCCTGACAGGGCTTGGGATTGGCCCCCAATTACTTATGGCAAAGTACCACCAGGCTTCAAGCAAAAAACTCCGATATCAGGTGTTCCCCCATCGCTGACTGCAGGAAAAGTCTACGCCGCAGGCGGAGAAGCTTATGGGGCCAACGGCGGAGAGGTCTGGTTCACTATAACGGATAACCATTCCAAGGCAGTAGCAAAACCAGGCGGACACTGATTCCAGAAGGCTCCATACAAACTGACGAATATCGTTGCTAAAATCGGAACTGAGATAGCGGAGCTTAACTCAGCTAGGCGCAGCAGCAATCAAGTCTTTCAACCTCATTCGCTTCACCTCCTACGAACGCGATGCGAATGGCGGCGACGATGCGATGATGCGGAAGTATCAATCCTCCTCCTCACGCTTCAACCAACCCGACCCTTACGACGGCAGCTACAACCTAACCGATCCGCAAAGCCTTAACCGCTACGCGTATGTGCAGAACGACCCGGTCAACTTTGTCGATCCGAGTGGCTTGAATATTGAGAATCCAAGTGGCAACTCGCGCCCACAGCCGCTGTCTGGCTTGGGGCTTTTCAGCCCAGGTATCCATACCGGGGAGGCTCTGCAAAATGTGCCCTGGTCCACAACTTGGAGTTTAGTCAATGGGCAAATTGTCATTCAGCCATTCGCTTTATGGGTGAACATCGGCATTCCTTCATTCACGACACTGACTTTCGTCATGGGTGGTGGCTCATCAAGTAGCTCCGGACTCATCGACATTTTTGGTGGCGACGGAGGAATGCAAGACTCGACTGCGCTAACAATCCCTACTGCCGCCGAACGAATGAGAACCGAGTGCTTCGACGGTAAGAGGAAAGAGATCGATGCAGCTCGAGAAAAATTTAGAAGTGAAGCGGGAAAAAGAATCTTGACTCAAGCGGCCATTGGGGCAGGCAGAGGTGCGATTGCCGGTGGAATTGGAGGAGCGGCCGGGGGTGGTGTTTTTTTTGGCGTCGGAGCGATTCCGGGTGCCGTGCTAGGTGTTGTCGTGGGAGCGACTTTCGGTGCGGCTGCTGGTGTGATTTCCGGGGGACTGGTCTACGAACCAGCTCGACGGTTTCTATACAACTCTCTTGACTACGAAGGGGCTGTGGAACAACCAAGGAAATACTGTGATGCACAATTCTGAATTGATCTTTGGGCTGTTCTTAATCATTTCGATGCTGATCGTTATCGTGGTGTGCTTGGTTTTGATTGATACGATCCGTGGGAAAGGACGTTTCGGCATTAATCCAAACGTTCCTAATTGTCCAAGATGTGGTCAAGAGGTTCCTGTGATAAGAAGCCCTAATTCAGCGCGTCAGTTCTTGTGGGGCGGCCACACTTGTGCAAACTGCGGTTGCGAGATCGACAAGTGGGGAAAAGAAATATTCTTCAGAAGCTAGCTAAACACAGTTTCTTCGCTCGAAGTAATGCAGTGAGCTTATTCCTACACTAACTTCAACGAGAGCACGGCCCGGTGTGACTTACGCTAAGAACCTCGATGATCCGACGCTGTCTCAGGCGTTACTTGTAAATCCTCCTCGCGTACTCGGCGACCATGCGATCGCTGTTAAATTCAGGCACGAGAGTGACGATCGAGCGCTTCATCATCGCAATCCATTTGCGCGGCAACTCGCTCTGGTCTCGTTCATAGTAGGTGGGAATCACTTCCTCTTCGAGGACCCGATAAAGTGACTCGGCATCCGCTAAATCAACAAGTTCGGGCGCCCCGTCGACTGACGTGCCGCCCACTGCGAAACCATTTGTGCCGTCGTATCCCTCCAGCCACCAACCATCGAGCACTGACAGATTCAGTCCACCATTCATCGCGACCTTTTCGCCGCTCGTACCAGAAGCTTCCAAAGGCCGGCGCGGAACGTTCAACCAAACATCTACTGACTGCACCAGTTGCCGCGCGATCTCCTGATCGTAGTCCTGAATAAACACTGCCCGGTTTTGCACGTGGGAATTGTATTTCCAGAGGGCGAGTTGTTGCAGGATGAGTTTTGCCCCTTGATCCTGGGGATGAGCTTTGCCGGCGAACACAAACTGAACCGGACGATCTGGGTCGGTCATTAATCCCTGCAGCCGTTCCGGATCCGTGAGCAGTAAGCTCCAGCGTTTATAAGCCGCTATGCGTCGCGCAAATCCGATCGTCAACGCATTCGCATCAAACATGGTGCGTGCGGATTCAGTGTATTCACTGCTCTCGCCGCGCTCCTGGCGCGCCTGAAAGGAGCGCTCGCGGATGAAGGCGATCAGGCGCTGCTTCAGCAACGAATGTGCTGTCCAAAGCTCCTGATCGGAAAGCCGAGCGATACTCGCTTCCCAGCGTGTGCGGTCGTGCGCCACCGCGGTCCAATCTTTGCCCGCATATTCCTCGTAGAGGGTGCGCAGCAGCGGTGCCACCCACGTCGGCGCGTGAACACCGTTGGTGATGTAAGTAATCGGAATCTCGGCGAGCGGCTTCTCCGGCCACAATTTTTGCCACAGCGAGCGGGAAACTTCACCGTGCTTGCGGCTGACTCCATTGGTCGATCGACACATGCGGATCGCGAGTGGCGTCAGTCCGTAATTCTCTTTGTCATTCGCAGGATCAACTCGTCCTAAATCGAAAAACTCGGCGTCACTTAGTTGCAGTTCCTTCCAGTAGTCGGAACCGAAGCACTGCCGCACCAGCTCAGGCTCAAACTCATCATTTCCGGCGGCAACCGGAGTGTGCGTGGTAAACACGCAGAGCTCTCGCACCAGCTTCGCGGCCTCGTTGAAGTTAATGTTTTGGGAATTAATAAACTCACGCGCCAATTCAAGTGTGAGAAAGGCCGAGTGGCCTTCATTCAAATGAAAGACACTGGGTTCAAGTTTCAGCCGGCGCAGCAAACGAATGCCGCCGATGCCGAGAAGCATCTCTTGCACAATTCGGGTTTCGCGATCACCACCATAGAGGTGACCTGTGACCAGACGATCGATCTCTGAATTTTCGGGAATGTTTGTATCGAGCAGGTAGAGTTGCACCTGGCCGACGGCAGCGCGCCACACTAGGGCGTGCACCATCCGCTTCCGGATCAGTACTTCAATCGTCAGTGGCGTTCCGTCGTCATCCTTGACCTGCTGCAGCGGTAACTCCTCGGGATGCGTATCGCCATAATGTTCTTCCTGCCAACCGTCGCGACGAAAACGCTGCGTGAAATAGCCATAGCGATACAGTAAGCCCACGGCAACCAGCGGAATACCGATGTCGCTGGCTGATTTCAAATGATCGCCGGCGAGAATGCCTAAGCCACCCGAATAAAGCGGCAGCGAGTTATGCAGGCCGTACTCGGCGCAGAAGTAAGCGACTGGATGATCCGCATTGAATTGCGTGTTCGGATCGCGGCTCCACTCGTCCTGTCGTGCTTGAGCGTCGATCAGGTATTGATCAAAACGCTCGACGAGCTTGCGGACCCGCAGGATGTAAGTAGGATCCGTGGCCATTTGTGCGAGGCGGTATTCCGAAGTGCGCGCGAGGAGTAAGCGCGGATTGTGTTCACACTCTTCCCACACCTTTGGATCAAGATCGCGAAATGTCGCCGCGCCATCCGGGGCCCAGCTCCACCAGTAATTCCAGGAAAGCCGGTCCAACTGCCGCAGCGATAGTGGCAGTTTTTTGCTTACTGTCTGTTTGGTTAGTTCGTCAGTCGTTTCAATCATTCGTTTATGATCGGCCGGGGTTCAAAATAAAAAATCTCAATCGTAGTGTTAACTGCCGAACTTCTGATTGGCTATGAAGATGTCTGCATCAGTCCTGGAAAAAAAGACCAGCGGTACTCGCTCGATCATTTCATCTCTACGCAGGAAAGCCTCAATGGCTTGGGAAGCAACGGCGGCGGCCTCGGCTTTGGGATAGCCATATGCTCCGGTGGAAATCGAGGGAAAGGCGACGGAAGAAAGTGCGTGGCTGGCTGCGAGTGTCAGTGAGTTTTCATAACACGCCGCCAGGAGTGCGGCTTCGTTTCCGTTATGGCGACCGTAAATAGGACCGACCGTATGGATGACATGCTTCGCCGGCAAACTTCCGGCCGTGGTTATTACGGCATCTCCCGCTGGCAAACCCTCGGGGTGGCTAGTGCGACGAAGTTCGCGACACGCGGCGAGAATTTCCGGTCCACCGGCGCGGTGAATGGCACCATCAACGCCACCTCCCCCGAGCAAACTTGAATTGGCGGCGTTGACGATAGCCTCAACCTGCTGTTGCGTGATGTCCCCGATAACGACGACGAGGCGGCCGTCAAGAAACTCAAAGGCTGGTTTCATCTCGACCTACAGTTTCTTGGTTGCCGAGCGAAATGCTTTCTGTGTCCTCACCTCTTGGCTGAAACCTAATCTCTTCAAACATGTCCTGGCGGCGCAGTGCCTCAGCTACTCCTTTGGCCTTGTGTTCGGTCAAGGGATGTTCGCCGTCCACGCTCGCGATTTCGAATACGCGATCGTCAAGCATGACGACACCGAGGGACCCGAGCGTAACGCCCGGCGTGATTTGAATCTCGTCCATATTGTGGATTTTGAAGTGACCTGTCTGTTCGACCCAATCCTCCAGGAATGGATCTCGCAGGGCATGTTCGGCTTCAGATTCCGATAGGTAGGCCCCTTCTACAATTAGACAGTATTCGCGCACTTTTCCGGTCTAACTAAACGAGCGTCATAACCAGTGACTCTCGGACTTAATCCTCACTACTCTTAAGGGCGTTTTTCTCACGAGGTACGGGTCGTGTGCTGCGCAACTTTACCATCGTGCCTTACCCGAGGCCAAGAGGGTTTAATGAGATCGGTAGGGGGGCAGTTTAGGAATGGGACAGCCGGTCTGCCCTGTTCGCGTTGGTTGGTGT
>JBAPXA010000389.1:0-1981 GCA_049283975.1 Pyrinomonadaceae bacterium | reverse complement strand
GCGATCCTTGGCGAACGAGAGGCCGTCGTCGCGCGTGAGCTGACGAAACTTCACGAAGAGATCCTGCGAGGACGCTTGAGTGAACTGGCACTCAAATTTGCGGAGGGCGAGAGCGAACCACGCGGTGAGATGGTGTTGATAATCGATCGAACCAAGATAGCTGGGGAGGAAAACAAATCCGGCCCCAACGTCTCAGCGCTGGTGGCCGGATTCGAAGCTGAAGGTTTGGAGCCACGCGCAGCGCTGAAAAAAGCAGCGAAGCAACTGGGCTTGACGCGGGCTGAGGCTTATCGCCAGCTTACTGCTGAACGCTCCCTCGAGAAGTATTCTTGTTCTTAGTTTCCTGACAGTTCCTTCGGCAATTGCTTATCAACTGCCGGGCGTGCCGGACGGTTCGCGAGTTCCCACAACATCATGTAAACGGTGCGCGTCACTTTCTGCATCTTCTCGTAATCGATCTTGTCAGGCGAGTCGCCCGGACGGTGATAGTCCTCATGCTCGCCGTCAAAATAGAAGATGATGGGAATGCCCTTGCGCGCGTAGTTGAAATGATCGCTGCGGAAGAAGAAACGATTCGGATCTTTCGGATCGTCATACTTATAGTTGAACGACAGATTCAAATAATCCTTATTAACGGCCTCACTCAACGCTCCCAGTTCAGTGCTCATCATCTTGGAACCGATAACGTAAATTTCGTCGGGACCAGATAGCTCTTTGTTACGAGGATTTGTGTCACCCGGCTTCTTGCTTCGCCCAATCATGTCGATGTTGAGCTGCGTCACAATCTTGTCGAGCGGCACTGTCGGGTTCTCCACGAAATAGCGCGATCCCCACAAACCTTTTTCTTCACCAGCATGCCAGATGAGAATTATCGAACGTTTGGGTTTCGTGGGCGCCTTCGTTAAGGCCTCAGCTATTGCCAGGACCGCCGTGGTGCCAGAACCATCGTCATCTGCTCCGTTGTAGATGGCGTCTCCATTAACCGGGATGCCGATGCCGACATGATCATAGTGGGCGCCAACCGCCACGTACTCATTCTTCAGCACCGGGTCGCTGCCTTCAAAAACGGCCACGACGTTCTGCGTCGAAAGTTGATTGTGTTTGCCGACAATCTTCATGGCGATTTTCTTTTCCGGATTGAGTTCGAAAGACGCTGGTAAGGTGTTACTACCCGAGGCATCGAACAAGGCAGTTCCGTTTTGCTTTTCACCCTGAAAAATCAGATTAGCGAGTCGTGGTGAAGCGATGATGGTCGGCAACGGCGCCCCGCCGGCCGAAGGCTGAAACTTTTCTACGGATGTAGCGCCGCCTTCGGTGATACGGTTGAAGTTGCGTTGCCAATTAGCCAGAAACTGAAAGCCCGGCACAATGATGATGCCCACTGCACCTTGCTTGCGCGCGTACTCGGAAGGGTCCATCCAATCTTCACCGCGTTTGCCAGCGAAATCGGCCTGACTAAATCCGCGCGGCAAGCCATCGGGCGGCGTGAAGATCACCGCAATCTTTCCCTTAGCGTCGACGTCTTTGTAGGAGTCGACATTCCTGGCTTTGAAAAACCAACCGTTGCCGGCAAAGACGAGTGGGCCTGTTGCTTCACCGCCGCGACCGGCAGGAATGTAATCCTCGCCAATGGTGAGAGGTTGATTATTGTAGGTCACGCTCGTTTGCTCTTTGTCGACGCCATCGCGGCGCAAAGCGATCTTTTGCAAATAGCTGCCGTTATCTCCTGCGGGTTTTAGTCCCCAATGAGCCAGATTCAGCGCCAGGAACCTGGCCGTAATATCGAGACCACGAGAAGGCGTGTCGCGGCCCTCCATTTCGTCGGACGCGATGAACGAAAGATAGTCACGGAGCTGGCCGGCGTTGATTGTTTCGACACCTCGCGCGGTTGTCGTGGACGCCGCCGCTTTGGTTTTGCTCGAGCTTCGCTGCGCGGTTGCCAGCGGAAACGGAAGGACCAGGACACTGGTCAGGATTAGAA
>JBAPXA010000388.1:0-13127 GCA_049283975.1 Pyrinomonadaceae bacterium | reverse complement strand
AACTCGCAGGTCTTTCGCGGCTTCTTCGAGGGCCGCTACATCTTTGATAGCGTCGCCGGTTTTCTTCACTACGCCACGCCGGGAGCAGTCGGCTCCGGGTTTGGACCGGACGCGGGACGCTGTAGCAACGGCAGCTGGACCGATCTAACTTTGGGTGCTCCGCCTTGCACCGGCGCGACGACGCCGTTGTTACTTTTCCTGCAAGGTGCTGGTCCAAATGGGCCCGCTACAGACGCCGCCGGGGCGTCTGAAATCAAGAATGAAGACTACGGACTGTTCGTCCAGGACAAGTGGCAGGTGCGACCCAACTTCACTTTGAATTTAGGTCTCCGTTGGGAAGCGCAAATCTTCCCGGAACCAGTAGTCGCACCGAGCGCAACCGCTTACGGAGTCTTTCTGTCCGACCCGCGCTTCCCTTCCGACGGCACGCTCCACAGCCCGAAGAAGGAGTTTCAGCCGCGCGTGGGATTCGCCTGGGACGTAAGTGGCAATGGCAAGTCGGTCCTGCGCGGCAGCTACGGCATCTACTACGGACGGCAGAACATGCTGACGCAGGTTGGCTCGATTACAACTAACGGCGTGCAACAGCAAACGATTGCCGGTGGCTTGTTTGCCAACCCATTTGTCCGGCCGACCTGGCCCGGTCTCGTGACGCCTGCGGCGAGTTCCTGCTCGACCCATGCGGGTTTCACGGTTGCCGGACCTTTCACTAATCCCTTCCCGTGCTTTAGCGGTGTGCGTTTATTCAGCAAGGATTATGCAAACCCGCGCATCTACACAACCAACGTTGGCTTCGAGCAGGAATTGGCGAGTAACTTGTCGATCTATTTTGACTTTACCTACGCCAAGGGTGTCCACCTGACTCGCTTTCTTGACTACGCTCGACTGCTGGGCTCCGATGGTGCGCCGGTCTTCGGCGATTACCTGGGCGAGATTATGGTGGCTAGCGCGGTCGGAAAATCTTCGTATCGCGGCTTCACGGCGGGAGTCCGCAAGCGTTTCAGTCGCCGCTTCGGCTTTGAGGCGAACTACACTTTTGCGAAAGACGAGGACGACGATTCCAACGAGCGTGATCCGTTCACAGACCGCGCCAACGATTTCTTCAATCTGCAAAGAGACTACTCGCTCGCGGATCGCGACATCAAACATCGCTTCAATATGTTCGCGAACGTTGATATTCCGGCGGGCTTCGAACTCAGCACGCGCATTCAAGCCCATTCGGCGCAACCAAAATCTCCAGCCGGTTGCGCCACTCGTTGTTTCCCGCGCAATACGGATCGAAAGAACAATGAGTACTTCAGCTTCGACTGGCGCTTGCAGCGGCCGTTCAGGTTTGGTGAGAAATACGCACTGATTCCGATGGTCGAGATGTTTAATACCTTCAACAATGCGAACAACATCGATCCGACAATCGGCTCGGCGCTATTCAACTTTGACGGTTTCCTGCGCCAGGGCGTCGGCGATCCCCGGCAGGTGCAGCTAGCGTTGAAGTTCACGTTCTAGGCCGAAGGCCTTCGGGAGAAAAGGGGAAGAGGGGAAAAGGGGAAAAGGGGAACGAAAAAGGACTCCATTTACGTCCTACCCTATTCCCCTTTTCCCTCTTTCCCTTTTCCACTGTTCCTCTTTTCCCCTTTTCCCTCTTCCCCTTTTACCCCGCCGATCCCACCGCCGCGAAGAACGCGTGCAACTTTTCTTCATCCAACTTGCTGTCCGTACGAACGCCACTGCAAACATCCACTCCAAAAGGACGCACCTGCCTGATGGCCTCCGTCACATTTTCCGCTTTCAATCCTCCAGCAAGAAATAGCGGCACATCGATGGCCTCACGAATTTGCAGACTCAGATTCCAATCGTGTGTCCGGCCAGTGCCACCAAGTTCTTTGACCGGCAACGACTGATTGCCTGAATCAAGCAACACGGCGTCGACGAACGGCGCTATTGCGACCGCTTCCCCAACTGATTCCGATCCGGTCACGTGGATAACTTGCACAAGGGAGACGCCGGGCAGGCCTGCGCGCAAGATCTCATAACACGGCAGCTGCAAACGGTCGCAGATTTGAATTGTGTTTACCCGTAGGCGTCTTTGCTGATCGATGATCGCGTGCGGATCAGTTTTACAGGTGAGCAAAAAGGAACCGATAGCTGGCGGTAGCTTCGCTGCAATTTCGGCGATTAGATCCTCGGTAATCACGCCTGGTCCGCTGGGCATCGCAGAAACGAGTCCTACCGCCGCCGCGCCACTGCCGATAGCCAGCCATGCTTCGGCGACGCTGCCCATACAACAAATCTTCACCCTTGGAACTCTTGTCGCTTCCATGCCGATTTCCTTAAGTCAGGATTAATAGATGTTGGAGTTCGCTGTCCGTTATTTTGGGGTGCGCTGAGGCTTGCAAAAAAAGTCGGTTGGAATAGCAGTCTCGCGCCCGCAATAGCGCGCAGTACGAACTCGATTTCGTGAACTTCCACTCGACTGCTTCGTGTCACGAAGTTCAGATAGGACGCCGCAAGCACACAGAGAGCAAGCCGCGACTAAAAGTGATTCGTGAGGGAGTCGAACGTATCGAGATAAATGTCAGGCTCAGCGCTCTGAAGTTTCCAGCTCGTCGGGTACGAACTGCGGACGCCAACGGTCATCACGTTTGCTCTCTTCCCCATTTGAATGTCTTCCGGGCTGTCGCCAACATAAGCGGTTTGCATTGGCGTAACCCCCAGCTGCCGCAGGGCGATTTCGATCCCTTCCGGGTGCGGCTTCCGATTCCTGACCTGTTCGTGGCCGATGACCACTTCAAAAAGGCCGGCCAGCCCTAGTTCCATAATTTCCCGATTAACGCGACAATCATTTCCACTGCTTACTACTCCCAACCGGTAACCCTTTTGCTTTATCTCCGCTACCGTGTCGCCTGCACGCTCAATTAACTTGGCACTTTGTTGATCGTAGTAGTGCGTCCAAAGTTCATCGGCCCTTTGCCAGTGCTCTTTCGGCAAACCCAACCCTTCATAAACGGTAAGCCAATTCGGCGAGTAGACGGCCTGGTACGTTTCCTGATCAAAGGTGACGCCAAGTTCCGCAAACGCTTTTTCATAAGCGTTCAGGCCCAGCTGAGCTGAGTCAACGAGCGTTCCATCCCAGTCGAAAAGAAGAACGGAGATCTTTTCTAGTCGTTGATTCATGATTCGGGCGTGGCCGGCGCGGAGATCTCGCTTCCATTCACACCGTGGCTAAGCATAGCCTTCTTTCCGAAACATAGCTTTGCCTCAAAAGTCATACGCAATGCCCGATTCGGCTTCGCCGCCGGATGTGAGGCGGTGGCTCTGCCCCGCCGCAAGCTTGTCGACTTGGGTCCGGGCTATGCCCTCGTTCGGGCTTCGCCCTTGATTTTCGGGCCGAGGGCATAGCCCAAAGTGTATGGGGGCGCCGATACGGGCGGGGCAAAGCCGCCGCCTCACATGCGGCGGCGAAGCCGTAGCAACTGAATATACTTTTAAGGCAAGGCCGTTCGACATGAAGGGTTCGTCATCTCACCGGGCTAAAGCCAGGGTGTGAATGACATTGTCGGGCCTAACTCACCGCTACACTTAACAGGAAACTAGTCAGCGATCATTACGGTGAGCTCGCGCAAAGGTGCTGATTCCTTAACGTCGGCCTGTAACGATTCCGCGCGCTGCACGGGTTGGTAAAGAATGTCGCGCTGTTGCGGCGTGAAACCAGCCTCGCGAATCAGGTAACGCAGCATTTTTTCATCCGCACGATTGTGCGCCCCGGCGGCGGAGACAACATTTTCCTCGATCATGATCGAACCCATGTCGTTGGCGCCAAAGCGCAACGCCACCTGACCCAGTTTCAAACCCTGCGTTAACCAGGACGATTGGAGGTTTTCGATGTTGTCGAGGAAAAGCCGCGAGACAGAAAGCATCTTCAGGTAGTCGACTCCGGTTGGCTCTTCTTTGATGCGTCTGCCAAGCGCGGTGTTCTCTCTTTGAAAGGTCCAGGGAATGAAGGCTGTGAAGCCGCCGGTTTCGTCCTGAAGATCACGTACGCGCTGTAGGTGTCGGACGCGATGAACCACGGTATCGCCAATCCCAAACATCATCGTCGCGGTGGAACGCAATCCAACGCGATGCACGGCACGCATTACCGCGAGCCATTCATCAGTTGTGCATTTTGTCGAGACGCGATTGCGCACTTCGTCGTCCAGAATCTCGCCACCGCCTCCAGGCAAACTGTAAAGACCAGCCTTTTTCAGACGGGCCATGATGGTCTCGTAATCCAATCCCGAGATCAGATGAATGTTGTGAATCTCCGGTGGGGAAAAACAGTGCAGTTGAAAATTAGGATACTTCGCGTGCAGGGTGCGCAGGAGCTCTTCATACCACTCGATCCCAAAATCAGGATGAAGCCCGCCCTGCATCAGCACTCCAGTGCCTCCCAAAGCGATCGTCTCGTCAATCTTCGCGCAGATCTCTTCCACTGTGCGCACATAGGTGTCGGGCGCCCCCGGGCGCCGGTAGAAAGCGCAGAAAGTGCAGACAACGTTACAGACGTTCGTGTAGTTGATATTGCGGTCGATGATGTAAGTGACGACGTTGTCGGGATGTTTGCGTTGCCGAATTTCATCAGCCGCGGCGCCAATCGCAGCGATATCATGCGACTCCAGAAGCGCTGTGCACTCTGCCGCCGTCATGCGCCCGCCGCTAAGGACTTGGTCTAAGATGGTTCGTATATTTTTCTCCACGTGCATAGTCTATTGTCGAACGTGCTGATTCACCAAACCGGGTGGTGGTCTTTAGTATTTACCGTGCATCCATCTCCAAAGGGCTATATCGCAATGGCTTCACTGCCTCGATCAGCCCGTGTTTGCAAGCCAGTTCAAAATACAATTGCAGGCCCTGCGTCATCGTTTCATCGGGCGTAAAGGAGATGTTTTCTGTCAGATACTCGAGGATTTCCGCGCGCGACAGTGAAAGCCGCTGCTCGTAGTGATCCACTATCTCAGCGATCTTTGCCATGCCTTCGTCACGTGCTTTTGCAAAGTCCAGGCATCGCGCCGCCTCTGACGCGTTGTCTCGAATCATCCACATCGCGAACACGAATCCCAGCCCTGTGAACTCGCGCCAGAGCCGCGCCAGATCCCAAACGTGATAACTGTCGCGAGAAAAGGTCATACCTGGATCACCAATAATCAATGCCCCATCGTTCTCTTTCAACATCTGTCCGAGATCAGGAATGGCAGTCTCCCAACTCGGTTCAGTTCCGAGAAACTCCTGAAAGATGATCTTTACGAGAGTCGCAGAGGTGCGCGACGACTCATCAAGGGCCACGGACTGCACAGATACCAGGTCGTCGCTACGCGTCACGAGCACGACACTGCGAACCTCTTCCTTTGAACCAACACAGATGTCGGGTATCAGATGAATGTCGTCGATGCGTTGGTACTCGATCACGGGAACGAGGGCTACATCAGCAGTATCCTGGGCCAGCAAATCTGCACACTTCGCTGGAACCGGATCGGTGAGAGTCACCCGCTCCTTCATCGATCCGTGCATGAAACTCCAGATCAGGGGAGCAGAGTTGAGATAACTGGAAGCTGCAAGACGCGGCCGTGGCTGGGAAACACTCATGAAGGCTTGCTTGTCGTTCTGCTTAGCCTGGATTCTTTACTCGGCACGATGCTAACCCACCCCTAACCTTGTCGCAACACTTCTCAACTAGCCAACAGATGAACACAGGTTTTCACGAATAGCCTGAAATCAGATAAGGTGGTCTTGTTTGAATCTGTGTTTTTCTGTGCTTATCTGTTGCCAATTATCACGTTGACACATTTCTGTAGCGACCACTACTATGCCCGCGTCTTCAGCATCAAGTGAACATGCCTATTTACGATGTCAGCGTCGCGCTCTCAGCCGACACTCCGACCTATCCTGGCGATCCAGGCATCGAGATTAGTCAGTTTCTCAGTCTTGCGAACGGGGATCCCGCAAACGTCTCCTTAATTCACTTTGGCGCGCATTCCGGCACTCATGTCGACGCACCCGCCCACTTCCTTGCCGGGGGCGCAGGCGTGAATTCATTGTCCCTGGAGACGTTAATTGGAAGAGTTCAGGTGGTCGAAGTGCCACCAACAATCGATACAATTAGCGCAGAGTTCATCAACAGCAATTGCCAAACAGGTGAGATCAGGTTTCTTTTCAAAACGCGGAATTCGACTTTTTGGAATCACGATACCCCTGGCTTCCGTTCCGACTATACTTCGCTCGATGCCGGCGCCGCGCATGCGCTCGTGCACTTAGGAGTGAAGCTGGTAGGCATCGACTATCTATCCGTTGAAAAGTTTGGTGCCGAGACGTTTGAGACTCATCACACCCTGCTGTCCGAAGGAATAGTAATCGTCGAAGGGCTGGATTTGTCGCAAATTTCCGCAGCAGTTTACGAATTGATTTGTTTGCCTCTCAGGATTTCAGGTGGAAGTGGCGACGGCGCGCCCGCCCGGGTGGTGTTGCGGACGCTGGGTGAAGGCTAAGAGCAGATGCGGGACGAAGCTAATTATCGCGAACAGGTCTATAAGCTCGTGCGGCAGATTCCTCGGGGACGCGTGATGACTTATGGACAACTCGCTGAGCTGCTCGGCGATGGTTATACGGCGCGGACCGTCGGCTTTGCCATGCACGGCGCCCCAGACGATACGCCCTGGCATCGCGTCATTAACGCCCGGGGTGCCTGTTCAACCGGCAGGATCGTACTACCTGAAGATAAACAACAACGCATGTTGGAAAGCGAACAAGTAAAATTCGATGAACGCGGTCGCTGCAACTTGCAGCAGTATCTTTGGATTCCCGATGAGCAGGCGGCCACGGCCCGTCAAAAAGCGAAAGCTACTCTCTTTAAGAGATGAGTTACTCGCAGAGGAAATGTTTCATGAGTTCAGATTCCCTCGATCGCAGAGTTCCCTACGCGGTGAGTCCGCCGCGCTACTCGGTATCTCATCAAATGGTCACGACCACGTTTGAGTTGCCGAATTACCGGATCACACAAAACCTCGGCGTAGTGCGCGGCATTGTGGTGCGCTCACGAAACGTCTTCGCCACCATTGGTGCGTCGCTGCAAACGCTTGTCGGCGGTAACATCACAGTGTGGACCAAGCTATGTGAAGACACGCGCACGGATGCTTTCGACATCATGATCCAACACGCAACCGAGGTGGGAGCTAACGCGGTAGTCGGAGCACGCTACGATACGACGGAATTGGGTGCGGGCGTCACCGAAGTGCTTGCCTATGGCACCGCAGTGATAGTTGAGCCGCTAAGCGCCGAAAGCTACCGTTCATGAAAACCGGAAAGTTGGATGCCGCACAAGTTGAGCGGATTTCCCGGGCCCTCGACAGCGTGCCCTTCGCAAGCTTCCTGGGAATTGAATTGGACGAGATCGATACCGGCGTCGCCACCCTTAGCCTGGAAATCAAGCCGGAACTAAAACAGAATCACGGGGTAGTTCATGGTGGCGCCATTGCTTCACTGATCGATAGTGCCACCGCCTTTGCCATCATTTCCTTACTACCCCCCGACGAGCACGCCACCACGGTCGATCTCACCATCAGTTACTTGCGACCCTTAACCAAGGGTCGTGCCAGGGCTGTCGCCCGCGTGGTTCGCTCCGGCAAGCGTATCATTGTCGTTTCCGCTGAGCTTTTTGACGACGCCAGAACTCTTGCCGCTACAGCACTTAGCACCTACATCAAAATCTAGCCTGACCCGCTACGCGCTCAGAAAATCCCCGTGGACAGTAACTGTGGGGGCATGTAGAATGACTTTGGCCTTACGTCCGCCTCCAAACGGTCCTTCGCCTTCTCACAATCCGACCAGTTAAGTCGCTAGCCCAGAAGACCTTAATTTGGCATGTACTCGCTGTATCACTCCCTGATCGCCCAGCACGCCCGTCAGTTGACTCCGGTTCGTTGCGCGGAATCTACGATTTCCCTGCTCTCGAGGTATTTTGAGGATGTCGTTCTCGAAAACAATCTCGCAGCGCTGGTGATCGAGAGTCTGCCCACTTCGCGAGAAAGACTGCCTCGCGAAATGGCGCGCCTGCATCAACTCGGAAAGGTAGCGCAAAGTTCTTTCCTGATGGTCACGGCCGAGGACACGATCTCCAAGCTGATGTTGAATCGCGGCCGGGACGACACAAAATCTGTTGTGCTCGAAAAGGTCGATCAGCCCGGCATTCATGAGCGTTTCGTTGTGATTGCCGACGCGCGCTTCTCAGCGTTGCTGGCCTCCGTCCACACAGATGCGGACGATCATAACGCGGCCGGCGATCTGGTCGTCTGGACCTTCGAACCGGACGTTGTTTACTCGGCGCTCGAATATCTGATGGCGCGAGTAACGGCAGAACATTCCTTCCATGCTTCGGCATTCGCCAACTCAGTGCGCGTATCAATGCCCAAGGCGACTTCGTTGCAGCTAACTCTGGGCGTCACGACCAAACTGGCGCGTTTGCTTCAGGAGCAGGCAGAGCGTGAGATCGCCGTTAATCGCATCGCGACAGCCATGAGGAGTTCGCAGCGCTTGGACGAAATCCTGCAGACCGCGGCCAACGAAGTCGGTCGCGCACTCTCAGCTCCTGCTTGCCTCGTACGCGTTGAAAGTGAGCTGGTGGGCGGTGAAATGACCAAATGTGCTTTTAATGTATCCGAAAACGATGTCCGATCCGAAAGGTTGGCGACGCACCTCGACGCGATTGGCTATAGCTTGACGATAACGCCAAAGATCTATGTTGACGATGACAACCATCGCGAAACATCTTCCGAGTTTGCCCAGGCGGCGGTGCCCCTGATTTTCAACGGCAACTCAATTGGTTTTCTATTAGTGCGTTCCGACGATCCCAGACGAGTCTGGGCGGACAACGAATTGTTATTGTTGGACACCGTCGCAGACCAGCTAACAGTCTCTGTGAACCAGGCGCGGCTCTTTGCGGAGATGGAGCAGCAAGCTCTCACGGACGCATTGACCGGTTGTTACAACCGGCGCTCGTTCGACCTCCAACTGGAGCGCGATCTTCATCTGGCCACTCGCATGCGGCAACCGCTGTCGCTGGTCATGATAGATCTTGATTACTTCAAACGGATCAATGATCGGGCCGGACATAACATCGGAGACATTGCGTTGCGCATGCTCGCGGAAGTGTTGCGCACCGAACTGCGCGCCGTCGACACCGCAGTCCGGCTTGGCGGTGATGAATTTGCTGCAATCTTGCCACAGGCGAACATTGATGGTGCGTTAATCGTCGCCGAGCGTTTGCGCGCCCGCATTGAAAAGGATGGCGTGCCGGGATATGGCCGTATCACTGCTTCACTTGGAGTGGCCAGTTTTCCCTATCACGCATCCTCTCGTGAGAGTCTTGTCACTGCTGCTGACCGCGCTCTCTACAACTCAAAACACGGCGGACGAAATTGCGTCAGCACCCCACCGGAAGAAATCCTGACCCCGCTTCGTGCTGGCGAAGTCGACTTCTCTGGCGAGAGGCTGATCGACTCCCTGCAGAACCTCTGACACTTCACTTGCCAGCCTCGTCGAGTCCCTTCTGGCGTCCCAACGAAAAATCGCGCATCATACTGCCTTCATAATTCTGAAGGCTTTCATCTGTAGCGCGTTTTTGTGATGGACGATCTGCGTAAATTTGTCCGGTATTTCCGCCCCTACAGGGCATCGTTAATCATCGGCATCCTCTGCATCCTCGCCGGTGTCCTCTTCAATCTCAGCATTCCTCTGATTGTAGGTAAGGCGATTGACGAGAACTGGAAGACGCTTTCGTGGTCAAGTCTGACCATCTCTGCGCTCAAGGTTCTGGGCGCCAGCGCGGTGAGCGGCACCTTCCTTTACCTGCAGCGGCGGATCCTCATTGGCATCTCGCGCAACGTCGAATACGACCTGCGTAAGGACTTTTACGCTCACCTTGTCGAGCAACCGCTTTCGTTTTTTCAGGAGCATCGCGTGGGCGATCTGATGGCCCGGGCCTCGAATGACTTGTCTGCCGTGCGCCAGCTCACGGGGCCGATGATCATGTACAGTTTGCAAACAGTGTTCGTCGTTGTGCTCGTCTTGCCTCTTATGCTGATGCTGAATTGGTGGCTAACGTTTCTGCTGTTTGTAACGATGCCGCTTGTTTCCCTGACGGTGAAGTTCTTCGGTCAGCAGGTGCACGTTCGCTTTGAAAGGATCCAGGACTTTTTTGCGCAAATAACTGCGCGGGCGCAGGAAAACTTTACGGGCGTTCGCGTCGTGCGCGCGTATGCCCAGGAAGGTGCGGAGATAACAGCCTTCAACTCACTGAACCTTGAGTATGCCGAGAAGAATCTGGCCCTGGTAAAAATTGACGCCCTGATGCGCCCGCTCATGCAGTTTCTGATTGGGATTGGCTTTGTGCTGATTATTTGGGCAGGTGTGCCGCTGGCAATACGCGGCGAGATCAGTGTTGGCGACTTCACGGTCTTCAACATGTATCTGATGCGACTGATTTGGCCGTTGATCGCCCTGGGGTATGTCGTCAATCTCTTTCAGCGGGGGACTGCGAGCCTCAAACGCATGAACGCGATCTTAGCGATCAAGCCCACCATTGCCGATATGCAAGACGTCAGCCGGCAACCGCCAATCGCCGGTGAGATCGAGTTTCGCGAACTTACTTTCAGGTACCGGCCGACGGATGAACCGGTGCTCAGTGACATCAACTTGAAAATTCCAGTGGGACAGTCCGTGGCTTTTGTGGGGCGAACTGGAAGTGGTAAGTCCACCCTGGTGAATCTGATTCCGCGTCTTCTGGAAGCGCCGGAAGATACTGTCTTCGTCGACGGGGTCTCGGTACGCGATTATCCCCTCGCACAGTTGCGCGAAAGCATCGGCTACGTACCGCAGGAAACGTTCCTCTTCAGCGATAGCCTTGCCGAAAATGTCGCTTTTGGCGTGGGCCAAACTAAACGGACCGATATCGAGTGGGCCGCGGAGATCGCCGGCTTGAGCGAGGACGTGCGCGGCTTTGCCGAAGGTTTCGACACCTTGGTCGGTGAACGAGGGATCACGCTTTCGGGCGGACAAAAACAACGAACCGCGATTGCGCGCGCCGTTTTGCGCGCCCCAAGAATCCTGATTCTCGATGATGCGCTTTCCGCCGTCGACACTTATACCGAAGAGAAGATCCTGGGCCGGCTGCGAGGTGTGATGCGCGATCGCACCAGCCTGATTGTTTCGCATCGCATCTCGACGGTTCGGGATGCCGATTTGATCTGCGTGCTCGAGGAAGGACGAATCGTGGAACGCGGCGCGCATCAGGAATTGCTGGAGCTGGGTGGTGAATACGCTGCGTTGTATGAGCGACAACTATTGGAAGAAGAACTGGCAGCGACAGGATGAGGAAAAAAAGTTATGAAAGGGACGGCTCCGAACCAAGACAGCATTGATGCTCGCTATCGCAGCATGTTGATCCTCTGGATCGGTCAAGTAATGAGTGTGCTGTTGTTTTTCATGGTCACACAGTTCCTAGAGCCTCCAAACGATCTCAGCGAGAACAATGTGTTGAGCTTTGTTCTGGCGGGCGTCGGCACTTTCTGCGCCATCATTTCCTTTTTCGTCCGAGGGAAGCTGCTGCAGCAGTCCGTGGAAAAACAGGACCTCGCGTTGGTGCAAACCGCGGTGATAACCGGGCGGGCCCTCTGCGAAGTGCCCGCAGTCCTGGGCGTGGCCGAAAGATTTCTCCTTCCCGGACGAGAGTACTTATTGCTGCTGATCATAAGTCTCGTGGCGATGATCCTGCACTATCCGCGACGGTCGGATCTGCTGGCCGCTTCCTACAAAGATCCTTCATTCGGAGTGTCCTCGTAAGTCTTTATGTCTACAGTCGCCAAACAATTTCATGAAGAAGAGGCGATCGGAAAGACTTACGACTTTCAGGTCGCGCGCCGGCTGCTGCGTTATCTGAAACCCTATTTGCGCATGTTGATTCCTGCCCTGGCGCTGACCTTCGCTCTAAACCTCCTCGGCATACTGCAGCCAAAGTTCACGCAATACGCAATTGACTGGTACATCCTGCCACGCAATGCAGATGGGCTGCTGTTGCTGGTTGGCTTATTTGCCGGCGTCCAACTGCTACGGCTGATCTTTTCCTACCTGCAAACCGTCCTGCTGAACACCGTCGGCCAATATGTGATGTTCGATATTCGCCGCGAGCTTTACGACAAACTGCAACATCAGGAAGTTGCCTACTACGATCGCAATCCAGTGGGGCGCATCATGACTCGCCTGACTAACGACGTCGATGCGCTCAACGAACTATTCACCCAGGGGGTGACGGACGTTCTCGGCGATCTCGTGATGATCTTTGCCATCATCGGCGTGATGTTGTGGATGGACGTACGGCTGACGCTCGTCACGCTGTTAACGGTGCCGCTGCTTTTCGCGGCGACAACGTGGTTTCGTAGAGGCGCGCGCCGTGGCTACGACATGGTGCGCACCCGCATCGCTCGCATCAATGCCTTTTTGCAGGAACACTTCGCCGGCGCGCAGACCGTGCAGATTTTCAACGCTGAAAGTAAATCGCTGAGCAAGTTCGACGAAATCAACGACGACTATCGCAGAGCAAACCTAGATACGATTTTCTACTATGCCGTCTTTTTTCCGCTCGTTGATTTCATCGGCGCGGTGGGCATTGCTCTGGTCATCTGGTATGGCGGCTACCGGGTGATGAATTCCGCGTTAACGCTTGGAGCGCTCGTCGCTTTCATTCAGTACTCCGGCTTCCTGTTTCAACCAATTCGAGATATCTCCGACAAGTACAATGTGCTGCAGGCCGCAGTGGTCGCTTCGCACCGGATCTTCAAAACCCTCGACTTGCCCGTGGCCATCACCACTCCGGACCAGCCTCTGCGCGAGGGACGGGCGCGCGGCTTGATTGAATTCCGGGACGTCTGGTTCGCTTACAAGAACGAAGACTGGGTGCTGAAAGGGGTTTCGTTCATTGTTAATCCTGGTGAGTCGGTCGCGCTCGTTGGCCATACTGGCTCGGGTAAGACAACGATCACGAACCTGTTGATGCGATTCTATGACATCCAGCGGGGACAGATTCTGCTGGACGGAGTGGACCTGCG
>JBAPXA010000387.1:0-6226 GCA_049283975.1 Pyrinomonadaceae bacterium | reverse complement strand
ATCTACGATACAACACGAACCGACACTAAAATGCTGCACCCCCTGACTCCTGACTCCTGCTTCACGGCTTCATGACTACCTTAATGCATTCCTGCTCCTTGTTCTTGAACGTCGCATAACCTGCTGGCGCATCTTCCAGGTTGATGCGGTGGGTAATAACAAACGAAGGATCTATTTCCCCGTCTTCAACCTTCTCCAGGAGCGGCTTCATGTACTTATGCACATGCGTCTGCCCCATTTTGAAGGTCAGCCCTTTCGCGAAGGCCGCACCAAAAGGGAATTTATCCAGAAATCCGCCATAAACGCCGGGCACTGAAACTGTGCCGCCCTTGCGACAAGCGTGAATTGCCTGTCGTAGCGCGTGAGGGCGATCGGTCGCCATCATCAGCGCAGCCTTGGCTCGATCGTACAAAGCGTCCACCGTCGCACCATGCGCTTCAAGGCCGACGGCATCGATACAAGAGTCAGGCCCCAGTCCTCCAGTGATTTGTTTCAGACGATCGAAAACATCTTCTTCGGCGAAGTTAATGGTTTCCGCGCCGCCCTGTTCAGTTGCCATGCGCAGACGCTCCGGCGCGTCGTCGATAGCGATTACGCGTTCGGCGCCGAGCAAGTACGCACTTTTGATTGCGAATTGACCCACCGGACCGCAACCCCAAACCGCGACTGTATCGCTGGGTTTGATGTTGCAGTTTTCCGCGGCCAAGTAGCCAGTGGGAAAGATGTCTGAGAGAAAGAGCACCTGTTCGTCCGTCAGCCCATTCTCAATTTTGATCGGGCCGACATCGGCAAAGGGAACTCGCACATATTCTGCCTGTCCTCCGGCGTAACCGCCCATCATGTGCGAGTAACCAAACAACCCCGATCCGGAATAGCCGTAGAGCGTTTCTGCCATCCCCGTGTTGGGGTTTGTGTTATCACAAGCCGACCACTGCTGCTGCTTGCAGAAGAAACATTTGCCACAGGCGATTGTGAAGGGCACTACGACGCGGTCGCCGGGTTTCAAGTTCCTGACTGCACTTCCTACCTCGACGACCTCGCCCATGAACTCATGACCGAGAATGTCACCCTTCTCCATGGTGGGAATGTAGCCATCGTAAAGATGGAGATCGGAACCACAGATTGCGGTAGTCGTAACTTTGATGATGGCGTCGTGTGGATTAAGTATCTGGGGTTCGGGAACGTCGTAGACGCGCACGTCATACTTACCGAACCAACAAAGCGCTTTCATAACTCAACCTCCCTTGTTCGAAAAAAAAGACTAACTCCGTGTTGACGCGGCCCGACTCTTCAAGGTTTGGTCGCTTGGGCTTGTCTTGGCTTGGGGTTGGTATGGCGTGGCTTCGGCCACTCGACCTGAAGTCTGACCTTCAATAGTGGCAGCCTCACCCGTCTCCAGAATTTGTTTCAGCCGGCGCAGATCGTCAGCGATCATCTGGCCCGGCTCGCTACCGAAGAGCTTGGCAAATAAGGCACTGATCTTTCCCCCGGGCAGGTTGTAGTTCAGCACGACTTTCACTTCAGTACCGCGCACCCCGATGGGTGTGAAACGAACTGAGCCGGCGTTAACGATGTCGGCGCCTGCGAGCGACCGCCAGGCGATCATCTCGTTCGGTTTCTCGTTGTAGATTTCCGCATCCCATTCAACATTCTTTCCCCCGGGACCCTTTGCGATCCAATGAGAGCGATTGAGACCGGAACAGGTCACCGATTCCAGATGCTTCATGAAGCGGGGCAGATTTTCGAACTGCCGCCAGAAGCTGAATAGCTCTTCCGGAGTCTTGTCGATTGCGATTGCTTTCTCGACGTGCACATCTTTCGCTACTGGGGTCTCACCGTTCAGCGCTTTTGTCTCGTTGGTATTAATGCCAAACACCTCGTAAGTATTGCAGTGGCCTGTGACGCCTCGATGGAGCAACGCCGTGCCGGCGAGCGTTAGACACAAGCCGCCGATGGAACGTTGGCGTAGACCGTAGACAGCTAGACCCCCACCCGCGACCGCGGAAGCCAGGCGCTCGATCTCACCCACGTTGATTGGACTTCTCTCCTTGCTCGCGACTTGTTCCGGCGCGAGCAGATCTGAATTGAAACTCATCCTTATTCCTCCTTGCTTGACCTGATTATTGCTAACGAACATTTTATGCGCTGTTCGCTTGCGCGTTAATCTTCTCCGCATCAGCTTCCGGCAAATCAGTGTTCGCCGGTCCCTGGATAACTTTGCCCAGCGCGTCATACCGCGAACCATGACAGGGGCAGTCCCACGTTTTCTCGAGCGTATTCCAGTCGACCACGCACCCTAGATGACGGCAGATGGCCGAACGCTCATGCAGTTGTCCGGCTTCGTCTCGATAAGCCGCGATCTTAGTTGCGCCGCGACGGACGACGGCTCCCGAACTGGGTTTGATCTCGTCGCTCGAATCCACTTCACCCGGCGTAACCAGGTCGACGAACTGTGCGGCCACATTTAGATTCTCTTTGGCAAAGGTGGGCAAAGCTCGCAAGGTTTTGCGCGAGGGCTCGTATAACTTTGCCCAATCGTTTTCACGACCAGAAATTAGATCGGTGAGCAAGATGCCCGCGATTGTCCCGTGCGTCATGCCGTTTCCAGAATCGCCGGTAGCAATATAGACATTGTCTTCGTCCAAAGGATTGCGACCAATGAACGCGAGACCGTCAACCGGTTCCAACACCTCGCCCGACCAGCGATAAATGATCTCCTGCAAAGGAAATCGTTCGCGGCTCCAATTCTCGAGCTTGGTAAAGCGTGCGTCAGCGTCGTCTGCCTGGCCGGTTTTATGATCCTCGCCGCCGACGATCAACAAATCGAAGCCATCGTTGAATTCCTGAATGCGCACATAGTGATAAGGGTTGGGCGTGTCCCAGTAGAGCGCCTTCCTAACGGAGCCTCGCGGAACTTGTCCGGCAATTACGTACGTTTGATAGGCAGCCTGCTTGGTGTGAATGGTGACCAGGTCATTAACGGGACTGTTGGTCGCGACCACGATTGATTGGGCACTGACAACCGCCCCATTCGTGCACGTCACTCGCGCTCGTGCACCGCCCTTGATTTCATCAGCGTGCGTCCCGGAATAAATTCGGCCGCCGGACTTTTCGATAGCGAGTGCCAGGCCGGCCAGGTACTTCAGTGGATGAAACTGCCCCTGATTCGGGAAACGCAGTGCGGGCCCGGTGTTGTAGTCGATTGGTGACCGCTCAACCTTTTCCAGCTTGAGTCCAGCGCGTGTCGCTGCTTGTAGCTCATCATCAAGAATGTCCACTGCCTCACCCGGCGGCACGAAAAGGTAGCCATCGAGGCGGGTGAAGTCGCAATCGATTCCTTCCTTACTGACAATTTTCTGGATGAGATCGATCGCGGCGCTGTGACTCTCGGCTGCCAGTCGGGCTCCTTTCTCACCATGCAGACGTTCAAGTTTGAAGTAGCGATCATCGAGTACGTTAACTAGGTGCGCGGTTGTTCTGCCCGTCATTCCGCCGCCGATAGCTCCATCGTCGAGCACCACCACGGCTTTGCCTTCGCTTGTGAGCAGGTAAGCCGTTGTCATGCCGGCGATTCCGGCGCCTACGATGCAGACATCAGTACTAATGCTTTCGTTAAGCGGATCGCGCAGCGGCACTTCGGCCGTTGCCATCCAACTCGAAACTGTTTGCTCGTTTGACATCAGATCCTCAGAGAATCAAGTCCAAGTCTCTCGCAGAGGCGTTTCCGTTAGAGCGCAGACCTCGATAGGTTGCATAAGCGATTCCGGCGCCCGCTAGTATCAAACCGCCGGTGATTAGTGGATGCAGCGAGCCTCTTGTATAGAGACTGCTTTCGGCAACGTGGCCGTCGTAATGTCCGCGCTCACCCGAAGGGCCGGAAGGCTTATCGAGACTATGCTGTTCGCGCGGCCGCGCCGGCTTATCACTCTGCTGCAGATCAAACATCGTCCATTCCATTACCTTGTCAGTGGTTCGCGGAGCGTAGTTACCGAGAATGGCAAGACCCTTACCGCCGCCACCGATGAACACGTCGCGTTCGGCATTCTCGGCGCAATACAGTATCGTCTCGGCTACCGTTTCCGGCGCATACACCGGTGGTGGATTACGCGGTTCAACGGGTAAGTAGTTCTTGGCGTGATCAGTGTAAGGCGTGTCGATGGCGGATGGCTTGATCAGAGTTACAGAGATTGGCGCCCCTTCGTGTTCCAGCTCCATGCGTAAGGCGTCGGTGAATCCCTTAACAGCATGTTTCGAAGCGCAGTAAGCACCTTGCAAGGGAATTGCACGATCAGACAAAACACTGCCGACATTGATGAGGGCGCCGCCGCGTTGGCGTAACTGGTTTACTGCGACGAGCGAGCCGTGCACCACGCCCCAATAATTTGTGTCGAAGAGTCGGCGCTGTTCGTCGAGCGGCACTTCAGTGAACTTTCCATAGATCGAGACCCCGGCATTGTTAACCCAGGTGTCGAAGCCGCCGAACCGCTCTTTGGCCACAGTGGCAATCTTTTGAACGTCAGCCTCATTACCGACATCGGCGACGACAGAGATGGCTTCGCCGTCAGCCTGTTTGATTTCTTCGACGAGTTCTTTCAAGGCGTCTTCGCTGCGGGCGGCGAGAACGAGGCGTGCTCCTCTTTTGGCAGCCATGCGAGCAGTGACGAGTCCGATGCCACTGGTCGCACCAGTGATGACTATGACTTGGATTTCCAGAGGTTTCAGTAGCAGTGCCATGATGACTCCCCGAAGCTGTGGCGCAAAAATCTTAGTTTGCGCTTTTGATCTAATTCGTAAACTAACAGTTTGCGTTACACACACCTCACCTGTAGCCTTCCGGTACAAGCGAGCATCCGCCTGTTCTTTTTTGAACAAGGAATACCGCGTAATTGCGCGAAACAAGCGGTTCTCTCTTGAAGTAGCAAGGAAGGTGCCGAAAGAAACAGTCTCAAGTCTCAAGACTCAAGTCCCAAGTTGGGGTGTCAGGTGCCCGGTGTCGGCTCTTACAGAATCCTGAAGCTTGTAGTCGGACCTGAGAGCCGATTCCCCAACACCTGGGACGTGGGAACTGGGACCCTGAGACTTGAGACCTGAGACTTGAGACCTGAGAATATGACTCTTCCGATCAAGCCACCCTATCCGCCCATGGAAGCCCTGCTAGTGAATGAGTTACCCCGTGGGGCGAACTGGCAATACGAGCCGAAGTGGGATGGCTTTCGTTGTCTAGCTTTTCGTGACGGCGACCACATCGAGTTGCAATCAAAGTCGGGACAACCTCTCGCTCGTTATTTTCCGGAAATCGTTGCCGCCTTGCTGCAGCTGAAAGCAACGAAGTTTGTAATCGACGGGGAGCTGGTCATCACCATTAAGGGCGATCCTTCATTCGACGCCTTGCTCCAGCGAATTCATCCTGCCGCTAGTCGCATCGCAAAACTCGCAAAGGAAACTCCCGCGCGCCTGATGCTGTTTGACATTCTGGTTGATGAGCAGGGGAAGCCTCTCTTCGGAGAGTCATTGGCGAAACGCCGCAAAAAACTTGAGGGCTTCGCGAAGAAATACTTCGCGCGAAATAAGAGCCTGGAGTTGTCGCCGCAAACAGCTGAGGCCTCAATCGCTTTATCCTGGCTTGATGACCCAAGCGTCAGACTGGACGGAGTAATCGCGAAACGGCTCGACCTTGACTATCGTTCTGGTGAAAGAACCGGAATGCAGAAGGTCAAGAAGTTACGCACAGCTGATTGCGTAGTCGGCGGCTTTCGCTGGGCGTCGAGCGAGAAGGTAGTCGGTTCGCTGTTGCTGGGCCTGTATGACAAAGAGGGACGACTGCATCACGTGGGCTTTAGCTCTAGTTTTACAGCGGCTGAGAAGAAAGAGTTAACGAAGCTGCTGAAGCCACTGATCAAGCCTCCCGGCTTCACCGGAAACAAACCGGGCGGACCAAGTCGTTGGAGCACAAAGAAAACGGACGAGTGGGAACCGTTGCAAACGAAATTGGTAGCCGAAGTGCGTTATGACCACTTCACCGGCGGTCGCTTTCGGCATGGCACCAAGTTTCTGCGCTGGCGTCCGGAGAAGAAGCCAAAGCAGTGCGGGTTTGAGCAGTTGGGAAAAGGGAATTGAGAAAAAGTGGAAATGGGGAACAGGGGAAACGGTGGAACCCAAGAAGGGAAAAACAATTCCACCCATTCCCCTTTTCCCCTTTTTCCCCTTTTCCCCGTTCCCCTTTTCC
>JBAPXA010000386.1:0-3281 GCA_049283975.1 Pyrinomonadaceae bacterium | reverse complement strand
CGCCAAGCGTGTGGATCTCACCCTCCTGCAGAAATCTTAGAAGCTTCGGTTGCAGAGAAAGCGGCAAATCGCCGATCTCGTCGAGAAACAGGGTGCCGTTTTCTGCCGCCCTGATTAATCCCTCATGATCGTTGAGCGCGCCGGTGAAAGTTCCTTTGCGATGACCAAAGAGCATACTTTCGATCAGGTCAGCGGGAACCGCCGAACAATTGAACGGAACAAATTCTTTTCCCGCTCGCCGGCTAAGACGGTGAATAGCTCGGGCAATCAGATCCTTTCCGGTTCCTGACTCGCCGCTAATCAGGACCGTCGAATCAGAGTCTTTAATCCTTTCAACCGACTTTGCAACCTCCGTCATCGCCCTGCTAGAAAAAACCATTCCCGGAAGTGTTGAGGCAGCAACGCCGCTTGAAGGACTCTGCTCTCGATTTGTGGTCGGCCTAATCGCCGCTGCTTGCGCATGAGCGAGTTGAGTAACATCAAAGAGTGCGCGCAGGTTCTTCGCCTGGGCGGCCGTCAATGGCCGAACACAGCACCCGTAGAACGCGGCCCCTTGCCGATCCATCAGCGGCTTCGCGAGCAGGAAACAAAACGAGGTGTCGCCCTCTTTAATCTCTGGTAACGCTGTCGGACTAGCAAGGCTGTTTGCCACTGCTTTCTCGGCGCGCAGCAATTCAGTTTCATCGAGACCTTCGGCCCACTTTAACTGCGCTTGTCCCGTCGCTGCGCAGGTCCAAATGGAAAGCCCATAGGTTGGCGCCGTGGCTTCAACCATCAAGCTAAGTTTGACCATCACCTCATACAACTGATCAGGACCGTTGCCGGCGGCCTGGCATACGGCGCGCACCATTGAACTAATTGGAAGACTGTTTTCGTCGAAAGCCAGACTAACCACGGCTTCCAGACTTGAATTCTGCGAACTCGGCATGTCGTTCTTTTGGCGTCCTGTCAGTCACTGCACAGTGAGGGTGATCAAAAGATGTTTTTGAAGATGTTCTTGAGTTGGTCGGTGAGAATCCTAAGTGCGACCTTGATGGTCGGCATTCCGACCGGGGTTTTGTGAGTCTAGTGGCGCATGGCAGTGGGTGTCAACAGAATTAAACACGGCCGTTGATTCGCTTCGAACAGGGCTGGCTTTCCGTACGCCAAGCGTTCGCCATTTTGGTCCATTAAGCGCGCTTACTTCAAGTAGACGTTGAACTTACGTTGCGAAACAGTTGCAAACAAAAATCTTTACTCTCTTAAGCACCGATGCTACATTCCGGCCACCTTGCCGCTAAATCTTTGACTGGCAACGGATTGGCAGTGGCAGAAGCCCATTCCCTTGGGTTAGGTTCTTCAGAAATACCAGCTATCTTGTGGTCGAGTTCACTGGAGTCGGTTAAGCAGGCTCTTAAAAAACGACATGGCTATTCGTTTCGGAACCTCAGGTTGGCGCGCCGTCATCGCAGACGACTTTACGTTTGCGGGTGTGCGCCAGGTTACGGAGGCGATTTGCGCGCACTTCGAAACCAAGGGCGAGCCCCAAAAGTCCGTCATCATCGGCCATGACACTCGTTTCCTGGGTGAACGGTTTGCCGCTGAATGCGCCGGAGTTGTTTCGGCCCACGGGTTCCGCACTCTGTTGTGCAACCAGCCGACTCCGACGCCCACAATTTCTCACGCAATTCGCTCAGAAAGAGCTGTGTGCGGCATCAACTTCACGGCTTCGCATAATCCACCCGAATACAACGGGATGAAGCTCTCGACTAGCGACGGTGCACCTGCGCTCCCGGAGATTACTAAGCACGTTGAAGGCTTGATTGCTGAGCGTGGTGCCGATTCAGGAAAAGTTACGAAACCGCAGACGCCAACCTTTGAAACCTACTCACCACGACAGGCTTACCTGGAAGACCTGAAGAAGAAGATCCGCTTCGATGTCATCTCGGCGGCGGGTGGTCGTTATGCATTCGACCCGCTCTGGGGGACCGGACGTGGCTATTTGGACGAAGCCCTGAGAATGCACGGGTTGGAAGTCGAGACAATTCACGATTGGCGTGACGTCTTGTTTGGCGGTCGCGCTCCGGAACCGGAAGAAACTCATCTTACGGAGCTGCGTGATCTGGTTGTCTCGAAGAAATGCACCCTGGGCCTGGCAACTGATGGCGACGGCGATCGGTTCGGCGTCATCGATGCCAATGGAGAATTCATCACTCCCAACCAGCTAATCGCTATTCTGTTTGACTATCTGGCTGAGACACGAAACTGGACGGGCGGGGTGGCTCGCTCGGTGGCGACATCGCATCTGGTAGATCGCGTGGCGGAAGCGCGTGGTCTCCCCGTCTACGAAACGCCTGTCGGTTTCAAATTCATTGGAGAATTGATCAATGAAGACAAGATTATCCTCGGCGGTGAAGAGTCGGCAGGATTATCGATCAAGGGTCACTATCCGGAGAAAGATGGCATCCTTGCGTGTCTGCTGGCAGCGGAGGCAGTCGCTGCGCGCGGCGAGAGCCTGACACAACAGCTTACGAAATTGTACGCGCGGGTGGGTCGTCTCGAAGCTGGGCGAACTGGTGTGCGGCTCACGGACGATCTTATGAAGTCGCTAGCGGGGAAGTTGAATCAGAACCCGACATCAATAGGCGGCCGCGCAATTGAGCGCACAAATCGCCTCGACGGTGTGAAGTTCATTTTTGGAGATGGCTCCTGGCTGCTGATGCGGCCCTCCGGCACTGAGCCACTCGTGCGCATTTACGCAGAATCAGAATCAGCAACGGACTTGGAGGTGCTTCTTGAGCAGGGTCGTAAATTCTTACTGGGTTGATGAGCGGATTCGCTCACAGCGTGTAACGTCGCGTGCGGTATCTCCGTTTGCGCCGGTGCGTGAGATTTCCGTAGAGCTAATTGGTTCGCGCGCCGAGATACGGCGCCGCGGTGGGATCATTCCGTCGTGGGTCATCTTCGGCATGATAATGCTGGCCACGCTTGCCGTCTGCGCCACCGTAACGGTGCGCACACGAACGCGGATGAACGCGGCTTCCGAGCAATACGTCAAGATGCAGACTGACGTGCAGGCGCTGCGCGATAGCAATAGCATTCTTAGAGTTGAAGTAGAGCAGTTACACAATAACCCTCGTGCGATTGAGTCGGCCGCGAGAACGCGACTCAACATGGTGCGTGAAAACGAAATTCTGGTGCCTATCGAATAAGCGACAAAGCTTGTCGTGAGGAAACAATGAAACGATTTCCAGACCTGCCAATCGCCGCCGCTAGTTCCCCTGCTTGAATCCACGCGTAAC
>JBAPXA010000385.1:0-13288 GCA_049283975.1 Pyrinomonadaceae bacterium | reverse complement strand
TGCTTCCAGCATGCGCGCGACAACGGGTTCGCCAACCCAACCGAGGCCAAGCGAGGCGAGAGTGATTCCTAGTTGTGAAGCGGAGAGATAGGCGTTCAGATCGTCGAGCAGTCCTAACAAGCGCTTGGCTGAACTCTTGCCGGCGGTGGCTAGGGTTTCAATACGGGAGCGGCGGACACCAACGAGCGCAAACTCGGCCGCCACAAAAAAGCCATTCACTGCGACCAGGAGCAGCACTACCCCAATTTTCAGAACGATCATCAACAATCCGATGGAGGCCCCTGCCTCACCGTCGGCGAGTATTAAGTTGTAGAGATAACTTGGCGGTTCCGACATTCTTTATAAAGGGGGTGGGTTCCGATGGACCTGCATGGGAACGAGCCCGGATTATACATGAGGGGGAGGGGGCTGACCACGAGGGCCAGTCAGGAGGGCTCAAATATGAAGGAAATCAACAAGACTGAGGACGAACGAGCGCACTTATGGAACGGCAACTGGTTCCGTTATCGAGCGAAGTAAGAGACGCAAGCGGCGCACAAGCTAGCCGCTGGGCCTGGGACGTGTTCTTACAAAAGCCGGATTGAGAAGACGCTATTAACTAGTGACCGGCGGCGGCGCCGGCAGCGTGGGCCCGCGCGGGTCGTCGGTCGTGTTTGTTGCAGGCGCGCGCGAGAGCTTGCGCCACTCGCGGTTCGATATTGCACTCCGGTTGCCGACAAACGGCGGCCAACTCGGAAATTACGAGGTAGTGAGAACGTTCCAACATGCGTTGTTCGCGGAATGAAAGGGGCTTGAGGTGACTCAAGTAAGTCAGGTGTTTGAGCACATCGGCGACTTCGAAGATATCGCCGGTCCGCATCTTGTCGGAGAATTCCTTAAAGCGATCCTTCCAATCATTCGCGGGGGAAGTGAAGTCGTCGGCGAGGGTCTTGAACAAAAGATCACATTCACCTGACGAGATGGGAGCTCGCAGGCCGACTTCAGTTGCATTAGAAACCGGAACGAGAACCAGGGAGTTATTGGCAGCGAGGCGTAAGGTATAGAAAGGAAGCGCAGTTGCACCGATTTGCTTCTTCTCTATCTGCTCGATTGTTCCGATTCCGTGATTAGGATATACGACTTTCTGGCCGATTTTGAAGCCCACCGAAGCACCTCCATCGATTTTGAAAATCAGACAGCGCCGCACGCGCGGGTCTGGGGGAACCTTCTGAACGACGCGAGCTGGCGTCGGGCTCCTAGTTGGTAAGTGAATGAAGTCTAGCAAGGCGTCTCGCGCAGCGTCAAGGTTAACAATTGCCCGCTAGCCACGATAATCCTGGACAAGCAAAGAACAGATCTTTTTGCGTACAGCGAATCGTCTACGAGTTAGTTAAGTTTGCGCGACGAGCTCTCGAATATCTTCTTCCGCCAGCACACATGAGGCCTGCTTGGCGCGTTCGTAAATACGATTGACGCGTTCGTCGCTGGGCTCGATGCCGCGCTTCTCCAACCAGTAGATCACGTTGGACTTGCCGCTCATTGGCCCGATTTCAATAACTTGTTCCAGACCGAACTGACCGGCCGGAACACCCGAATAAACGAGGTCGGCAAGCTGGCGATCGCCTTTCTTATAACTCTTAATCACCGCGGCGGCGTGCACGCCTGTGCCGGTGCGGAAAGCGTCGCGACCGAAAACAGGGTAGTTATGAGGAATTGGCCAATCGCAAGCCGAAGACGCCACTTGGCAGTACTCGACGAGACGAGACAGGTCGTTATCAATCCATCCCATCAGCTTGAGGTTCACCAACAACTGATCCATTGGTGTGTTGCCCACGCGCTCGCCCATCCCCAGGGCGGAACCGTGAACCTGATCTGCGCCGCCTTCAATTGCTGCGATCGAGTTAATAACCCCGAGACCACGATCCTGATGGCCGTGCCAATCGAGCCGCACGCCGCCGCCTTGCTCTTGAATAATGCCTTTGACAAAGCTTACGACGGCGCGGGCGCCATCCGGCGTGGAGTGTCCCACCGTATCGCAAACACAGACCGCCTTCGCGCCGCAGCGAATTGCTGCCGTATAAAGCGCGCGTAGTGTCTCAGGCTCGGCTCGCGTGGTGTCTTCTGTCACGTACATCACGGGCACTCCTTCGCCCACGGCAAACGTGACTGCCTCCTCGGTCAGCGCCAGGAGCTTGTCCAGGGTCCAATCCTCGGCGAAGAAACGAACCGAGGAGGAACCGATAAAGGTGCAAGCTTCGATGGGGATACCGGCGCGTTGGGAGATCTCGACTATGGGAATGATGTCGCTGCGATGCGTCCGCGCGGCACAGTTTGGTCGAATCTTTAGCTTCTGCTCGGCAATCTCGCGTGCCAGCCGCTCGACACCCGCCGCATGTGTGCCACCAGCGCCAGGCAAACCGATATCAGCCGTATCGATGTCCAAAGCATTCATCAGGTGGAGCAACTCGATTTTCTTTTCGACGGTTGGCTCGCGCACCGACGGCGACTGCAAGCCGTCGCGTAACGTCTCATCATCGAAGCCGATGTGACGCTGCGGCGCATGCAAGCTCGGCGCGATGTTGTTCCAATCGTAAACCAGCTCGTCGATAGTCAAGTGATAGAACCTCCGGGTAATAACTCGGGTGAGATGATTTGGTTGATTTTGATTACAACAACGGCACCAATTAATGTCAAGGAAGGGGGACTTGGCGCAATCAGTGGCCAAGTCCTTCTGTTGTTGTACTTTGATCTCGGCACTTTGTACTTGCTCTCGTTATGTTGCTTAGAGGAACGCAGAAAGTCATCTTTTGGCAAAGTAGAACATTCAAAGAGCGAACAAAGGGTTGATTAAACTCGGAAATGCAACTCAAAAGCTCTCTGTTGCATGAGCGCCGACGGCGCGAAATAGGGTAGCCAGGGGCGAGCGCGAAGCGCGTAGCCCCTGGTGCTGTTCGCCTATGTGTTGAGCTCTGAAAGAGCGACACAGCATCAGCGCAGCAGTTTTATGTCGCACTTTCAGTGCTCAAGGTTCTGCTCTAACAAGATCCAGGGGCGACGTGCTTCGCTGCGCTCAGCACTTGCCCCTGGCTATCTTATGTCGCGCCTTCGGCGCTGCACTGGCTGACATTCGGTCGATCCTTGGATCAGACGTCCAGTTGCACTTCAAACTTGAATCCACAAAGTTCCAAGCACAAAGCACAAAGTTCAAAATACAGAAATCGAAAGACCAGTTTTGACGTCTCGCATCTGTCTGTTATAGCCTCACACACGTTTTCCAAGTTGCTTTCTGGTGAGCCCCAACTCTTGAATCGGTCGCCATCTCTTCAATCCCTGCCACAAATCAAAACCATCGCAGTGGGTTCAGACAGAGCAGCCAAAGTGATGGCTGTTCGCGCCAGCATCGCCCGCATCGCGAAACTGGATCGCTCCTGGAGCGAGATCAATGTGGTTGCGCGCGCAGTGGAAACCAACATTCCCGCGATGCCTTTAACAGACTGGCAATTGATGCAAGGCGCCCGCGAACGAGCGCTTGCGGTTCGCGATCTGCTGCGCAACCGGCGCCTGGAAGCAGAGATTTATGTGGGTCTCGAAGGTGGATTTCATTCCATTTCCATTGAAGGCGAATGGCATACATTCCTGCGCGGCTGGGCTTTTGCGACTGATGGCACAAAAGGCTGTTTTGGTTCGTCACCTTCGATTACCGTGCCGGACGCACTCGTCAAACGAGTGGTCGAGGGCCGCACCGAACTGGGCCTGGTGATTGATGAAGTTTCCGGGAAGCGCGACGTGCGCAGTCGTGAAGGAGCATGGGGTGTGCTGTCGCGCGATCTGGTAACGCGGTCCATGAGTTTTGAACTGGCGCTGATTGCCGCCTTCGCACCTTTCTATAATCCCGAGATGTATACTGAATGAATCAAGCCGCTGAGTTGATACAAATGGATCAGGAACCTTTACCGCATCTGCGCACTATGCCCGGTTGGGTTGAAGTAATTGCCGGTTCAATGTTCTCCGGAAAGTCGGAAGAGCTGATCAGGCGCTTGCGCCGCGCGAAAATTGCCAGGCAAAAGGTGCAGGTGTTCAAGCCTGAAGTCGATTCGCGTTTCTCGAACGATCACATCGTTTCGCATTCGGAGATGCGTCACGAATCCGCAAACATCAGCAACGCCGCTGAGCTGCTGGAGCGGATTGAACCTGACACTGAGGTCGTGGGCATTGATGAAGGCCAGTTTTTTGACAATGGACTGGTGGACGTCGTTAACGAGCTAGCTAAGCGCGGTGTGCGTGTCATCGTTGCGGGCCTCGATCAAGACTACACCGGCAAACCCTGGGAGCCGATGCCGCAACTGCTCGCGATTGCTGAATACATCACCAAGACTCACGCGATCTGTATGAAGTGTGGTCAACCGGCAAACTACTCGCAGCGCACATTCGAATCAGAGGAACGAGTCGCCGTCGGCGCTGTGGGGATGTATGAGGCACGCTGCCGGAGGTGCTTCGTGCCCCACGCGGATGCGCCGACGTCGATGCCCGGGGGATGAGGATTGGAGATACATCTTAAAACCTGTAGGGGCGTCCTCCGTGGGCGCCCAAATTTGTTTACGAGGCGGCCACGGAGTGCCGCCCCTAACAGGTGAACTCTGCTTTCAAAGAATTGCCTATCCACTCTTGATGAGTGATAAAACGAAAACATTTCAAGGTCACGCCCAGTTGGGTGAACGCGACCAAGAGCTAATTGCTGTTAGCGATTGTCGGTAACGCGGAAGGTGTAGCTGCTGAGGGGTTCGTAGGTGCCAGCGGCGGTGCGACCGCTGAGCCTGACGCGGTAATCATTTCGTTTGAGCAATTCGGCAGGTATCGTGAAGTTAATAGATCTCTTGCCCTCAACAGATTCAGGTCTAAGGTCTGCTTTAACAAGAAGACTCTCACGCTCGCTGGTAAGCAGTTCGGCCTCATAACCCGGGAACTCGTTTGCTGGTAATTCCAGGTTTAGCTGCACTGACTCTGTGTCTGCGGCGATGGCAAAACTCTTTGTCTCCCCATTCTCTCTAGTCAGACCTGGCGTCAAACTTACAATCAGCAGGTTGCCCGATCCTCGTGGCGTGCGCTTTAGACTATTGAAGGCCATCCACGAAATCCCGATGAAGGCGATCACAACCGCCGCCGCGAGTGCATAGGCTGCCACTGGATTTTGGATGGGAAGGAACGAAAGAAGACCGGGTTTTTTCGCTATCGGCTTAAAAGGAGTGGGGGTACGTTCAACGGATTGTGGCGTTGCGTCTTGAAGCGCAGCTTCGCCAACATAACGTCTAAAGGTGCGAGCGAAACGAAGCTTCTGTAGCCGCTCCGGCGTGGACAAAAAATGCGTTTCGAAACTGCGGCGTTCCTCTTCAGAGAGTTCATTTGCGAGGTATTGATCAGTCAACTCGTCCTCGGCAAGCAATATCTCATCATAGCGCGTAGCGCTAGTTAAGAGCTCCTGCTCAATCTGGGTCAGACTCGTCTGATCCAATTGGCCAAGAAGATACAATTTGGCCGTCTTTGGTTCGAGTGGGCTCAACTTTACTCAAGCGCTTGCCGCGCAATCCCCCTTAACCATAATGACGATAATGGTCACGATATTTCAGATCGCTTCCTGAAGACAGGTTTGCACGCATTGTTGCAGGGTCGTACGAATCCGATGCGCTCGGATTCTCAAGGCGTTCAAGGCGATTCCCAGCTGATCGGCAAGCTGCTTCCGATGCTCGATCTTTGCTCGCTTTTCTTCCTGATAGTACTGGATTACAAGCCGCCGATTATCTGGGGTTAAGCTTTCGATACACTTTTCCAGACAGGCATACTCCCGCTCGAGATCTTCCGACTCGTCAATGACCACTGGTGTCACAGGAATCGGTCGCCGCCGCAGGTATTCCTGGTGAACCTTATTTGCGACTCCATAGAAGTAGAGAGCCGGGTCGCCAGTAAACGTCTCCGCGATGTCTTTGAGCCTGATGATGACTCGATTGATGCTTTCATCGGCCATGTCTTCCGACTCGCAACAGCCCCGGCAAGCAAATATCTTGATCAGACGACGACGTATGTCTTCGTATTTCTTGCCGGCCGCGTCGCGATCTGAGTCGAGCCACGCCAGGAGAGCTGTGAAGGATTCCTGAGTTAGAACCCAGTCTTTTTTCATCGGGACAAGTGGGCAGATCGATATTTCGGGTTACAAGAAATCAAGCATTGGCCTCGCGGTTATTGTACCTAAACACGGATGGGTCGTCGTCGTTTCCAGATCAAAAAGGCCGCCAGCAGTAGGAGGCCTGTCAGGCTTCCGAGGATCATCAGTCTACCCGAGATCAGATGAACCGGTCTTTGGGTTTGCGTGTATTGCCCCTGAATGATGAAACCTGACCAGTAATAAGGCGACTGCCAGCGTTTCTGTTGCGACATTTCAAGCTGGGCTTTTCTGAGAGCGGCCGCTGGCGAGAGCCCTTCTAGAAACATCGCGGTGTAAAACAGTTTCATTAGTTCAGCGGTCGCCTCATCATCAACTTTCCAGAGACTTGCGACTACGCTCGATGCCCCGGCATACATAAAGCCCCGTGTCAGTCCGATCAGTCCTTCACCTCTCACATCTTTTCCCAATCCAGTGTTGCAGGCACTTAGCACCACTAGATCGACGGGCAGGTGCAAATTGTAAATATCGTGGAGCCGTAAGAAGCCGTCTTGGGGCTGTCCATTTTTGTCCACCAGGGAGAGGACGATGCCGGACAACTCCGGATGCTCATCGTTGAGTAGGCCGTGTGTAGCAAAATGAACAAAACGATAATCACCGAGTTCCGGTTTCAAGGCAGTGGCGCGGTTCGCTTCTAACCCCGTGGCTTTGAATCCCGACCACCAAGGGGCCGCGGAGATGATTGCCTCGGCCTCGTCATGCGATGAGAGGAGTCGTGAGATTCTGGTACCGTCTTTCTCAATACCTACATCTCGAAGCGCACGGTGCGTTTCGTCGCTCTCCGGCGCAGCTTTGGTCGCAGCGGTCTCTTTCAAACCAGGACCAGAGCCAACTCGCGGGTCGTCGCTTTCAAAAACCGGATCAGCAATTACGGCAACCGAGTTTCGCTTAGGTTTACGGGTACTAGCCTCAGCACGAATCAAACCGAGTACAGTTATGGAAGGCTCATTTACAATTTCATGAGTGGCGAACAAGGGCGGTCTCGCGGAATTCGTCCCGCCTGAAACCGGGTTGACCAACACTTGAAAGGGAATGTACTGCAAGGCCCCATCAGCAGCGATTAATAGTCGTTGGTTCCTTAGGTTGCTTGCCACCGGTCCGATCAAGATCTTGCTCAGATTCTCAATCTCTCCAGGCAGTTTGACTTTGGCTTCCCCTATGCGCCCCTCACGCTGCTCGAGAGTCTCACCGGCTAGCGGCTGATTCGCAGTAAGTAGTCCATAAACCTGTCGCGCCGCAGCTTCAATCTCAGTCCGCCGCGGCAACTCATAGCTCCGCACATCGTTTTGCGATACGGCCCACAGGTAACTCTTTTCTTCTCCCAGGTAATACTCGAGCAACAACGAATTATCGTCTAGCACTTCGCGCTGAATCTGGTCGAGCGGAATCGGTTGAGGCTGCGTCAAGGCGGCAAATCGCGGACTACTCCGCCTGATCTCTGCTTCCAGTTCCTCATACTGACTTGAGAGCTGATCGATCTCTGTGGCCAATGCACTGGCCGCTTCAGTTTGCTTGCTGGCCACAAGTTGCAGGTGCCGTTCGGCCTTAACACTGAGAACTTTCTGCAGTTCAGTTTCCTTTAGGATTAGTGACGGTTCCACTCCCTGACGAATGGAGGCCTGGGCTTCAACCAAAAGCTCCAGTAACAAGCGCGCGCGGGCTTTCTCACTCGCCGCCAACGCCATTTCTGCGAAGTGGCCCTCGGGGCGGGCCTTGTGCAGCTCCATCAGGATATCGATGTACAGACCATAATGCTGTCGCACCGAAGCGAAATATGAAGTGCGTAACGAGGTGGTTGCGACTTCAGTCCTAAGTAACTCAATTGTCTTGAGCGAGTCTTCAATACTTTTCCGGGCGGCATCATAGTCTTTAGCCTCGCGTTGGCTTTGCGCAATATTAAAGAGGACTGAAGCCTCCTCACGACGATCTCTCACGGCTCTGCTGATTGCGAGTGCTTCTTGAAAGCAGATCCCCGCCCTGGAGGTTTGGCCCAAGGAAGCGTAGACCTTACCCAGGCTATTTAAGGTTGCGGCTTCACCCATGCGGTCGCCGGTGACCTTAAACAGATGTAGCGCCTGGTTGAAATGATCGAGAGCGGCAGTGTGCTGATCCATTGACTGCAGGATTGCGCCGATTGAATTCAGAGCTTGCGCCTTGCTTTGCGAGTAGAGCACGGCGCGCTTTAGTACAATCCGGTAGTATTCGAGAGCCTTATTCTTATCGCCAAGTCCCTCATAGGCTTTGCCCACGCGCGTAAGCGCAAAAGTCTCGTATTCGCGACTTCCGAGCATTTGAAATAGCCGTAAGGCTTGAAGGTAACACTCAAGAGATTTCTGATGTTCACCCAGGTTCCGATAAACGTATCCCAGTCCGTTAAGCGCAACACCTTCTCCGTTGCGGTCACCGATCTCTCTAAAGAGCGTCACTGCGTTGTTCTGATACTCCATTGCAGTAAGCTTGTTGCCAAGAAATGAAAAGACGGCCCCGATGGCAGTGAGGGCCAAAGCTTCACCACGTCGATCGCCGCTCGAGCGCGATTGATTTAACGCCTGCTCATAGTTGGTCGTCGCTTGATCCATTTGCCGCAGATCGAAGTGGACATATCCCTTATCAATCAAAGCGCGAGCGCGTATTGGCCACGACTGGTCTGGCCAAAGAGTCAGGGCCTGCTCGAGGGTTTGCAGTGCCCGTTGGTTGTCGCCGAGGAAGTAGTAAACCTCAGCCATATTCACAAGACTCTCGGCTTGGCCAGGGCGGTCATTAGCCAAGCGACTCAATTGATTAGCGCGCTCTCCGTGGATACGGGCCTGCTTCTCGTTTCCAAGATATAGATAGGCAGGGCTAAGCCCGTTTAGTAACTTAACTCGATCCGATGGGGCGGGATTGAGTTTCAATCCTTCGTTAAGTGCTTTGATTGCGTTCTGGTATTCGCTTAGGTTGATAAGAATCTCTGCTGTAGCGATTAAGGCTTTTACCTCACCGGTGTTGGAGTTTTGTGAGTGCCAAAGCGAGCGAGCTTCACCAAGTTTGTCCACTGCCGCGCGTAAAGAGTTTTCGTCCCACTTCGCAGCAAGTTTCTTACCTGCCTCGAACAGTTCCGCAGCCGCGGGGCGCTCGGTGATTGGAACTCCCTGGGTTGGCTGCCAGCTATGATTTTCCTGGTCTCGGTCGCGTGCGATTTTCTGCTGCTTAGCAGCTTGCCCTGAAGTTGTGTTCAGGTCTGGTTGCGCGCACACGAATAACAGGAGAGCAAGCGGCAGTGTTATTCGAAAAATCCCGGAGTGTAACAAAGGCGGAAACTCTGATTTCAGTTTGGAGAATTGAAGAGCGAGCTGACGAAGCTGCGAACGACTTCGAGAGCAACGCTCTTCAACCTCGGAGTGGCACGATGCTAGGTTTGGGGAGGTTTAGTGGCGAGTTCTCTCAGTTGCTTTTCTACGGCCCTTAGGCGCTCATCGAACTGATTCAGTCTGTCGTCCCTTAGCTTCAGTGCCTGGCCTACTTCACGCCCCACAGTCGCCGCGTTCTTCAGAAGCTGCATGTTCACCCATCTGACAATTAGAACGAGATTTGTCTCCAATCGACGGATCCTTGCCTCGGTGCATTGCGCTCTGTCAGCCTCTCGGTCCAACAGTAATGCATCCTCAACCTCTCCGACCCCGGCACTCCCAGAAACATCGCCCAGGCGTCCAGAGACGTCTCCCAAGCGACCCGAGACATCTCCCAAACGGCCGGAGACATCCCCCAAGCGACCAGCAACCTCATTATCGTCGGGCATAAAATCCTTCCTTTCTTCTTTGGCTTCTAGTTTCCCTTGAATGACCACCAACTCGGTGCAACATTCTTCCCCTGGGCCTGAGAACTACTCCCCCGAGGCAGATTTAAGATCGACACCCACAATCGGGCTGATGGAGGCGAGTGCCTCAAAGAACTCTGTTGATGTCAGAACCGCACCGGGTTTCGCTAATTTCAAACGCTTTGGCGAAGCGACCATTATCAATCGGCTCTCATTCCGAGTTTCTTCGAATAACCATAAGGCACTGACGTGATAGGGCGGTATTTCCAAGAGGCGAACCACCGGATCATCGAATCCTTCAGGTGGAGCGCTCTCTATCATCGCGAAGAGTTTATGGAGCTGCGAGGAAAGGGGAGAGGCACTGATCTGACGCAGAGCTATCGAATCTGAGTCTGTAACTGAGGAGCGAGCGAGGCCTTGGGGTTCAGAATTCCATTTTATTTGATGATGTAAGTACCGCGTCTTCTCGACCCAATTGCTTATATCTCCTTCAATATATGACTGCGCGATTGCTGCAAAAGCGCTGTCTTTCAATTTCCACACTGACAGCGTTTCTCCCAGGGTCAGCGGGGCGGAACTCCCTGAGGCGACCGCTGCAACGAGTGATTCAGCCTTTTCACTGCCGGGCGATGTATTGGCGACGAGATAACCTATTTGGCTCGCCAGACTCTTCAAAATCTCGGGAGGGACAGTATCCGGATGCGCCATTATATCCTCCTCAACCCGGGCCAAGTCCGAACCCAGCGACCCTGACCAAACCAGTCGACCAACGAATCAAAGTCTTGCCATTCCCCGTTTTCGCTACCCCATAAGGGATCGACTAAATACACTAAATCTCCTCTGGCGCCGATTATCAAAACAGCGTGCGAACTTCCGTTGATCGTTCCGTTCCACTCGATAACGGCCTCCATTGGTCGCGGGGGATCCTCAGAAAGATTTGCCAAAATGTCGCCAAAGGAGATGGGACCTATTTCCGCAGGGGTAACTGGATCAAAACCCTCGTAATCAACTCCAAAATGCGTGAATATTGGTCCGATTTGATCTTCCCTACAGCCCGTTCCCGTACTGTTTGGATTAGAGCAATCATCACCCTTTGCGAATTCCACCACTTCGCACTGAGTGGTTAGTTGACCTGGAACACAATGGTTAATAACCATCTCTGCGCAAGCGGCGTAACACCAAGCGTCTTCCTGTTGCGCGCTCCTCAAGATAGGTATCTGCGGCTGCGGCAACGCATCCGCTAAGGACGTTGGCCCTCCAAAATTAGGGATCGGTATTCCCTCGTTCATTATTGCCATGAAATAACCTCCGTTGCCGACTCGACGGTCGAGCCCTCATAAAGAAAGCCTTTAATATGTATGCAGTCAGTTGTCCTTTCATTTCAGACCGCTCAGTACAGAGCAATCCAAACAAGGACTCGCTGAATGAAGCGGCGGACTCGAAAACTTTCTACTAGGGACCGAATTAATGGCGGAATAGCGAGGTAGACTCAGCTGCGAGATTGCCGAGTTCAAAACCCTTCAAACTCCTTACTTAAGGGAACCGTAATATAGCTCCTTATCTACCCGCGCACAATCTAAATCTTGAGCTCGACGTTAGAAAGATCCTTTGACAGTTAATTCACCATTGAGGTTTCCAAGTTTTTGATGCCTCCTCGATCTTTAATAGAGAAAGGAGGCAACAATCAGTGAGTTAGCGCAATCCAACCACGCAAGAATCCTCCCCAGCCTCGTTCTTCTAACCAGTTAGGTTTTACTGCCCGGGCGTCTCCCCAATCATCAGGGGTTTCTCCTTGAACCCAGGGGGTTTTTCCTCAAGGGCGGTCTCCCCGGACAATTTCAACCGCAGCATTGACTGCGAGTTCTCAGTAGGCCGCGCGGCCGACTTTGCATCGTAACGCGATTGCAGCAACACACTGCGCGGTCTCCAGTAGGAGTGTGCTCTACGTGTCGAGAGGCTTCGGCCAATTAAATGTCTGCGATCAATCACCGAGCTCGGAGTTCGTCACCGTCACCGTCACGAGCACCGCTCAATCGCGTATTGCGGGCAGCCGTGTGAAAGGTAATCGCCATCGCTCGCGGACTGCGGAGCGAGCGCGAAGACGATTGCGAGTTGCACGGCAGATGAGGCGCCGGACCTTAACTGAGAACCGTTCCCAACTGCCTTTTCGCGCGCCGTCGCCGGCGTCGCAGGAGATAAGAAAATGAAGAACCAAACGTTTGCGTTAACGCTGGGAATAGTTCTGATTTCAATTGTGGCGGTGCTGATCAGCACCGCACAACAAAAGTCACGAACGACAGAAAAGTCAGTAAAGTTCACGGTCGGCGAGTATCAGCTCTCTGGTCCTTATACACATAAGAACCTCTCAATCTTCCTCGTGCATGGCAAGAACACGTTTACGGGAAAGACCTTCATCACCTTGCAGGAGGCAATGGTGCAGAAGAAGGTTGTGGTCTACGAGACCAAGAGCGTCAACGAACTGGCAATCGAGAACGTCTCCAACGATGACATTTATGTGCAGGCAGGCGACATCGTGAAAGGTGGTCAACAGGATCGAATGATTGGTGTCGATCTGATCGTCCCCGGCAAGTCCGGCAAAATGCCCATCTCCGCCTTCTGCGTTGAGCATGGACGCTGGAGTGGTCGCGGCAGCGAACGAGTCACAGTCTTCAGCAGTTCTGCCGACGTGGTTGCGACCAAGGAGATCAAGTTGGCTGCCAAACGCTCAAACTCACAGGGAGCAGTTTGGGAAAATGTCCGCGTGGCCCAGGACAAACTCAGCGAGAACACTGGCACGCGTGTTAACTCTTCTGTTTCCGAATCCAGCCTGCAGCTGGCTCTTGAGAACACAAAAGTGACAGGGACCGCAGAGAGCTACACGAAAGCACTAGCGAACATTGTCGACAAGAGTGACAACGTCATCGGTTATGTCTTTGCCATCAACGGCAAAGTGAACAGCGCAGACGTCTACGGCTCAAATGCGCTCTTCAAAAAGCTCTGGCCAAAACTGCTCAAAGCGAATGCGATTGAGGCAATTGCGGAACTGCAGGAAGAGAAGTTCACTCCAGCAACCGCCGAGCAGGTGAAAACCTTTTTGACAGACAGTGAAAAGGCCAAGGCGAGCGAGAAAGAGGTCAGCACGCGTGTCGGACTGGTAACCGGCGAAGACGAGCAGCAGATTTTCTTTGAGACTCGCGACCGCGCCCAGAAGGACGTGTGGATTCACCGGAATTACATTAAGAAGAACTAAGGGGGCGACGCGGAGACGGGGAGACGGGGAGACGCGGTGATGGGGTGAT
>JBAPXA010000384.1:0-5175 GCA_049283975.1 Pyrinomonadaceae bacterium | reverse complement strand
GGCCCACCGGCTACCGCCTGGTGGTACTGACCTCATGGGTCCGAACCAGACCCTCATCCAATGATCGTCAGCCAATAAGTCCAAACTGCATCAGTACCCTTGCCGAGGGACACCGCTTTGGATCCGCTGGTTGGTTGGCAGATCCAAAGCGCCAATCGGCAATTGCCTTGACAGTCTTTGCTGGCGCTCTCTATCATCGCCACGCACTTCCAAACCGTAGGACAATTCATCTCAGCCAACTCAACGGAGGCCCAAGGCCGTGATCAAACTGGACATCATCAACCGGGTAGCAGACAAAACCGGCGTTCCCAAAATGAAAGCGGAACAGGCAGTTGATGCCCTTTTCCACTCGATGAAGGAAGCCTTAACGAGAGGGGAACGAATTGAACTGCGCGGGTTTGGTGTTTTCGTGGTTAAGCCTCGCAAGCGCGGCGTGGGCCGGAATCCGCGAACGGGTGAAGAGGTCGCAATTCCTTCCGGCAAGACGATTCGTTTCAAGCCCGGAAAAGAATTGCAAGCGCATGAAGACGGCGAGTTTCATGACACTGACACCGGTAACGCGGAGCTATAGGGCAGGTTATAGGGAATCTTAGAGGCCAGAAGCTGGAACCTTAGGACATCCAGTTTCTGGCCTTTTATATCTAAGAGTTTCGAGACGGAAGCGAAAGTCTCTCGGAAACAAGAATGTCAGAATCAGTTCAGGAAATTCCTCCCTTTGTTCGCATCCCAGCCGCCTCGCGAACGGCAATTCGCCCCACAACGGGCGAATGGCTACGACACATCGCTCTATTTCTACTTACGGTCGTCACCACAACGATCGCGGGAATTATTACTGCTGCTCCTGAAATGAATATCCCTGATCCGCCGTTGGCTGGTCCGATTGATTACCTGTTCTTCGTCCCGCGTTTCTACCTGGATGCCGTACTGGGAATCCTTTCATATTCGTTTCAGCATCCGCGTTTGCTGGCTGAAGGTCTGACTTTTTCCCTGGCCTTGCTTGCCATTCTCACTGCGCATGAAATGGGCCATTACATCGCCTGCCGGCGTTACCGTGTGAACGCGACACTCCCATTCTTCATTCCCGCGCCCCCACTTTTTCTCGCCGGAACTTTTGGTGCGTTCATAAAGATCAAGTCTCCGATTCCCTCGCGCCGCGCCTTGTTTGATATTGGACTGGCAGGACCACTCGCAGGATTCGTAGTTGCAATCCCGATTTCGATTCTCGGCCTCCTCTACATGCAGCCGGCGACGCCAAACTTGAGTTATGCGATCATCTTCAATGATCCCCTCCTGTTTCGCTTATTGAGCAAGCTGCTCAACGTCCCGCTCGATCCTTACGCACCGACAAATCCTTACTATATGGCGTCGTGGATTGGGCTTCTGGTTACCAGCCTAAACTTGATGCCTGTGGGACAACTCGACGGTGGGCACGGGATGTTCGCCATCTTTGGCAAGCGCGTGCATCAGGTAACCGGACGAATTGCCTTCGTGGCCACGGCAGTGTTAGCCGTGTTGGGATTCTGGTGGCATGGAAGCCCGAGTGGGTTTCTCTACACGGTGCTATTGGGAGTGATGCTGCGAGTGCGCCATCCGCAGCCGGGAACAATGGAACCACTTGGCAACGCGCGCTTGGTGGTAGGACTGATCACGCTGCTGGTTTTTGTACTCTGCTTTTGGCCCTTTCCGATCACGATTGGTTAGAGTCTGAATTGAAATGTGGGGGCGTCCTTCGTGGGTTCATTCTCATCACATCCTTACTGACCGATATTAGAGGTTGGCTTTGCTCGAAAGCTGGAAGGCCGCTAGCAGCGAAGCAGCTTTATAGTGGGTCGACAAAGTCAGAACCGGGAGCGACAGCGACCGGGTCCCGGAATGAACATAGGCCTCAAGCCCTGAAACTTAAGAAAGCAAAAATTTCATTGAGTGTCTGACCCGGTCGCTACCGCTCCCGGTTCTGACTTTGCGGATTCACGACTGAAACGATCTGTAAGGGATGTCACGATAATGATACCTCCGTGGGCGCCCCTCCGGCTCGTTGAAAGCCGCAGTAAGTACTAAAAAAACGCGGATCAGAAAATTGATCTGATCCGCGTTATGCTTGTTTGACTTTCTTTTCGTCTTAGGAGGTGGCCGCCGCCGGTAACAGTCCCTTGATCTCTTTGACTACGCGCGCGACCTCATCCTGATCCGCGAGCGCAATCATGAAAAACTTATAACCTTCGTGGAAGCAGATGACGCCGTTGGCAAATAGCCAAACGCCGCCCAGAAACGGATTTCCCCCTACGAGCCAGCTCACAGGCGCGCCCACCACGTTGCCCGGCTGTAGGATCTGCGCAAACATCGCTGCACCAGCCGCGCAGCTAAACGCACCGAGCAAGGGCGCTCCCACATACTTGGTAATGTTACGTTCAAACTCCACCCGTTTCTGTTCCGCCTCGGACAATTCACCCTTGGCGATCAACTCTTCCTGCTTGCGCAGATAACCATCAAACTTCTCACTCAGTTTTCTGATGCCGAAGATTGGTAAGGCCGAATGGGTAAGCCAGTGTGGGTGAGCGCCTAGCAGGACCGCATCCATTCCCGGAAGCGCCGCACCCAGGCGCACGCCGAGCACTAAAGAAAACGAAACTGCAGCGGCCTTGCCGGGATTGGCTTTGACCCAATCGCGCGCTTTCATTAGTCCCGACCTCGCCGCTGCGGAAGCACGTGTGAATTTGGCTCCCGTGTCATACATCTGCGAGGCCCGGTCGTAATGCTTTTTCGCATCATCGATTACTTCGCCCGCCTTCTTACCAGCATCGCCGGCAACGTTGCGGATTGATTCCCCAGCCTTCTGCGCCCCCCGCAGCGCTTCGTCTTTGAAGCGACGAGCAGTGTCGCCAACATCTCCGTCTTCGCTTAACTTCTCCGCTTCGACCCGAATCTTTTGGGCGCCGCTGGCAAGGGTCTCCGCACCGCGCTTGGCAGTTTCGCCCGCTACACGCGAACCTTCTTCGACGAGCTCGGAGATCGCAAACTTCTCATCGAGTTCGCGTGCCTTGCGCTTCGCCGCGCGCTGCCACTCTTCAATCTTGTCTTTGTAGTCGCCCATTAATAAGTTTCAGGTTTCAGGTTTCAGGTTTCAGGTTTCAGGTGTCGGGTGTCGGGTGTCAGATGCCTGGGACTTGAGACCTGAGACTTGGGACCTGGGACTTGGGACTCAGGTCCGATCATTGTACGCGTCCGGCCACGATGGAGTTCGAGCTAACTTCGCTCGTTCTCGCTCCGACCACTCGGTCCCTCCCCTCTCGCTTAGCTTCATACAAAGCCGCGTCGGCGCGCGCCAACAGTTCCCGTGCGGTTTCGGCATGGGTGGGGCATTCGGCCACCCCGAAGCTGGCAGCAATCTGCCCCACTGCTGGGATCTCAACTGCCTTGAGCGCCGCTCGCAATCGTTCCGCAACCTCGATCGCGCCTGTCAAACTGGTCTCAGTAAGGATCACGGCAAACTCTTCCCCGCCGATTCGTGCAGCGAGATCGATACCGCGAGTCCCCTGCTGCAGAGCGCGCGCGAGACTCTTAATGGCATCATCGCCTGTTTCGTGACCATACGTGTCGTTCACTCTCTTGAAATGATCGATGTCGAGGGTAATCAACGAGAAGGGGCGCTCATGCCGGGCCGTGCGGGCGACTTCCCTTTCCAACTGGCGCTCAAACCGACGCCGATTAGCCAGGCCGGTCAGGTGATCGGTCGATGCCTGTTCCTCGCAGGTATCGAGATAGGCCTTAAAGTCCAGCAAGGTGCGCGCTCGCGCGAGGAGCAAATCCAGGTCGGTGGGGTCGGTGATAAAGCCCAAGGCGCCCACTTCCGAACCGAGCCGTTGATCCTCCGCTCGGGATCCGGCGGCCGTTTGCAGGATGATGGGGATGAAGCGTGTCTGCGGATTCTCCCGAATGCGGCGAGCCAATTCGTAGCCATTCATGCGCGGCATCATGATGTCGGATACAATCAGGTCCGGGTCAAAGGAATTTACTGCCGCCAGCCCTTCCTCGCCGTCTTCGGCTGTGCGCACGTGATAGCCAGCTCGGGTTAGGGCGAACTGAAGCAGGATGAGTTTATCGGGGTCGTCGTCAACGACGAGAACGTGGGGTTTTCCTACCATGGATGAATGTTTCCCGCTTGTTAAATGTTGCGTGCCTTTGACCTTCGTGCTAGAGTTTGGCCCATTCTGTGATTGTCTGTTTCGCGTTGCCCCAATTACCATTTCAGTGCAATAGCAAAGACAGCGACCTCGAACAAATTCCCAGGGGTTTTCCTTACTCGGTACCGCTACCCAACGTCAGGATCATCATATTTTATAGTTAGAAGCGTCTTTTAGCTTTCGAGAAGCCTTTAACTCAATCTCCCATGAGAGACAGGGACAACACAGCCATGTACCCGAAGCGTGCTCGCGATTTGAAAGCAGCGGATCTTGCAACCCTTATCCGGCAACTGGATTTTGGTCCGACGCTGGACGACTCATCCGCTGCGGAACTCGCGCGCACTTCCGTCGTTCTTGATGTCCGGCGCCGGCGTTTCATTTACAAGGCGGGTGATCCCGCTGACTCCCTATTTGCCATTGTTCATGGTCGCGTCAAACTCTGCCGCATTGACCCGCTAACTAAACGGGAAGCTGTCATTGACATCCTTTCGGATGGCTCCTTGTTCGGCGAATCAGCTCTCTACTCCACAGCCGGGAGAAGGGAGAATTGCGCAATTACCTACGCAAATTCGCGGCTAATAAGAATTCCTGCGGGGGATTTTCAAAAGGGGATGGTGGGGAACAGTCAACTTCATAATTACACTTTCCGCCTGATCGGTCAACGACTTGAAAATGCCGAGCGGCGGCTTGCTGACTTCGCCCTCAATGCGATTCCCGCCCGGCTGGATCGGTTGCTCGCGGATTTCTCCCACCGCTATGGGGTGCCCGAGCGGGAAGGCGTCTTGATTGATATTCCTTTGCCGCATCGAGAAATTGCCTCCATCGTAGGCTCCACCCGCGAAAGTGTGACGGTGCGCTTGAACGCGATGCGCCGGGAAGGTACGATCGAATTCGTTAACAGACGCATCCTGGTAAAGCGACCCGAGTCGCTCGTACATGAGCCGGTGCTGCCTACCGAAGATTCGATAGTTCGCGAACTGCAGCCTCTATGAAG
>JBAPXA010000383.1:0-21560 GCA_049283975.1 Pyrinomonadaceae bacterium | reverse complement strand
AGAAACCGCCGAGGCGCCGAGGCGCCAAGTCGCCAAGTCGCAAAGAGAGCTCATGCAGTTAAGTTGCAGCATCTGAGGTCTCGCGTCTCAGAGCTCGTGTTGAGGGGTCTTAGCCTGTTGCTAATTAATTTCCCTTTGCGACTTGGCGTCTTGGAGCCTTGGCGGTTTCTAACGTTCGCCTTGAGACTTGAGACTTGAAACCTGAGACCTGAGACTTACGTCAGTTTCAGCTCCATGAACGCAGCGCCCGCGACGGGATTGTTGTAGTAGGGTGCGATGTCTTTGAATCCCAGGGTTCGATACATGACGATGGCCCGATCCATCTTGCCCGGTAAAGTGTCGAGACGAATGTGCTCGTAACCGATTGCCCGCGCTTCAGCGAGAATCATTTCTGCCATTTGCCACCCTAAACGTTGTCCGCGAAAGTCAGGTCGCACAAAGAGCCGCTTCATTTCACAGACTCCATCTGCGAGGTCGCGTAATGCGGCGCACCCTGCGGCCTCGCCGTCATCAGCAAGAGCCAACAACAGCCGTCCACTCGGCAGCGCATAATCGCCGGGCAACTCTGCTACCTCTTTGTCGTAGTTTTGAAAGCACAGATTAATTCCCAGCCAGGCGACATACTCACCGAACAATTCGCGCACTTGCTGGATCTCTCTTGCGGATTGGGCTTGAAGGATTCGCATTACGGAAATAAAGAAAACAAATAAGGCCGGGCGTCTTGATCAGACTGCCCAGCCTCAAATATGCACCGCGCCGTTTTCATAACAGGCATTGCGCCTGTCTTTGCAGTGGCAGGTAAGCCTGCCGTAAGACTATGCCGTAAACGAAGTGCCGCAGCCACAGCTTCCGGTGGCGTTTGGATTGGTGAACGTGAAGCCCGAACCCATCACGCCGCTGACGTAGTCAATCTGCACACCGTTCAGATATTGGGCGCTGAACATGTCGACAAATAGTCGCACGCCATGTTCGTTAAGAATGAAATCGCCCTGCCGCGATTCCTCTTCAATATTCAAACTGTATTGAAAACCGGAGCAGCCGCCCGGGACGACGCGGACACGGAGTCCAGCGGTTTCCGGCAAACCCTCCTCGTTTGACATGAATTTCTTGATCTCGGCCGCGGCCGGCTCAGTGACGATAAGCGTCATGGCCGGAGCCATAGGGGCGCCGCTGGTGGTGCCGGTTGATGTTGTATTTGCTGACATTCCTTAAGAATTCTCCTTTAATCAATTGCCGATTTCCAATTGCCAATTGCCGATTCGTGTAACTGGATCGCCTGATGGGTAAAAGTCAAATTTACAGTGTTGACACAATCGGAAATCTGCAATCGCCAATCGGCAATGATGTTACTGGCCTTTTCCCAAAACGACAAGTTCAGGTTTCATGGCTTCTATTGAAACCTGCCGCGCCACTTCTTCGGCGAGGCGACGAAAAGCCTGGGCTTGCGGCGAATCCGGCTCGCTTACTACCACCGGTCTACCTGAGTCGCCTCCTTCTCTAACGCTAATTCCGAGAGGAATGGCCCCTAGAAAAGGCACCTGATACATGTCTGCCAGTCTTTCGCCACCACCCTGGCCAAAAATGTCGTAACGATTGCCGGTGTCGGGCGCGATGAAGTAGCTCATGTTCTCGACGATTCCCAGGATCGGAATCGCAACCGTTTCGAACATCCGCAAAGCACGGCGCACATCGGCGACGGCAACGTCCTGGGGAGTTGTGACCAGTACGGCGCCCTGCACCGGCACAAGTTGCGCTAGTGATAACTGGACGTCGCCGGTGCCGGGTGGCATGTCAACAACGAGATAATCGAGTTCGCCCCACTTCACGTCAGAGAGAAACTGTTTGACGAGGCCGTGCAAGATCGGGCCCCGCACGATCATGGGTTTGTCGCCCGGTTGCAGGAAAGCCATGGACATTATCTTTACGCCATAAGCTTCGATTGGCACCAATTTGTTGCCTTCGACAACGGGTTGCGCATTGCTGGCGCCGAGCATCATGGGAACGTTGGGACCATAAACGTCTGCGTCCATTAAACCGACGCGCGCGCCATCAAGCGCCAGCGAGACGGCTACGTTGACGGCGACAGTTGATTTGCCGACGCCACCTTTGCCAGACGAGACGGCGATGATGTTGCGAACGCCCGGAACGGAAACCTTCTCGCCGATGCCTCGGCCTTTGGGAACTTCGGCATCCATTTTTACGCTGACTGTCTGCACGCCGGGAATGGCGCCTACAAGTTCCCTGGCGGCGCCTTCCATTTGATCTTTCACGGGACATGCCGGAGTGGTCAGTACAATGCGAAATGAGACGTTGCCACCATCAATCGCAAGGTCTTTGATAAACCCGAGCGTGACGATGTCTTTGTGTAAGTCTGGATCGTTGATCTGCCGCAAGGCATCAAGGATAAGTTCTGGAGTTAGTTGGGACATGTGGTTATTGGGTGAAGTAGGATTATGCCGTATAGAGTTTTGAAAAGTCGAACAGGGCCATCCAGTACGGTGGGCGAGCCGTACCAGCCGAATTCAATCACAGCGAGCTGTCGCTCCCGTACTGTATCGATTCATTCGCGAGCAGCCCGCAGTGGCTACCGCTAAACGTAGGGCTGATTGCGGCACTGTAACGCGCTCTTTTGTTCGCGCGTAAGTTAGCGTACTTTTCACGAAATACTGAGCCCCACTACAATTACTGATGTCCGCAAGTCTAATAAAAGAACATTTCTTCACACCGCATAACGTTGGCGCGCTGGATAACCCGGATGGCGCGGGCAGCGCTGCATCCTTTAGCTGCGGGGCCGTAGTGCGGGTCTCATTACGAGTGGACGAAGCTCAGCGAATTACCGCAGCGAAATTCAAAGTTGTCGGCTGCAGTTACCTTGTCGCGAGTTGCTCGGCCCTAAGCGAGGCGTTGACAGGTAAGACCACTGGCGAGGCAGCGATCATCTGCCAATCACCGGCGTCCCTGCGGGCAATGATGGGTCACGATTGGCCCGCCGAAAAGGGAAACTGCCTGGCACTAACTAATCAGGGGTTTCTCGCCGCAATCATCAATTACAGCGATGCGATGCGCGCTGAATGGTCGGGAGGAGAAGCACTAATTTGTACCTGCTTTGGCGTTTCGGAAAAGACCATCGAAACTGCAATCCAAGCAGGCGGACTGCACACGATCGCGGAAGTTACCAAAGCCTCAAATGCCGGCGCGGGCTGCCGTTCATGTCACCCCTTGATTGAAGATATCCTTGATCAAATCGCGCGCGAGGATTAGGAAGGGCATTGGTGATCACTTCGTTGGCGCAAATTCTGGTGCGGCAGCTGGAACCTTGTAGATTGTCAGCAGGTCATATTGCCGATCGGTATCATCAAAGACTTTTTCAAAATGCTGCTGATAAACCGATTCGTTCAGATGTTTTATGAGGCTGTTTGAGCGCACGCCGTTATCGATTGCTACATAAGCAATGCTGTTCTGGTTAAGCAGACGAACCAGCTCAACCGGATTGCGTTCCTGGAACATGGAAACGTAAACCGCTTCCCGCTCACCCACTCGATAGCCCGAAGACCACGCGAAGAGCGTGTTTCCGAGAAAAATCTTGCGACCCGTAAACAGAATTGGATGAGTAAGCAGAGGATGAGTCAGGAACACATCCGATGGCTGAGTATTTTCCAGGAGCCAGGTGGTCAATCTATCATTCTCGTAAGGGACGGTGAGCGCGGGGTCGTTATGAATGGGAAATAGATCGACTATTCCTCCAGAGATCGTCGCCAATGCCAGCACGCACGCCAGCACTGTCCCGGCTACATGAGCTTTGCCGATGCGCCATAATCCGTATGCGGCAAAGATAGAGGCGAAAACACCCCAGAGGTTCAAAAATTTGTGGTTGTTGAAAATGTCTGTGCTCAATTGAAACGTGAACACAATGACAACCAGACTTAATGACGCCAGAAAAAACTTGCGGTGCGCTTTCGAGAGAAGAATAAGCGCCACCAGAATCAGCAACCACTTAAAACCAAACGCCCAGCCGAGATACTTGAGAACCTGGAATATCGTTGGGTTGTCCATCGTATATCCCCAGTGAAATATCGGCTGATCCACCGTTCGCGGTCTGAGCAACAAAACCTGCGGAAGACCTATCAGGACTGCCGTGGCAAGCAGCGACGCAAGGTAAAACCGGTGTGAAAAGAGAAGCAAGAGACAGCCGAGCACGGCCAGTGCTGCAACGAAGACGGCACTGTTCCAGAAAGGAAGCAGGCCGATCAATAAGCCGGAAAAGACCGAAGCGCTGAGCAGTGGCTTATCGATCTCTAATGCCAGCAGCCGATTTTCAGTGCGCGGATTATTACTTCCGAAACCGTCCGTTCGGCTCTTATCCTCGCTCCCAATCTTTCTAACATTTTGCTGATATCGATCGACCAGAAAAATCAGCACGACAACAAGAATCGCAATGCCACTGATAAAGTGTCTCTGGAAACCGAGGACGCTGATTGTCAGCACGCCCCAGTCTTCGCCCCGCCACGGATAGCCCGACGACAGAAACTCTGTCCGGTGAAGCGTCGAGCTGAGAAGGCCGCTGATACTTTCTTGAGACCGCACGAACGGCAGGTAGTAAAGCGAGCTCGAAAACAAGAATAGTAGAGCAGCGATTCTCCCAACCGGCCTTGAGTTGAAGAGGATCTCCGCGAAGGTCACGATGAGAATCAAGAGCGCCAGCAACGAAACGATGCTCAGCAGATTGATACTCCAGACGGGGTTAAGCCCGAGGAATTCGAGATTCGCCGCCTGAAACCAGAAAAGGAAGTGGTAGCGGATCGGTTCACCTGGAAAGAATGGGTGGGTGGTGGGAAAGTTGTGACCAAAAACGAAGCTCTGGATTAACGAGATATTGGCGCCGAAATCGGTCCAGCCTTTAAAGCCAATCCAAAACTTACCTTCTTTGAAATTCAGCGTTGCAAACATCAGCCAGCAGGCAAAAAGCAAGAACGCGCCGCAGCAGATCCAGTCCCAACGGGCGGAGCCAAAGGGGCGCTCGCGGTAAGTGTTAAGATAATCCGCTGCTGCGTGTCGAGGAATTTTGTAGATTGCCAGGGCAAACGCTGCGAGAAAAGTGATGGTGCCCATTACGAGGGGCTGACTAGATCGTGCAAACGCGAGCGAGCCGAGGTATGTGATCAGCGTACTCAGCAGCAAGCCCGTAAGAAATGAAGTGGCCAGCCGGTGTGGGACTGAGATGAAACGAAAAAAAGAGCGACTGATGCGATCGCCGAAATAAATGGCCAGTGCAAAATAGAGAAGGGCGAGCATCACCACTCCTGGAGTTTCAAGCCTGCTGCAAACAAGCTTCGCCTGGAAACAGAAGTGCACAACCGGTTTCTCGCGAGGCGCGAGAGTATAACAGGGCGTCTCCCTTCGAGAAAAAGACTCACTAGTAAACGGAAGGCCAAATGGACTTGATCTACTTAGACAACAACGCTACCACGCGCATTGCTCCGCATGTTCTTGATGCGATGCAGCCTTATCTCTCGGAACACTACGGGAATCCATCTTCGGCGCATTCACTGGGACGAAAAATGAAGGCAGCCGTTGAGCATGCGCGCCAACAGGTGGCGGATTTGATCGGGGCCGCCGACGTAAGCGAAGTTGTGTTCACCTCCTGCGGTTCAGAGTCAGATAATTGGGCCATTGGCGGTTTTCTGGAACAGAATCCCACTCGCCGGCACATCATCACGACGCGCGTCGAACATGAAGCGGTGCGGAATCTCTGTGAGCACCTGGAACAGATTGGTTGCGAAGTGACATGGCTGGACGTGGATGGAAATGGCGAACTCGATCTGGATCAACTGCGGCGTTCATTGCGTCGTGATACGGGTATCGTTTCCGTGATGCTCGCCAACAATGAAACCGGAGTGCTGTTTCCCATGGAAGAGATTGGAAAGATTATTCGAGAGCACTCAGACGCTGTATTTCACGTAGATGGCGTGCAGGCGGTGGGTAAGATTCCCATTGATCTGAAGAACCTTGAACTCGATCTGTTTGCCCTCTCAGGCCACAAACTTCATGCACCGCAGGGAATCGGAGCACTCTATGTGCGCAGTGGAGTTACGTTGCCGCCTTTTATTATCGGCGGGGCCCAGGAACATGGCCGGCGCGCCGGCACGTCCGCAGTGCCAAACATCGTGGGCCTGGGTGCTGCGTGTGAGTTAGCGCGAATCTCCAACGAGCATGAGGAGATCGAGCGACTGCGAGACAAGTTAGAAACTGAGCTTCTTAAGAGAGTTCCTAATGCCCGTGTTAACGGCACGACCACTCCGGGCAAACGGCTTCCAAACACCACAAATATCTCATTTGAAAACGTTGAAGGCGAGAACATTCTGTTGCATCTCGACCGCGAGGGCATCTGCGTCTCGACCGGCTCGGCGTGTCATTCGACCACGAAGGTGTCATCGCCGACGCTGCGTGCGATGAACATTCCCTTCACGGCGGCGCGGGGTTCAATCCGTTTTTCCCTCGGACGTTTCAATACGGAAGCAGAGATCGATCGCACGCTTGCAGTGTTGCCAGGAATCATTGAAAGACTGGTCGAGATGTCGCCGTACAAGAAATCTCAAGTCTCAGGTCTCAAGTCTCAAGTTTGAGGGACATGCTGCCTAGTGTGGTTTCATGGAGGATTTCCTCGAGCAACAGTGAGCGATCCACGAACTGAGACGAAACCTCAACAAGCGGATCTCAGTTCAGTTACACCTAACACCCAAGACCCAAGACCCAAGACCCAAGACCGAAGACCGAAGACCGAAGACCTGAAATCTGTGACCCATGTCACAGGCTACTCCAACGCTTGCGAGACGTGACTTCCGACATCTGACACCCGACACCCTTGTGTTACAATTCCTTTGCGTCTTTCAAGAAAGGAATTCCACCTGCAGAAGCATTACACACTCCAAAAAGGCCTAATCACTCCATGAGCACCGTTATTGAACCCCCGCGCGAACATGCGGAAAAGCACCTCGAAGAAGTCGAAACTGTAACCATCCGCTTTGCTGGTGATTCCGGCGATGGCATGCAGTTAACCGGAACGCAATTCACCAACACATCGGCAGTTGTCGGCAACGATATCTCGACCTTGCCGGATTTCCCCGCGGAGATACGGGCTCCTGCCGGCAGCTTGCCGGGTGTTAGCGGCTTTCAGCTGAACTTCTCTAGTCAGGACATCAAGACTCCGGGTGATCAGCCGAACGTGTTGGTGGCGATGAATCCGGCGGCCCTGAAAGTGAATCTCGCCGATCTCGAAGATGGTGGCACGCTGATCATTAACACCGATGGCTTCACGCCGGAGAATCTACGGTATGCGAAGTACGACTCCAATCCACTCGAAGATGGGTCGCTGGCGGGTTACCGCGTGCACAAATTGCCAATCACCACGCTGAACATGAATGCGTTGAAAGGCAATGTTGAGCTGACGCGCAAAGAGATCGATCGCTGCAAAAACTTCTTCGCGCTAGGCGTGCTCTATTGGCTCTACGATCGGCCGCTCGATAACACGCTCGGTTGGATCACCGCCAAGTTTGGTAAGAATCCACAGCTGGCCAAGGCAAATGAGATTGCCCTCCGAACCGGCTACAACTTTGCCGACACAACCGAGGTTTTCACCACTCACTTTACGATCAAGAAAGCGCAGATTGCGCCGGGCAAGTATCGGAAGATTACCGGCAATGAAGCGACTGCGATCGGTTTTGTGGCGGCTTCGCAACTCGCCGGCCGCGAGTTGTTCTATGGTTCATATCCGATCACGCCCGCCTCCGACATCCTGCACGAGCTGGCACGGCACAAGAGTTTTGGGGTGAAAACATTTCAAGCCGAAGACGAAATTGCTGCCGTGTGTTCGGCAATTGGCGCCAGCTTTGCCGGAGAGATCGGACTCACCGGAACATCAGGGCCGGGTGTGGCGCTCAAGCAGGAAGCTATTGGATTGGCAGTCATGACTGAATTGCCGCTCATTATCGTCAACGTCCAGCGGGGCGGTCCTTCAACAGGGTTGCCGACGAAGACGGAGCAAGCGGATCTGTTTCAGGCAGTCTGGGGACGTAATGGCGAATGTCCCGCGATTGTTATTGCCCCAGCGACGCCGGCAGACTGTTTTCATATGGCAATCGAAGCTGTGCGGCTCGCGTTCAAATTCATGAGCCCGGTTTTCTATCTCTCAGATGGTTACCTGGCAAATGGCGCCGAGCCCTGGGCTCTGCCAGAAATTGATCAACTGCCGAAGATCGAGGTTACCTTTGCTACGGATCCGGCGGGTTTCATGCCGTATGCACGCGATCCCGAAACGCTCGCGCGGCCCTACGCAATTCCCGGCACTCCCGGGTTGGAGCACCGCATCGGTGGCATTGAGAAACAGCACATCACCGGTAACGTCAATTACGATCCGGAAAACCACCACCTGATGGTGAAACTTCGCCAGGAGAAAATCGATCGCGTGGCCAACTATATACCCCCAGTTGAAGTTTTTGGCGCGGCGAGCGGAAAGGTTCTGGTGCTGGGCTGGGGTTCAACCTACGGTTCAATTGCCACAGCGGTGGAGAAGCTACAGGCCGAAGGAAAGAGCGTTTCCGCCGCACACCTGCGTTACTTAAATCCGTTCCCGAGAAACCTGGGAGACGTGCTTTCCGGATTTGAGACCGTGATCATTCCGGAGATGAATCTGGGGCAACTCTGCACCATGATTCGCGCAAAGTACCTGGTTAATGCAGTTCCGTTTTCGAAGGTCAAAGGACGACCGTTCCAGATCCGGGAGATAGTCAGGAAGGTAGAAGAGTATTTGTGAGTTAGACGGCGGTGAATTTAACCAAATCCAGCGCATTAAAGATCTTAGGAGTAAAGATGAGCACAGGTGAAAATGGTCAACATGGCAACGGCAACAAGCCCATCATTGAGACAGCAGTATCTGCCGAGAGTGATGACGGAGCTGTTTCCTTCAAGATTGCCCCACCACCCGGCGAGTTAAAGAAAGCCGACTTCGTTTCTGATCAGGAAGTGCGCTGGTGTCCCGGCTGCGGTGACTATGCGATCCTGAATAACGTGCAGAAAGTGATGCCCGAACTTGGAGTACCGCGCGAAAAAATTGTCTTCGTGTCTGGCATCGGTTGCTCGTCGCGCTTTCCGTACTACATGAACACGTATGGCTTCCACAGTATCCACGGACGCGCGCCGGCGATCGCCACCGGCATCAAGTGTGCGAACCCGGAATTGAGTGTCTGGGTGATTACCGGTGACGGCGATGCGCTCTCGATCGGCGGCAATCACTTCATGCACGCGATCCGGCGCAATCTCGATCTCAATTACATCCTTTTCAACAATCGCATCTACGGTTTGACGAAAGGGCAGTACAGTCCCACATCGGAGTTTGGCAAAAGAACAAAGTCGACGCCGGTAGGCGCAATCGACTACCCCGTTAACCCTTTGTCACTGGCAATCGCTAGTGAGGCGACCTTCGTCGGGCGGTCGATTGATATCGATGTGAAGCATCTCGGTAGCGTGGTCCAGGCTGCCGCGAGGCACAAGGGGATTTCGTTCGTCGAGGTTTATCAGAACTGCAACATCTTCAACGATCACGCCTTCGATCAATTTGCCGAACGCAGCGTGCGCCAGGACCGCGTACTTTACTTGGAGCACGGCAAGCCCATGATTTTTGGAAAAGAAGGTAATCGCGGAATTCGCATGAAGGGTGCTTTACCGGAAGTTGTAACGATCGGCGAGAATGGAGTCACTGAAGCCGACTTGCTGGTGCACGATATCTATCTTGGAGATCCTTCGGTGGCTTTCATGCTTGCACGGATGGAGCAGCCTGAATTCCCGCAACCGGTGGGTATTTTCCGCGCCGTACAGCGCGCTACCTATGAAGATTTGCTGACTAATCAGATCAACGAAGCGATTGCGAAGCACGGCCCCGGAAGTCTCGATAAGCTGATTAATAGCGGCGAGACGTGGGTCGTTGAATAACTGAATAAGGGAAAGAGGGGAACGGGGGGAGAAGGCAACAGAAAGTCCTGCCTTCCCCCCTCCCCCTTTTTTCCTGTTAACCCTCTCTTATTCGCCCGAACGAGCCTGGGCGAGACGGTTTGCTTGACGGCGAATGGCGTCGGAGACGTTGCGGTTCTGATTCAGATTCTGCAGATCCTTGGTGCGGATGCGTGGCAGGATATTAATGACGGTGGGAATTGGAGTCCGAGGATTACGCACCAGGTTATGAATGATGGTGTATGAGCGCGCCCAGTTGCGGTTCATCGCCATCAGACGCAACACCTCATCGGAAACCGTGCGCATCGTGGCAATGTTTTCCGCTTCCTGTTCGGTAATGCGCGGATTGGCGATGACGGCGCAGGCTACCATCTTGTTTGTATCGCGAATCAAGATACTACGTGCCTCGCGATCACCTTTCCGCGCCAGTTTCATCCGGTCACGTGCATTCATCAACATCAGGCGCCGAATCAGAGAGACGCGATCCGGTGCAAGTGGTGCGCCCGCCTCCAACGTCTCGTATTCGATTACTTTTTGCATTGCAGCCGCGAGGGTGGCGGCGTCTTCCACTTCATCGTAACGTTCGGAAGGCAGCCAGGAGTCGTCGAGCTCGGCATCAGAAACTTCGATGTGCTCAGCAATCAGCCACGCATCTTCCAGGCTGAGTTCGCCATGGATGGTCGTCAGCTCGGCAGACTCAAAAAACTCCGCAGCCGCACTCTTGCCGCGCGCCCGCAACTCCCCGGCAATTTGTTTCGCGCCCCGTTCCTTCTCAAAGAACTCCGTCTGGGTTTCCCGCGCGCGGCGTTCAGCCTCAGTCGTGCGCGCGGGATTCTGCAGAATCGCATCGATGATCCGGGGCACGCGCACCAGCCGTTGTTGGTTTAGGGTGATCAATTCCAACAACGAACCATCTTCAATTGCTGCCGCGAGCTGAGCGATCGCCGGATCCGGCGTGTTCTTGTTCAGGATCACGGCTTCGTGAATCTCGCGCGTCGTCGTCAGACCGCCAAGATAATCGAGCACTGCCGGTGAAGTGTCAGCATTCTTTGCGGCATCTAGCAGGTCTGAGTTGTCCTGTTCCTGTAATGTCGCGGTTGCCGCCGTTGCTATTTCCGCGTCCTCGGATTGTTGCAGTGCGACCAGCACTTCAAGAAGATCTGCCTGGGGCAGTGGCAAGAGTCCGCTCGCGGCCGCGAGGCGCGCCGGTTGTGGAGCTTTGCCGCTAATGATGGCTTCAACGACTGGGTTTTTAGTGATAGTACTCATGAAACAGAGCGACGCAGATCGAGTTTACCTTAAACGCGAGAAAAGTTGGGTGAGACTTTGCAGCGGGATGAAGGTCTTCGTAACTTCAGAAGTGAGTCTCGCGGTGGGGGGCGCGGGCGGACGGAGCTGATTGAGACCGCGGGCCTAGAGATTAAAGTTATATTCGAGCTGTATAAACATCGAGACCGGTTTGCCATCGATAGTGGCAGGCGTAAATCTGATACTTCGCGCAGCCATAATTGCGCTTTCTGTGAGACCGTGTGGTAGGGCCTTGATAATCAGAATATTTCGAAGTTTTCCGTCTGCCCCAAATACTCCCTGAAGTACTACGGTGCCCCTAACTCGAGCCGAGCGCGCTTCTTCCGTATACTCCGGCTCCGGCTTGTCGAGCACACGGGCCTTTGTGGTTACTTCGAACCCGAACGAGATCCGTTCGCTGTTTGTTTGACCGCCATCGGGATCCATGAACACTCTCAAGTTTGCCAGTTGCTCCCGCCTTCTTTCGTTTGCCGGATCGGAAGGGTTCATTCGCAAATAAACCTCAAGACTCTGAGCCGCTTCCGTGAGCGGAGCAAGATCTTGTTTCCGCTTCTGACGTCGCTTCGCTTGTTCTTCCCGGGTCAAAGGCGGCGGTGGTTTCGCTGGTGCCTTGTAAGACCTCGAGGCGTCCCATACGTCGTCGGCATAGATTGATAGGAGCGCCTCGCTTTTTACGAGGTATGCGGCTGCAAGATTTTGGTTTAGCCTGATCGCTTCTCGAGCTTCTTTCAGAGCTTCTTCATCGGCACCTGCATTCAGACGAATAACAGCAATGATGTGATGGGCATTAGCGATTCTGGAATCAATCTTGAGAGCCGCTTGAGCTTCGCGCAAGGCGTCCGAAAACTTGTCACGCTTCAGGAAGGCATAGCTCAATCCTGCATGCGCAGCCGCAAAATTTGGCGTTAACTTGATTGCGGTCTCAAAGGCCTGCGAGGCTAATTTGATCTCTTTCGGGTTCTGCAGAAGCGCTAAACCCAGGTAGTACCAGCTCTGCTCGTCGGTTCCATTAGTATTAACAACCTCCCTCAACAGCTTTGCTGCTTCCGTGAACTGCCCTTGACGATAGAGGTCGATGCCGCGTTGGCGCTCTGCAGCACCGGAAGCGGGCAGTGCTTGAGCCATGGCTGGGTATGCGCATGACGAGTAATGGAACAGGATAGTAGTCCCGGCGATGAGGAACCAGAGAACTGAATGGCGAGGACTTAACATCAGCAATACAACTCGAAACTCGAAACCGTTACACCGCAGCGCCGTGACACTTCTTATACTTTCGTCCCGAGCCGCAGGGGCACAGCTCGTTCCGACCGATTTTCGGCTGATCCCGAACAATCGTCTTAACTTTGCCACCTTCCTCACCCGCCGCTGCCGCTCCCTGGTTTGGCCCGGTGAAGGTCAGCGAGGTCGAACGCCGCGGCATGCGTCGTTGACGCAAGGCTTCCGGTGGCTCTTCTGCGACCACCTGAAGATTGAAGAGCGAACGGATTGTGCTCGTATCGATCCGGTCGAGCATTTCCTGAAACATGTCGAAACTCTGCTTCTTATATTCGACGAGCGGATCCTTCTGCCCATAACCAACCAGTCCGATGCCCTGCTTCAAATGATCGAGGGAAAGCAGGTGATCCTTCCACTGCGCGTCGATAATGTTAAGCATGATGATGCGCTCGTAAGTGCGCATCGCCTCGACGCCGATCTGTTGTTCTTTGAAACTGTATTTCTTCTTCAGTTCTTCCCAAATGTGATCGGCAACTTCCGGTGAAGTTAGGTTGTTGAAATCAATGTGCGCGGCCTCAGGATCAAAGTCGTAAATCGTCTTCACCTGAATCGCATAGTTTTCCACGTCCCAATCGTCGGGCGACACGTCGGGATTAAGATATTGTCTCGTAATGTCTGTCAGCAGATCGTAAGCAACACCCGACTTCGGCGGATCGCCCAAAAGGTATTCACGCTGATCCGGTTCCTCCATCAATTGGCGGCGCAAGCCGTAAATCGTCTCACGCTGCTTGTTCATTACGTCGTCGTATTCGAGCAGGTGTTTGCGCGATTCAAAGTTGCGGCCCTCGACAGACTTCTGGGCCGCAGCAATGCGTTTCGAGACCATCTTTGATTCGATGGCGACACCCTCTTCCATACCCAGCCGTTGCATCAAGGCTTTCACCTTGTCGCCGGCGAAGATGCGCATCAGATCGTCTTCCAGCGAAAGTATGAAACGCGAAGATCCGGGATCGCCCTGACGGCCGGCGCGACCACGCAACTGATTGTCGATGCGGCGCGACTCGTGACGTTCGGTGCCGAGGATATGCAGGCCGCCTAGTCCGACGACTTCCTTGTGCTCTTCCTCGACGATCCGTTTAGCACTGGCGAAGGCCTTGGCCCACTGTTCTTCGGTCACCTCATCGGGATCAATCTCTTCCTTCTTGAGAAACTCGCGCGCCATGAAATCCGGATTGCCGCCCAGCAGAATGTCTGTACCGCGGCCGGCCATGTTGGTAGCGATCGTGACTGAACCCTTGCGCCCCGCCTGGGCCACGATCTCAGCTTCGCGTTCGTGATACTTCGCGTTCAGGACGTTGTGCGGCACCGCTTCTTTCTGCAAACGGCGGGAAATCAGTTCGGAGTTCTCCACCGAAACGGTGCCGACGAGTGTCGGCTGACCGCGATCGTGGCAGTCCTTGATTTCCTCGATCACCGCATCCCACTTTTCCGGGAGGGTGCGATAGATCATGTCGGAAAAGTCTGTGCGCACCATCGGCATATGCGTGGGAATGACGATGACATCGAGTTTGTAGGTGGAGTGAAATTCCGCGGCTTCGGTTTCTGCGGTACCGGTCATGCCGGAAAGTTTCTCGTAAAGCCGGAAGTAATTCTGCAACGTAATCGTTGCGAGGGTTTGATTCTCCTTCTCAATCTTGACGCCCTCTTTGGCTTCCACCGCCTGGTGCAACCCATCCGACCAACGGCGACCTTCCATCAGACGTCCCGTGAAGTCGTCGACGATGATTACTTTGTTGTCCTGAACGACATACTGGTGATCGAGCCGGTACAGCGTGTGCGCCTTGAGGGCCTGCTCGACGCAATGCAGCAAATCCATGTTGACTGGATCGTATAGGTTGCCGACTCCGAGCAGACGCTCCGCCTTATCGACGCCATCTTCCGTCAGTACCGCCGTGTGCGCTTTTTCATCGACAATGTAGTCACCGGTCTTAACGCCGTCGACGTCTTCACCGCGCTTGAGTTGCGGCACGATGGCGTCTGCCTGGTAATACTTGTCGGTGGCTTCGTCGGAGGGGCCGGAGATGATCAGCGGTGTGCGGGCTTCATCGATTAGAATTGAATCGACTTCGTCAACGACGGCGAAGTAATGACCACGCTGGACGCACGTAGCCAGATCGAACTTCATGTTGTCGCGCAGGTAATCGAAGCCAAACTCATTGTTGGTGCCGTAGGTGATATCGGCGGCATAAGCAGTTTGCCGCTCAAAATCATCCATGTCGTTTTGAATACAACCAACTTCGAGTCCCAGGAAGCGATGAATCTGACCCATCCACTCGGCGTCGCGAGAGGCGAGGTAATCGTTCACGGTAACGACGTGAACGCCGCCGCGTCCGGTCAGGGCGTTGAGATAAGACGGCAGGGTTGCCACGAGCGTTTTGCCTTCGCCCGTCCGCATCTCGGCAATCTTTCCCTGGTGCAGAACGATGCCGCCGATCAATTGCACGTCGAAGTGGCGCATCCCCGTGGTGCGCACACTGGCCTCGCGAACAATCGCAAAGGCTTCCGGAAGGATTTCATCAAGCACTTCACGTTCAAGCCGCTTGAGTTCGTCCTTGTCCTCGACGCCGGCGACCGCCTGTTGGACTTTGCCCTTGAAAAACTGGCTGCGAGCGCGCAGTTCAGCGTCGCTTAGTTTCTTGATGGCGGGTTCAAGCGCGTTGATTTCATTGACGAGTGGCTGAACCGATTTCAGAAAGCGTTGATTACTACTACCAAATACTTTAGTTAAAAATTTGTCGATCATTGTCTATTCCGTCTCTTATCGCTCAGTTATTAAAAGTCAAAATTCTAGTCATCCGTGCAATTTGTGATTGTAATGGACGGGCCAAAGCAGGGCAAACGCGTGGAATTTCGTGTGATGCTAAATTACTGTAGGGGCGGTCCGCCGTGGCCCCCTTTGAAATGGGGCGCCCACACGGAGGGACGCCCCTACAGATTACAAAAGCTTTTCCAGTTTTAGCCGGCTTTGGTAAGTTGTTTCTTCAGCATCTCACTTGCCGTCTGGCGCGGCATGCTGAAATTCACAAGAATTTTCTTGTCCTCTGACGTGACCTTAGTATTGCGATAGAGAACTTCCTCATCTTTGCTCTTTGCCGCTGCGGCGAGCTGTCCAATGACCAACATTCCGTTGTAAGCGCCGGCCATCTCGCTTGCCCGCTGCGGCGAGGTGGCTTCAGTTTCTACCTTTGCACTGATATCGGCTTGGTCGAGTTTAATTGTAAGTTGCAAAGGCATCTCATCGCAGGTTAGCACCTTATCCTTGATTTTTTTCGGATCGCGCAGGAACGACAGCATGCCGCTGTCGCCAATGGCTCCCACCATTTCCTTCGCTACCTCCAACAGGCGCACGTCGCCCGTCTTCTGCACAACGTTCGCTTCGATCAATTTGCATTCAGGACTTAGTTTGGCCGCGATGGTGATTTCGATCGCGGAGGTCAAGTCCAACTCACCTTTACTTCGCATCGCGTCGGCGCGCGCGAGCCAGTCTTTCAAAGGACGAGTATTGATCTCGTTCTCGGCGGGCCTTAGCACATTATTTTCGGCAGCAATCCTGTTAAGTTCAGCTTCAGCCTCTTCCGGTGTCTTGGGTGTGTCGGCCTTCGAGTTTTCAGCCGTTGTCACCGTGGGCGACGTTGTGGGCGAAACTGCCGGCGACACTCCCGCGGCTGGTGATGGTGATGCTTCCGGCGTCGGGCTCGGCGAAGGCGTGCTTATCTGCCTAAGGTCAATTGAAATTGGGGAACCTGCGGCAGGAGTTGCTTGAATCGCCTGAGCAAGTTGTAGTTGAGTCTCAGTGGCGAAGTATCCGTCGGGATAGCGAAATTTCGCGGCCGGCAATTGCAGCATTTGCACGTCTTCGCCAATCTCGCTTTTTGTATATGCCTTATCGACATACCCCGTGTTTGAAATTAAGGCGGCGATATTAAACATGTCGCGCACCGCGGGAACGTAGAACAACGACGCCAACACCACGGCGTGGAGCGCCAGCGACGCTACGGCAAGTTTGGATAGTATTTGCCAGCGCGGCTCACGATTTATCTCAGCATTTGCGAAAAGTTCAGCCATAACCCTAGCAAAACGCGTTTTTTAACCCGCGAGTTCCCCCTCGTGCACAATTGTCCATCTATTAGACGCCGGCACCCCTTGCTTCGTTGCGAACACGCAAAAAAAGCAAAGATAAGTTAACACTTTGCGTTGCAGAGGCTCAATTTGGGACGGAGACGCGGCGACGCGGGGATGGGGACATTAGCGTTAGCAAAGAAGCGATGCCTCCTCTTAGGCTGACTGACCCGTCTTCTTCATCTCCGCGTCTCCGTGTCTCCGCGTCTCCGCTTCTCCGCGTCCCCCCGGGTTATTCGTGGGGTAGAATGGCCTCATGCGGCGTGGAAACAGAGGCAGCAGCGGACGAAAAGGTGATCGTTCCGGGAAGGTCAAGAGAGGAGATCGAGATAATCCGCGATCGGCGAGCGCACGTCGCCGCCAGCATCCACACGGCAAGCCGCAAGCTTCAGCACCATCCCGAACACCGGCTCAATCGCCAGAGACGCGCCGGTTGCTCGAAGGCATCGGTACTCCCGCAGCAGGACCGTTCAAACCGGATCCGTTTCAACTGGACGCGCTCGCTGCATTAGAGTTTGAAGATGTGCTCGTGACCGCGCCGACCGGCAGCGGCAAGACCTGGATTGCCCGCGAAGAGATTCGCCGATTACTCGAGACCGGACGTCGCGCCTGGTACACGACGCCCCTCAAGGCCCTCACCAATTCCAAGTACCAGGAATTCTCCGACGAGTTTGGCTCGGCGCAGGTAGGGATTCTCACAGGCGATCGCAAGGAGAATTCTGACGCACCGCTGATTGTTGGCACTACCGAGATCTTTCGTAACCAGCTCTTTGATGCACTTCGCGGAGGTGCTGAAGTGCGAGCTGATCTCGTCGTGTTGGATGAAGCGCATTACCTGGCAGACGAAGATCGCGGGCATGTGTGGGAAGAAGCGATCATCCTGACTCCACCGCGCATCAGGCTGTTGCTCTTGTCAGCAACGATCGGCAATGCGAAAGATTTTGCCGGCTGGATCGAGGAAGTCCGCGGCGTTCGTTGCGGGATAATTACGCGACCTGGAGCGCGTCCGGTGCCGCTGCGCGCCGCATTCCTGCTTCCTGACCAGAGACTTCTGCCTCTGATGAATGATGCCGGGCGACTTAATCCGGAGTTGGCGGGAATGGAAGACAAACATAAAAGAGAGCGGCGCCGGAGGTACTGAACTGCCAAGCCGCAGAGACGCAGAGACGCAAAGAAAAGAGAACAATATATGAACGGTTAGTTTGTGACTTGGCGCCGCTTTACTGTGGATGCAATTTCTTGGCGACTCTGCGTCTTTTGCGACTTAGCGATTCTGCGGCCAGCGGTCGCTCGACGCCGCTGACGGATGCGATAGCAACTACTTTTTCATGAAACTCTCGATGCCCGAGATGCCGCCCGCAACTTTGTTGGCGGCGCTCGGCTCCTACAACATGTTGCCGGCTATTGTGTTCTTGCCGACGCGCCGGCGCTGCGATCAAGCGGCGGCTGAAGCAGCGCTGATGCGGCGCGATACCAACCTTGTGCGTCGCGATGCGCGCCGCGACCTGATGCACGAGTTTGTGGCCCAGCACGAGGAGATCAAAAATCATCGCCACTGGGACAGCATCATCAGAGGCGGCGTCGCTTCACATCATGCAGGCCACATTCCCAGTTGGAAACTTCTGATCGAAAACCTGATGAGCACTGGTTTGCTTGATGCAATCTTCGCCACGGCAACAGTCGCAGCCGGGGTCGATTTTCCGGCGCGTACAGTGGTGCTGACTGGAGCAGATGCGCGCACCGGCAGTGGCTGGCGGCCACTGACCGCGTCGGAATTGCAGCAGATGACCGGCCGCGCCGGCAGACGGGGACGCGACCGTGTCGGATTTATCGTCGCCGCTCCGGGGATCCATCAGGATCCGCAGCGCATCGTCGAACTCTTGAAGGCTCGTCCGGATCCGCTTGTGAGCCAGTTTCGTGCCACTTACTCGACCCTACTGAATCTACTCGATGCTTATGGGAACTTTGCACAAGTCAGGCAGATTGCAGAAAAAAGCTTTGCGCATCGAGATGCGGCGCAGCAGATCACCCGCCTCGACATTGAGCGCGTTGCAGCGGAGACACGAATTCGCGAACTGCTCGACAGTGCGAACTGTGGATTGAAGGTCGGCGATGCGTTGGGGCTGGAACGCCTGTTGAGTGCTCGCGAACGTTTGCAACAGGCAAAACCCCAAACGCGAGTTGAGGTGTTGTTGCGCTGGCTCGATGAAGTGGTACAACCAGGGCGAGTTGTCGGCATCGGACGCAGCGGCAAACGTCTCGTGATGGTTACGCAGCGACGCAACAGCAACGTGCTTGGGATTCGCGAGGATGGTCGTAGCCTGAGTTTGACTCTGCAGCGAATCGGCCGCGTCTACGAACCTATTTATCCTCTGCGTGAAGAAAGCATTGCCGATGCGTTTGCAGAGGTGCAAGCGCGCGGCAAGGAGTTGGTGTTGGCCGAGCCAAGGCTGCGTGATGTTAAGGATGAAGAGTCTGATGCGCTCGGCCTGCTGGACAACTTCGTTGAATCCCTCACCGGGAGCGGTGATAAAGGAGTAGAGCAAGCGCGTTGCGCCGAAGTATTGTGGGCGTCTCTCCCTGATGCCGAGGCGCTCCAGAACGCCGTGCGCCGCAGTGAAGTCCTGCGCGACGAAGTTTGGCAGCCATTCGAAAGGCGCGCGCGTGTGCTCGCAAAGTTTGGATACCTCGACTTTGAATTTGAGCAGGTCACGGAGCGGGGACGCTGGCTTGCGGATCTGCATGTAGACAGACCTTTGCTGGTGGGTGAAGCGCTGGAGCGAGGGTTGTTTGCGACGATCGATAGTATTCGTCTGGCGGCGGTCCTTGCGGCATTGACTGCTGATGAAGATCGCGATTACGGAGAGTTGGAGTTGGACGACACTGTAGTAACCACCTTGGGTCAGTTTGAAGAAATTGGATTTGGAGTGGCGACGGCGGAATGGGAGCAGGGAATCGAGCCGGCACCAGACTTGAATTTTTCCGCGGCCGGGGCTGCGGCGCGCTGGGCGGCGGGAATGGACTGGTCGACCCTTGTAGCGAAGACGCGGGCCGAGGAAGGCGATCTGTTTCGCATGCTCTCGCGAACCGGCGAAGCCTTGTTGCAGATTGCCGGTTTAAGAAAAGCGCATTTACAGGCGGCGAACGTGGCGCGGATGGCAGCGGAATCGGTGTTGAGGGAGCCGGTGAGGTAGACGCGTAGTGTCGCCGTGAATTTAGCCCGGCCTTTGAAGGCCAGGATTAAGGTCGATAATTATCTTTGTCGCGTCCGCGACGAATGGGGCCCTGATTTTCAGTCGTCGCTGACGCGACGCGACGCTGATTACCGGCGAAAACCCGGCGTTGAAACGCCGGGCTAAAATCAAAGCGACGCTACGCGTCGATGAATCTTCGATGAGGAGACACATTCATGGCCCTGATTGGCGCCAATGAACTTAAACGAAAGTTGCTGATTACTGTGGAAGGTCAACCATATGTTGTCCTCGAAGTCTTTTTCGCTTCACCCACAGCACGCGGAGCAGCGACCATGGTGCGCACGCGCCTGCGGCAATTATTGACCGGGGCCGTGCTGGAGAAGAGTTTTCGCTCGAGCGAGAAATTCGAAGAACCGGATGTGGAACTCGCCCCAGCTTCATTTCTTTACAGCGATACTGACGGTTGTCACTTCATGGAAGAAAAAAGTTACGAACAGTTCGCCTTCCCGAATGAAGAGATCGGCAATGATCGAAATTATTTGAAGGAAGGCGTTTCGCTTCAGGTGCTGAAATACAATGGCGCGCCGGTTTCTTTGCAACTGCCGCAATACGTCGAGCTGGCTGTGGTTGCGACTGAATTAGGATTGCGCGGAGATACGGCTGCAGGTGGGGCCACCAAAATGGCAACGTTGGAAACTGGCTTGGAGGCGCGCGTGCCGCTTTTCATCAAAGAAGGAGAGGTAGTGCGCGTTAACACGCTAACCGGAGAAGTCGCCGGCCGAGCGTAGGGGAACCTGATAGCTCGAGCACAGCCGGAGGAATCGATGTGGGAACAGCAGCGACCAACACGACCCTCGCTATCCTGATTGTGGGAATGCTGATGCTTGGTTGTAGCTCGAACCCGCAAACTAAGACAGACAACAACGTCACCCCGCCATCCGCATCAATGTCACCAGCGCCAATCGAAGGTCCGGTTAATTACCTCGCTTTAGGAGATTCGACTGGGGTCGGCGTCGGGGCTCGTAATGGCGGCTACGTTGCTCGGATTTTCAACCGCATCCTTTCCCGGCGTCCCGGATCAAGGGTAACTAATCTGTGTGTCAGTGGAGCCACATCGTCCGATGTGTTGGAGGGCCAGCTGGATCGCGGCCTTACAAGTGATCCAAATCTTGTAACGCTCGGTATTGGCATCAACGATATCGGTCATGGCTTCAGCGTTGAAGAGTTTGCGCGAAACTATGAACAGATCATCAGCACTTTGCGGAACAAGACTCGGGCGCGAATCATCGTCACCAATATCCCCGACATCTCCAGCGCGCCGCGCATTCCTCAGTTTGCCCGCGCGCAATATCAACAGGCGATAGTCAACTTCAACCAGCGTCTGGAAGCAATTGCCGCGCGTTACGAGGTGACAGTGTTTGATGTGCAAACCACTACGCGCGAACAGCTTCCTGCTCATCCTGAGTTCTTCTCCAGTGATGGATTTCATCCTTCCGACGCAGGTTATGAGCTCTGGGCCAACGAGATGTGGCCGGTAGTTGCTCGCTCCATTGGTCTCGATTCGCAGTAACTCTTCCTGCGCGTACTGGCTGGAAAAACCGAAACGGGCCAGTCTCGAATTAGCCGCTTTACCGAATGCTCTTTACTCGCCACCAGCAAGAC
>JBAPXA010000382.1:0-4737 GCA_049283975.1 Pyrinomonadaceae bacterium | reverse complement strand
CGTGACGATGAACCCTTAAGAGTTGATCTGGATAAGATTCTTTCGAGGCGAAAGTAGGTCAGACACCTTTGCAAATTGAGACTTCGAGCGGCAAGCCAGAGACTTGCCGCGCACCGGAAGGTCAAAGACCTGATGAAAGCGGCCAGTGTTTCGGCAAGTCAGAGACTCGCCGCGCACCACAAGGTCAGAGACCTTTGCCGCTTGCCGCTCCGCTCAGACATGCAGAATCAACTTTGCGATGGTGAAGTAGATGACGAGGCCGGTAGCGTCCACGAGAGTGGTGATGAGCGGAGCGGAAAGAACGGCCGGATCGATCCCGAATCGCTGCGCGGCGATTGGGATCAGCGAGCCGACTGTGGTCGACCAAATACAAATAGCAAACATCGTCAAAGAAACCGTTAGCGCCAGGGTAAGCGGCGCATGCCATAAGAGGGCCTGGCCAAATGCGATCGGTGCCACCAGTAACCCCAGGACCAGGCCGGTAGTTGCTTCGCGCAAAACAACTCGCCGCGCGTGGCGCACGCCAACTTCACCGAGGGCCAGACTGCGAATGACTGTCATTACCGTTTGCGCTCCGGCGTTGCCTCCAGTGCCAATCAGCAAAGGAATGAAAAACGCCAGTGCGACCACCGCGGCGAGCTCCGCTTCGAAGCGATGCAGCACAGCGCTGGTCAGTGTTCCGGCAACGAATAAAAGCAAAAGCCAGCCGATGCGTTTACGCACGACGCGAAGGATCGGGTTATCGAAGTACGGCTTGTCGAGAGCGCCTGGCTCAACGCCGGCCATGCGCAGGATGTCTTCCGTTTGCTCTTCGATTAAGACGTCAATCACATCGTCGACCGTCACGAACCCCACCACACTTCCGTCTTGCTCTATGACCGGAACTGCAAGCAAGTTGTACTTCCCGATTTTCTGCGCGACCAACTCCTGATCCTCCAATGCCGTCACCGTGACCGGCTTGCGCCGCATTACTTCTCTTAAGGGCGCATTCAGTTCAGCCATTACTAAATCGCGGAGCGAAATGGCGCCCAGCAGGTGGTCAGTTTCAGGCTCCATTACATAACAGGCGTAGATCGACTCCTTCTCGCGCGCCACTGAGCGGATGTGCTTCAAAGCATCGGCGACCGTCATCTCCCGCTCCAGGCGCACGAATTCGGTCGTCATGATCCCGCCGGCGGTGTGCGGCGGATATTGCAGCAGGTCTTCCAGCTCGGCACGCAATTCCTCGCTGAGCTTGGGCAGCACTCGGTGCCGCTCGTGCAAACCCATCTTTTGAATGACGTCGGTGCGCTCGTCGGCGGAGAGACCTGAGAGAATTTCCGCACTGCGCGCCGGATCTATTTCCTCGAGGATCGCGGCGCGTCGCCTCATCGTGGGTTGATCGAAGACCTCGATCACCCGGGCCACCGGCAGCATCGTTACGACGGTCGCCGCTTCGGGGACTGTGAGTTGATTGAAGAGTTCCGCCAGATCAGCAGGAGCAAGCTCTGCCACCATGCCACTAATCCCGACGAAACTTTCGTCGAGGCGCAGATGGATTCGCTCCAGAAGTTTCTTGAGATCCTGTGTTGGCATAGAGAAAAGACAGTAGTCAGAAAGGTAGTAAGCAGCCGGCAGTATAAGCGAAGGCGAGCCCGTTAAACCGCAGATTCGCATCCGTTCTGTTTTTTCTGCCTGCCGCCCGCGCCCCTGTTGCCATCAGTTTCTTTGGCGGATAACAGATGCTTCAGCACTGCCTCGGTACCGGCGATTCAGTTCACGCCATGCCGCCCCGTCGTAATGGAATTGCCGCGTCCGCGGATCAAAGGTGAAGACGATTCCCTGCCGCCGATAACGATCAAGGCCGCGATAGTTAAGAAAATAAGAAACGAGCGAAGCGTCCGCGCTTAGATCTTCCGGGTCGAGCTGACGTGCCGCATCGTGCGATAGTTTAGCCGCCGCCTTCTCAGCTGCCTCGCCAAAGATGAGCAGAACGGCGGGCCGGTGCCGCGAACGACGAAATACATCGAGAAAAATTCTTGCGCGTGCGAGTCGATCGAAATCGCGTGACGCTTTGATCAGGGCAAGCAAACGCGCATCATCACCAGCACGCGAAGGGACCACCACAGCTTCACGCTGCAACCAGCCCCGAGTACGCCGCGTTACGGCTACGCGATAGAAGACCGCTCCATCGCTACTCCGTTGGGTTTCAAGGAGAGTTACTATTCGGCCCCGACCAATGCGCCGCAGGAAAGGTGCGGAGAATTGGGGCGCCACCCGCAACACCGCCAGACGCTCATCAGCAACGACAGCTGAACGCGAAGAAAGGCGCCGAGCTTGCGCCCAGCCGGATTCCCCGCCAAGCGAAATGAAGAAGATCGTTACTAATAGAAACTGAAAAAGGGATTGATGCGAAGATCGTGAGGGGTTCAAGCTATTGCCTCCTTTGCAAGGTGAGGTTGAAAGGAAACGGATGTTAAGGCGCACGCATCAGCGCGCCAAACGGCGGCGTGCCACGTTCGACAACCTGGCACGTGCCTCGGCCGCAAGAATCCGTTGCGTCACACCCGCATGATGAAAATGACAAATCGCAACTGCCAGAGCGTCGGCCGCGTCCTGAGGTTCAGGCAGGATATCTAAGGAGAGCAGCACGCGCACCATCTCCTGCACCTGATGCTTTTCGGCGTTACCGTAACCGACGACCGTTTGCTTAACCAGACGAGGTGAATATTCCTGAATCTCTAAACCGGCGCGCTCGGCAGCCAACATGGCCACGCCGCGCACTTGACCAAGTTTCAGAGTGACCTTGACGTTAGTTGCCAGGAAGCCATCTTCGATCGCGCAAACATCAGGATCGTGACGAGCGATGATTGATTCGATCTCGCTGCACACGGTCAGCAGTCGTGAGGAAAATTTCTGACCAGAAGCGAGTCGAATAGCGCCATATTCGACAACCTTGTAACGCGGACCCTCGCCTGCGACTACGCCCCAGCCGGTAATCTCGCTTCCCGGATCGATTCCCAAAACGCGCATGCCGCGCATTCTACCTCAAGAGTGAATCATGTGATTGATTATTCGCCAGTCTCGTTATGAGGCGCGTCCACCGGCTTCGACTCCGCAGACCAGCGCTGCCGCAGGAAGACTGAAAACACCACCATTGATCCTACGGCCAGGAACTCACTTTGCCAGTTTTGCAGCGACTGAAACCAAAATTGCGAGGTCCCCATGAATTCCAAAACCGAGACCGGCGGCTGGCCGTGTTCTTGCTGTTCCTTATTGTATTGGCTGGCGCCGCCCACCCCGTGTAGCCAGAACGACATTAGAAACAAAAGCAGGAAGACCAGTGATAGTGAGTACTCGTACAAAGTGAGAATCCATCCGCCCTTCTTCACCGGCCAGGGAACATTCCGCCGGTTCTTTGCCTGGCGCGGATCGCGATCTACTTCCTCAGTCTTGTCGGGATCTTTCGACTCGAGCGAACCCTTCTGAAACAGGAACGCAGTGAGCACTACATAGGCGAACATCTGGAGAAACTCGCTTTCCCAATTCTCCATTGTCGCTTCCAAAAAGTGACTGCTGCCAAGATAGGCAGTGTAGCTGACGGGCGCTTGCCCGTGATCTTTCAGCTCATCGTTCTCATGTAGGTAACCAACGACCGACTGGCCTCCCAGAAAGAGAAAGAAGACCAGGAAGAGAACAATCGAAAGACTTTGGTTGCGAATGAAGCGTCGCATCAATGAAACTTTTGGTCATCAGGAAAAAGTTCCGACCAGGCTTTGCGCACCAGCTCCTGCCATGCGACGCAGTCCACCCCCGCTGCAACTCTTTCGTAGTTGAATTTTCCGCCATTTGGCGGTGCTGCAAAGTTGTACCGTGGCGGCCGGCGAAATCGTTCGCGGCCAAAAGAGTTTTCGCGGTGCAGATTGGGTTGCGATGTGAAACAGGCAAACATCTGCCGCTTGAGGTCGCGGGCTTTCTTGTCCAATAGCAGGGTGGTGATCTCGGCGGCCTCACTAGGAAGGAAGTCGAGTACGCGCTTATTACCATCTGGCGTCGGATACAACGCAATCTCAAATACCGACGGCGGCTTGAAGCCACTCTGTCGCAAGAGACGAAGCGCTGCATGAGTAGCGAACGCCGTTGCGTCGTGATCCGGATCTCCGCCCTCATAAGGATTGGTTAGCACAACGTCCGGCGCGCTTTGACGTAGAAATGAAGCGATGCGGCGCGCCAACTCCGCCAATTCAAGGGGCGCCTGTTCAGTACTGAGGCCAAACTCGACGATCTGTTCAGCAGGGACGTTAGCTAGCGCCAAGGCAGTCCGGCTTTCCAAACGCCGCGCGCGTGCAGATGGTGATTCCTTAACGGCTCCCGTGTCAGATGCATAGCCGTTCTTAGGTACGCCATCGGTGACGTGCAGAACCGTGACGTTGTCGAGGCGTGAGATTAGCCCCCCGGCCCCAACGACGTCGTCATCAGGGTGAGCAACAATTACAACGCAGCGAGTCCGACGGGCCAGTTCTCTGGATCCAAACAGATCTGCGTGAGCCGAACGTTTTGTCCCCTTGTCCATTACTGCCGCTGACCTACCGACGAGCCGGAAAGTTGTTCCGCAACACGTCAGTAAATCTTCGCCCCCAATACTTAGATCGGTAAGAGATTATCAACCGGCATACCAGAGACAAGTGCCGCTTTTAGTGGAAGTAGTGATGAGATGAGGGTCCAAACAGCGATTGATCCTGTACGTTAATGAAGTTA
>JBAPXA010000381.1:0-3273 GCA_049283975.1 Pyrinomonadaceae bacterium | reverse complement strand
AGCACATGCGCGCGAGGGAAAGCTGCGCATCGAAGCGGTCAAGTCTGACGACGGCATTACGGTGCCGCTGGAACGAATGCTAGCAGCGATTGATGAAGAGACGTTGTTGGTGCCCTTTTCACACGTACTCTTCAAAAGCGCCTTTTTGCAGGACGCCAGGGCCATCATCGCCCGCGCCCACGAAGTAGGGGCAATGGTGGTGCTGGACGCTTACCAGTCAGCAGGTACGGTTCCTTTCAATGTAAAAGAGCTGGGAGTGGATTTCGCTACCGGTGGATCGGTGAAGTGGTTGTGCGGCGGTCCCGGAGCTGGTTATCTGTACATACGGCCTGATTTGCATTCGAAGTTGGAGCCGAAGACTACCGGATGGATGGCCCATGAAGAGCCGTTTGCGTTCGCGACCGAACTTCGATACGCGCCCAACGTCGCTCGCTTCTTACATGGCTCGCCCGCAATTCCGGCGCTGTATGCCGCGCAATCCGGTTATCGCATCATCAATGAAATCGGCGTGGAAAACATTCGCGCCAAGAGCGTGCGGCAAACATCGCACTTGATTGCCCTGGCCGAAGAGGCGGGCTTTACGGTGACTAGTCCGAAAGACTCGTCTCAGCGTGGTGGCACGATTACCGTGATGCATGAACATGCCGCAGCGGTAGCTACTGAACTGATTAATCGCGAATTTATAGTCGACTTTAGACCGGGTGCGGGCGTCCGCATCTCACCTCATTTCTATACCAAGGACGAGGAGTTGGAACTGATTATCGAGGAGATGAAGTCGATCAGAGATTCGCGCGCTTACGCAAAACATGAGGTCGCGGGCGCGGCATTCTGAGATGGTCTTTGGCCTTTGGCTTTTGGTCTTAGGCCTTTACTGACCGGGAAGAAAACCATTTCGACAGCGGAGACAAAGCAAAAACCTAAGATCAAAGATCAAAGACCAAATGAAAGAATATGGCGCCAATCCTCTGCTCTCTTACAACAAATACCTGCGCGTTCCGGATCTGATCAACTTACAGGATTGCCTGTCGGGTCCGGAGCACCACGACGAACTGCTTTTCATTACTGTCCACCAGGCATATGAACTTTGGTTCAAGCAAATCCTGCATGAGCTTGATGCCGCCCTCGTGATGATGCGTGCCGATCGCGTAGCGGCCGCGGCGCGGACGATGGCGCGCGTGGTCGAAATCGAGAAACTGCTCGTCAATCAAATTCATATCCTGGAGAGCATGACGCCGATCAACTTTCTCGGATTCCGTGACAAGCTAAATCCCGCGAGCGGTTTTCAATCGATGCAGTTTCGCGAAATCGAATTCACTTCCGGACTAAAGCTGAAAAATACTCTGAACGATTTTCGCGACGACTCGTTCGCTCATGAGCGGCTGCAGAAACGTTTTTCCGCTCCGTCGCTTAGCGATGAATTCTTCGCACTGTTGCAACGCCGCGGTCTCAAGGCCCCTGCCGTAGACAGATCGCTTCCGGAGACAGAACAGAAAAAGATCTACGGTCAGCGAACTGAAGCCGTTTTGGAAGTTCTCACCCACTTCGAAGACCGTTATGAAGAGTTTCAACTTGCTGAAGCCCTGCTGGAACATGATGAGTATTTTTCGCTCTGGCGGTCTCATCACATCAAGATGGTCGAACGAATGGTAGGAGCAAAGCGCGGAACAGGTGGGTCTGAAGGCATCGGGTATCTGCGTACTACCCTTGATAAGAAATTCTTTCCGGAACTGTGGGAAGCCCGTACCTACCTGGATGTCAAACACGGAGCCCAGGGCTGTCCCTTCTCCGGTTCGTCGGGCGACCCCTCATGAGTTCTCTAACCTAAACGAGCATGAGCGTCGAGAAACGTAAAGCGCCACGATTACAAGTAGAACTCCCAGTCCGCTGGGAAGGAGTACTCACGCAACAAGTGGGAACCGTTACCAGCATCAGCGAGAGCGGTTGTTTCATTCTTACCGGCGGCCAAGTGCAGCAGAAGGAACTCATCCGCCTGGAAATAGACTTTCCTTCCGGCCCCGCGTGTTTCTGGTCGGAAGTTGTTGATGAAGCATATGAGATTGGATTTGCTGTGCGTTTCACATCAGCCGACGACGAAGAGATGGCGCTGTTGCAGGCTTTCCTTAAAGCCGGGTTACGTCGAAATTAACTAACCAGGATGAACATCGAGTTCCCCGAAAAATTTAATCTTGGCCAGTATTTCCTTTATCACAATCTGGAGGCGGGCCGCGAAAACAAGACGTGTCTTTATTTCGAGGACCAGTCTTTCACTTACGGAGAAACGTGCCGCCTGTCGAATCGAGTCGGCAACGCCCTTCGTGAGTTGGGCGTGGAGCTCGAAGATCGGATTCTGATCGCACTTCCGGATTGTCCTGAGTTTGTCTGGACATGGTTTGGGGCGGCGCGAATCGGCGCGGTAATCACGATGGTGAACCCGCTCCTGCCGGCTGCCGACTATCCTTACTATCTCGAGTACACGCGAGCGCGCGTTGCCATTATTCACGAATCATTAGTGCCAGCTTTTATTGAGACCAGCCGCGTCACGAAGCATTTGCGCGCCATCATTGTTGTTGGCGATGCGCCTGCCGATGACGAAGCGCCGCGACGGCAAAGTGGACCCGCATGGTTTCCCTTTAACGATATCGTGATGTCCGCCGCCGACGAGTGCACGCAAGCTGACACTCATCGCGACGACATCGCAATCTGGTTGTTTACCTCTGGCTCAACCGGACACCCCAAAGGAGCCGTGCATCTGCAACACGATCTGCCGTTCAATACGGAAGTGTTTGCCAAGCGCACGATTGGAGTCGCCGAAACCGATCTCACCCTCGCGGTACCGAAGTTATTTTTCGGCTACGCCACGGGAACAAATCTGCTCTTTCCGTTCGCTGTCGGAGCAGCAACAGCGCTCTTCGCTGAACGTTCCACTCCCGAAAAAATTTACTCCGCCATTGAACGCTACCGTCCCACTATCCTCACGACTGTGCCGACGATGATCAACGGAATGCTGAACGCAAACACCGGAGCTGATCTCTCCAGCCTGCGTTTCTGCTACTCCGCTGGCGAAGCACTGCCCGTGGAACTATACGAGAGGTGGAAAAAGACTTTTGGGATTGAAATCTATGACGGCATCGGTTCCGCCGAGATGTTTCACATCTATATCTCGAATCGGCCTGGAGATGTTAAGCCCGGGAGTTTAGGCCGGCTGGTCCCTGGGTACGAGGCCACGATTGTTGGGCCTGACGGTTCTGAAGTAGTGACCGGTGAAATGGGAAC
>JBAPXA010000380.1:0-7948 GCA_049283975.1 Pyrinomonadaceae bacterium | reverse complement strand
CAGCCGCAACCGAACCTATACCGGAACCAGCATCGCTGTTCCTGTTAGGTTCCGGGCTGAGCGCGTTGGGAGGTTTGATAAGGAGGCGCCAACGGGCTAGCGCCATTCACCGACAAGGACAAAAGGTGCCCAGTAGAACGGTGCGCTGTACTTCTTTCCGGCTATGAGGGAAAGCTGCGCTCCGCGCATCGCCGCGGTTGGGGATGTCGATTCACCGCCGGTTGCGAGCAGTCGTTTGTAGAAATCTGTCATTAAGTCTGCGGTCGACTTATCGGCCACGGACCAAAGGCTGACACCGACGGTGGGTGCCCCCGCGTACATGAAAGCGCGGGTTAATCCGATTACGCCTTCACCACGCTTCTCTTTGCCTAAGCCGGTTTCGCAAGCCGACAGCATTACTAGAGGCGAGCCGAGACGCATGTTGAAAACTTCGTCGGTTCTGAGGAAACCATCACCACTCCGGTTGCCGACCAGGGAAAGCACCAGCCCGGTAAATTGCGGCCGCTCAGCGTTAAGTAGTCCGTGCGTGGCGATGTGGACGACGCGGTACTTTGTTACGTCTCGAGTCTGCAAGTTATCTTCGCTGGCCTCGAGGTCGAGCCAGAGATCCGGCTGTCCTCCCGCTGTCCGGGCAAACTTCACAATCTGCTCAGCTTCGGTGCGCGTTCCGGTAAGCCGGGCCAGGGGCAGACCCTGCATTTTGGCAGTTTCTGCGGAGGCCACGGCGCCCTGTCCCGCAACGTCCGTAAGCGCACTCTCAATACCGAGCCCTCTCGTTTCCGCTGCAGTCGTAGATGTGCCGGCCGTTCGCGCGCGGGCATCATTCGAATTGAAAACCGGATCCGCGACGATCAACATGGCACGGCCGGAAGGCTTTGCGCCCTGCACGCGAATCGCTCCAATCACCGACGCTGAGGGGGCATAGACAATCTCATTCGATTTGATCAGGTAGGGCAAGGAGGAGTAATCAGCGCTGGCGGGACTCTTAACGAGAGCCTCAAAAGGAATGTAGTTGAGACCCCCATCAGCCACGATTAGCAAACGCTTCTCGCCAATCATCGTGCTCGCCGGCTCGACGGCCGCTTTATAGACAGCATTCGCGGCGGCAACAAAACCAGCCGAGTCTTCTGACGCGGAGACTACGCCCAGACCCCGGCTCGGGTCGGCAACATCGATGCCGACGATACGACGCTGCAACCTCGAAGGAATCAATTGGGCCCGCAAATCTGCCGCGAGATTATCCAACGTCAAACGCGGCGGCAGTTTGTAGAGTCGCAGACTCTGCGAATCTGCGGTCCACAAGTAGGACGCCTCAGTGCCAAGGCTGTATTCGAGCAGAACTGTCTTATCGTCCAGCACCTGCTGCTGGACTTCTGCGAGTGAGAGCGGCTGACTCCCGGTTAAGGCTGCGTAACGCGGACTGGCCACACGGATCTGGTTCTCAATCTCGTCGTAGTCCGTTTGCAGCTTGTCCAGTTCTGCTTCCAGATCGCCAGCCTTCTTCTTTGGTTCACCGGGTGCAACTACGATTCCCGTCAGCGTTTCGGCAATATCCTGTTGTCGCTCCAGGTTCTCCTGTTTCCGTCGCACCAAGTCGATAGGAATTCCGGTAATAAGCTTTGCGTCAGTCTCGCTTAAGAGATCCAGCAGCGAACGTGCGCGCGATTGTTCGGTGATCCGAAAAGCCTCCGCGGCATACTCGAGTGCCTTGCCAGAGAGTGGCGCATCCGGCGTCGCCGCGAGCAATGCCATTTCCGCAAGCGAACTGGCAGCTTCGTCGAAGACGCTCTTGGTGGTGGAAAGAAAAGTGGTGCGCGCTTCGTCAGCCCGCAAACTTCCCTGCCGCAGCGTTTCAATTGTCTTGAGCGCGTCGCGATAATTTGAGATCGCGGATTCTCGTGCAGCGGTAGCCTTCTTCGGATCCTTTTCCTGTGCGGCTTGCAGCCATAAACTCCGGCCCAGACCTCTTTGCGCGGGCCACGTCAAATCAAGCCGTTTATCTTCCTGCGCACCCTTTGCTGCTTCGGAATAATATTTACTGGCATCCTTCAGCTTGCCCTGACGCAACGCCACATCGCCCAAACTAATGCGCGCCGCGGCGCGGAAGCGACGGGTTTGGCCCAACTTTGCTACCGACGCGAGGCTGGCGCCGCTGGCGTCGAAAGCATTCTGAAAATGTTTCTTGGCGCCTTCGAGGTCATTGTTAAAGTAACTGATCCGACCCATTCCCAGCTCGTAAGTCGAGTAGACGATTGCCGTGCGATAAAGTTCAAGTTCCTTAGTGACCTCGAGCAAGGAAATGACCGCGCTGGTGGGCGCTGCCACATCGACTCGTCCGGTTGAGATGCTGCCCAGGACTCCGCCCAAGCCGCCAAAACGGCGAGTGGATCTGGAGGCGGCGCCCTCCGGTTTGCTCACGCGCATCTGGCTGTACGCTGCACTGGCTTCACTCAAGCGGCCCAGACGAAAATTCGTGTCGCCGATTTTTGCAAGCACAAGGTTGGCGTTAAAGCCCGTGTTACTTGCGCTCGCCGCAGCTTCGGTCGCCGCGCTGGCATCGGATCCGGCCACTCGCGAGGCTGCTCCTCCCGCCGCCGCTCCCGCTTGCTGTTCCTGAACGGCCGCTCCCGACAGCGCCTGGTAAGCCTTTTGAAAGTGTTCGAGGGCAACTTTGTGCTGACCCTGTCGCAGATAAAGGTCACCAAGTTCGTTGTGGGCCGCGCCGATGCCACGCGCATTCTTGGAAGTTGTGTAGAGATTGAGCGCTGTTTGCAAATAGCCCAGCGCCTCCGCAGTCTGGCCGCGCTTTAGTAAGGTCCTGCCCTTTTGTAGTGCGGAGCCTGCTTGATCTGGTTGTTGCGCACTGTCGCTGGCAGCGGCATTCGTGCGACTAACGAACGGCTGGGCGGCGAGAAAAACACTTGCGGCTAAACAAAGCGCGATGACGCTGGCGGATAGATACTTCATGGTAATTCTCTCAATTAACTGATCTAACCAAACATTAACTGCTGCCTATTTGTGAACGAGGTCAAGCACTGTAACCAGCGTCCCTGACTTTGCCGAAGCGCTCATCATGATCAATGAAGGTTCCGGTTCTGCTTTGCTCAAGCCCAGGCCGCGCTCGATGGCCTCGCGCTCGGGTTGCGTCTGGGCTTTGCCGTACTTATTGGTCGCGTCTGTGCGCAACGGTTCGTCAAGTTCTTTTTCAAGCTGCGCCCACAGCTCTGCGTTGGGCTGAATCGGACAAGTGTTTTTTGTGTCGTTGCAAAATGCGACCAGCTCGTCTTCGAGGGGAATGCCGGGCAACGGCTCGCGTGTGAAGACAAAATAGAGGCGTTCGTTTCCCGCGAACTCGTCAAAGACCAGCCAGCGCAAACGCTCTTCTCCGGCAGTGCTCGAAGGAATCTCGAAAGGAACATGCGCCTGGAGGTAGTTTCCGCCTTCATCAAGTTCCTTGTTCGGATAAATCATTACCGGCTTGCCGCCATTGGTGGTGTTGAAAATATAGAGGTAGCCGTCGCTGTTAGTTTCCAACAACACCCGAACGCGATCGCCTTTGCGGAAGGTGCGCGTCGGATCGGTTCTGACCGTGAGTCCCAATGAATCGCGACTCAACAACGTCAATCCCACGCCTAGCTTCTGCGTCGTCACTTTGATGGGCCCGTCTTTCCCCGTTGCACTTGTCGTAGTTCCGCCAGCAGACGTACCGCTGGGTTTCGCTGCTTGCGGTCTGGGCCGTCGTCGGACGGGCCGGGCAGACTCATTACCTTTCTTCTCAACTGGCTTAGGCCGCGTCGTCAAGAAAGCGCCACGTACATCTTCCTCCTGGTCTTGCGTGAGGCCGGCTACGGTGCCGAAACCAGCGAGGCTGGCCACTACCAATGCGCAGATAAACGCTTTGACTCTCATCTCAATCTCCTTAAAGGTAGTTCTTCCCTTAGGGTCATTTATGTTGAATGCGAATGCGAAATACGATGGGACTCGCTGCTGATTCAACTCGCGGAGCTTTGACTGCGGCGTAAGGCTGGCTCGCATCCTTGTCATTGATTTCGATCGCCGGATCGGCTCCCCGATGTTTCGCCAGAAAGCTGCCTAACTCCACCTGTTCAGTTTCCGATAATGGGCTTCCGGTTGCCGGCTCTGCAAAAAATGAAGGCTCGGTCAAAGGTGCAGGAGAGAAAATAACCGTGTAGTCCTCGGTTCCGGCCTTCTTGTCGAGTTTTAGCCAGTGCTCCAATCCACTGGGGAAACTGAAGTCGGCGCCCTTGGCGACCCGATTGCTGTCCAGCCCGGATATTTGCGCCGGCTGGGCGGTCAGAAACGCAGTCGGTTTGTTTTGCTCACCTGGTCCCACGATATAGAGATAACCGGGTTCAGCAAACAGAAAATGGAACTTAAAGGACTGTTCGGAGGCGAGTGGTACGGCACCCGCAACGCGCACAGAATCTCCAATCAAAGTTTCGGGAAGTAGTTCGAGCCAGTACTGCGCGACCTCCGTCGGGGCCGCTGTTCCTGAGGTCCCGGAACCATTCTTACCTGGTACGTTCGTGTTGCCACTTTCACCACTGTCCGCAGTTAGTTTCTTAACGACAAAGAAACCACCCACACCGAGGGCCAGCACCACAACGAGACCCACAACTCCCAGAATCAGAGCACGACTACCTCCCGAGGACTTCGCAGGCGGCTGCGCTTGCGGAAGAGGAACTCCCACCCGGGGCCGTTGTTGCGGAACCGTGACGATCGAGGGCGGTTCTGCCGGAAAGCTGGCGGCGATACCGGCCGCTTTCGCCGACACGCCAGGCACTTGTTGAGCGGTGTTCGAGGCGCGATCGTGCGGCGTGGTCAAAGGCGAATCCAGGGTCAGAATTGTCGGTGCGTCCACATCAGCGTTGGTACTCCTCGCTGAAACGCCGGAGGTGTGCGACTCAGATTCAATTGCTCGCGGTATGTCCGGGATGGTCCGATCAAAACCGAAGGCAGCATCGCTGGAGTTCACAGCCGCACGTAAATGAGTGGCAAAATCACCGGCTGTCGCAAAACGATCGCCCCTGTCCTTCGCCGTGGCCTGCGTGATGGCATCGCCAAAAGCGCGCGGCACGCCAGGCACCGTCTCGTAAACCGGTGGCGGCACAACGGAGACGTGTTCACGCCGCAATTCGAATAGCGTTGTCCCGCTGTAAGGTCGCTTGCCCACGATCATCTCGTAGCAAACAATGCCGAGACTGTAGATATCGGCGCGACCGTCGATCTCCGAATCTCCATCGCGCGGAATTTCACCCCATTGTTCGGGTGACATGTAATGCGGAGTTCCCAACACCTGACCGGCCATCGTTAACGCCGTGTTACTGCCGCCATCGCCTCCGGCAATTTCACGCATCTTCGCGATGCCCAAATCAAGCAGCTTGATAACACGCTCACCGTCGTTCGACTTCCCGATCATGATGTTGTCGGGTTTCAAATCACGATGAACAACTCCCATCGCGTGCGCTGTGTTGAGCACGCTCATGATTGGCTCAAGCAGCTCCACGACCTCGGGCGGACTCAGACGGCCTCGTTGTTTGATCTCATCGCCGAGAGTGTGGCCTTCGACGTATTCCATCACCATGTAGACAGTGCCGTCGGCGGTGGTGCGCAGATCGTAGACGGTGACCGCGTTCGGATGGCGAAAACGGCGAGCCGCTTGTCCTTCGCGTTGGAAGCGTCGCAACCACTCTGCGTTTGTGCGCACCTCAGGTGGCAAAATCTTGATGGCGACGCGATCGCCCAGCAGGATGTGGCGGGCGCGATAGACCGCACCCATTCCGCCTTTGCCCAACAACGCTTCAATCTGATACTGGCCGTCCAGCACAGTACCGACGATCGATGAGAGGTCGTCCTCCAACACCTCGCCATGAACGGGACAAAAGCCGACAGTGTCTTCGTATTTGGTTTTGCAGCTGGGGCAATACTTCATGAATGGGTGTACTCAGAACAACGGGCGGGGTTCGCGGTAAGGTCTGCAATCCTATGCGAAATCCGAACCGGGCTGAACGAATCGTAGTTTAGCATATTGAGCCTCGCGGCTGAGGACACCTTCTGAGGATTTGACAAGGCGCACGGCCATCGTTTAAGGTGCGCCTTCGTTTTTCACGGGGTAGTGGTAAGGCTTTCTTCCCTCAGCCCTCACGTTCAACCACAAACAATTGATTTAAGGAAGTTCGTTTGGAGAATTTGTTTTGCAGCGCTTTTTGGCTTGTAGGGCGAAGCTCTGTGTCACGGCGTCGCTCAATTGGTGCTCATCCCCGTTGCCGACAAACCTAAGAACGTCAGGTCTCAGCAAACACAAAGGCAGTAGTCTTTAAGGAGTCCGTTCCAGATGTCTAATCGAACCGCGCAGTCACTCACTTCTGCGTTTTTGTCCTATGCACTAATCATCCTGCTGTGCACGCCCTTCTCATCGACGGCAGCGGGGAGTGTCAAGACTGCAGCCATAACTCCTGCCGCTGCTTCCGGTGTTGTTCCCCAGCAACAAGCTGCAAGCCGAGCCAGAGAGTTATTGGTTCGGTTTCGCGCGGGCCTGCCAGAGCAAGCGAGAGATGTCCTGCTTGCGACTCACGGGATGCGGCGGCAAAGAGCCCTTCGCGGTAATTCGCGTGTCGAGGTGCTCGATCTGCCAGCCGGTCAGGATCCGGTACTAGCCGCAGTGCAATTGAGACTGAACCCGCAGGTAGAGTTTGCTGAACCGAATTTTGTGATCGAAAAGAGTGATCTAACTCCCAATGACCCGAGTTTTAATGAGCAATGGGCCTTGAGTAATACCGGACAGAATGGCGGCCAGTTTGGCTCAGACATCGCCGCCCCGAGCGCCTGGCAAACAACCACTGGTTCCCAGGCAACGGTAGTAGCGGTGATTGATAGCGGCATAGACTTCACACATCCCGATCTCACAACCAATGAGTGGACAAACCCGCAGCCAAGTTCGAGCGGTGATCTAAACGGCTGGGACTACATCAGAGATAACGGAACCATCATGGATGAACAGGGTCATGGCACGGCCATCGCTGGCATCATCGCCGCACAAGGTGACAATGGAACCGGAATCTCAGGCGTTATGTGGCGCGCCAGCCTGATGAGTTTGCGTGTACTCGACAACACCGGCACCGGCGATGTGGCTGATGCGGTTGAAGCCATTGATTACGCCTCAACTCATGGGGCGCAGGTAATCAATATCTCCTGGGGCACTTCCGGCGAATCTCTCATCTTGAAAGAGGCCATTGAACGCGCGATTAGCCGTGGCGTCATAGTAGTGTGTTCGGCGGGTAATAACAGCCAGAATGTCGACAGCACGCCTTACTATCCAGCGTCTTTCAACATCCCCGACCTGATCGTAGTTGCTTCCAGTGACAACTTTGATCAGCTTGCTTCGTGGTCGAACTGGGGTGCTGACCGCGTCACCATTGCCGCCCCAGGCACAAACATTCTCACAACGCGGATGGGCGGGGGCTACTGGTTGACTACCGGTACATCTGCCTCGGCGCCGTTGGTAAGTGGAGTGGCTGGGTTGATCAAGTCGGTACGGCCCGCAGCGAATAGCGGCCAGGTTGAGACAGCACTCTCGAATGGCGCGCGGCAGATCGTGTCTCTGGCGGGAAAAGTCTCAGCCGGAGGTGTGGCCAGCGCTGCCGGAGCGCTACAGGCACTGCAGGCAATTCCCAATCAACCGCAGACGTACCCGACTCCGGGTTATGGCAGCGGTGGAACAGGGCCCGGCGGCAGTTTCTCCACCACGCCGCCACCGGTTACAAGTCAGACGCCGGGCGCCAACCTGCCCAACCTCGATCAGGTGCGCAACTCGACGCCGCCACAACCGCAGCCAAGGCAACCGATACAATCGAATTTGGTTTGTGCTGATTGTGATCCACTCGATGGCGGAGGCGGTGGCAGTTACTATCCGGCGGGCGATCCCGAC
>JBAPXA010000379.1:0-1605 GCA_049283975.1 Pyrinomonadaceae bacterium | reverse complement strand
GGGTGGATGTCGCTGTGGCGCGCGATGCGAAGCAGGAACGCGTGCAAGACGTGCGCGCTCGGCATGGGTGGCCAGATGGGCGGGATGGTCAACGAAGCGGGGCACTTTCCCGAAGTCTGCAAGAAGTCGCTGCAGGCCATGGCCGCGGACATGCAGAACGGGATCTCGCCGGAGTTCTTTGCGCGTTACTCCATTGCCCAGCTCCGATCACTCTCGCCGCGTGAGCTCGAATCGTGCGGCAGGCTCGTCGATCCGATCTACGCCGGCCCGGGAGAGACGCACTACCGCGTGGTCACGTGGGACGACGCGCTCGGCCGCGCCGGGGCCACGCTGAAGGCAACCGCCCCCGGGCGCAGTTTCTTTTACGCCAGCGGCCGCTCGTCGAACGAAGCAGGATTCGTGCTCCAGCTCCTCGCGCGCGCGTTCGGGACCAACAACGTCAACAACTGCTCGTACTACTGTCACCAGGCGAGCGGTGTCGGCCTGGCAGCGAGCCTTGGATCGGGCACGGCCACCGTGCAGCTCGAGGACATCGAGGGCAGCGATCTTTTCGTGCTCATCGGGGGCAATCCTGCGTCAAACCATCCGCGGCTGCTTCGCAGCCTGATGGCCATGCGTCGCCGCGGCGGCCACGTCATCGTCATCAATCCTGCGAAAGAGATTGGACTGGTCAACTTCCGGGTGCCCAGCGATCCGCGAAGCCTGATGTTCGGCAGCCGGATTGCCAGCTTGTACGTTCAGCCGCATATCGGCGGCGATCTTGCGCTGCTGACCGGCGTCGCCAAACACGTGCTCGAGCGCGGCGGTCATACGACGGCGTTCGTCGAGCGCCACACGGAGGGCTTCGCGGCGTTCAAGCAACACGTCGAATCCACCAGCTGGGAAGATATCGAAGCCGGCGCCGGGGTTCCCGGCGAGACGATCGCGCGCGTGGCCGAGATGTACATGTCGGCCACCAACGTGGTGATCGGATGGACGATGGGCATCACGCACCATCTGCACGGAGTCGAGAACGTGCAGATGATTGCCAACCTGGCTCTCTTGCGCGGGATGATCGGGCGGCCCCATGCCGGCCTTCTGCCGATCCGGGGGCACAGCAACGTGCAGGGGATGGGATCGGTCGGAGTGACACCGTCCCTCAAACAGGCAATCCTGGCGCGCCTCGAAGAGCGTCTCGGTATTCGCGGTCCCGACGCGCGTGGTCTCGATACGATGGCGTGCATCGAAGCCTGCGGCCGTGGGGAAATGGACACGGCGGTCTGCCTCGGAGGCAACCTGTTCGGAAGCAATCCGGATGCGAAGTTTGCCAGTCACGCGCTCGGCAATCTGAAACTGATCGCGTACTTGTCGACCTCGCTCAACAGCGGCCATGCCTGGGGAACCGCGAAAGAAACGCTGATCCTTCCTGTGCTCCCGCGCGACGAAGAGCCGCAGGCGACGACTCAGGAATCGATGTTCAGCTATGTGCGGCTGAGTGATGGAGGCCGGGCACGCCACCAGGGGCCGCGAAGCGAGGTATCGGTGCTCTCCGCGCTGGGCCGCGGCGTACTCGGTGAGGGTGGCCCGGTCAACTGGAACGAACTCGAAAGCCACGAGCGAATCCGC
>JBAPXA010000378.1:0-3238 GCA_049283975.1 Pyrinomonadaceae bacterium | reverse complement strand
AGATGTCTACACCTTTGGCGCGTAGATGTGCCTCGTTTGTATCGCCGGAAAGAAACCAGAACAACTCTTCGGCGACCCAACGAAAGGGAATCTTCTTGGTAGTGACGATGGGGAAACCCTCACGCAGATCGAAGCGCGTTTGGAAACCGAAATGAGAGATGGTGCCGACGCCGGTTCGATCTTCATGCTCCTTACCATGAAGCAGAATTGATTTCAGCAGATCGTGATATTGTTTCATGAGCTTGGTGCCGGCATGATCGTCGGTACAGTACGGGAGCGGTAGCGACCGCATTCAAGTAATTAATCGCTCAAGTCTGCGACGCACCGAGTATTTGTGTAAAGTTGTGTTCAAGTTTGAATCGGGATGCTGATGTTAGTTGAATGCGGTCGCTACCGCTCCCGTACTGTACCGGCGGTCGCTTTCACTCCGCTAGCCACACGGGCGATCGCAATCTTCCTCACGCCTCGGTGGTCGATTGCGCCCGCACGCTGAAAGTGTCAAGAATTAAGAACTCTGTGTGCAGTATAACTAAGCCCGAAGAATATCGGTAAAAAATGAAGAGCTACAATCTTGGTTTTATCGGTTTTGGAAACGTGGGGCGCGCATTAGCGCGGCTGCTAGCAGTCAAAGGAAATGATTTGCGGGATATTTATGGCATCGAATGCCGCATCACTGGGGTAGCCTCGCGTAGCCTCGGTTGGCTCGTTACCGCTGACGGGCTGACAACGATGGATTCATCGCTGCTGCGTAACAATGCTTCTCGTGCCGACGGTTTAAGCGAGTGGCTGAAGCAAGCCCAGCCGGATGTTGTGTTCGAGACCACATCTCTGAATCACGAAACTGGTCAACCAGCAATCGAATATCTAGCCGCAGCCCTGAAGTCCGGCGCCCACGCGATAACTGCCAACAAAGGCGCGGTGGTTTTTGGCTACGAAGATCTGAGTAAGCTGGCCCACGCTGCGGGGAAACATTTCTTTTTCGAGGCTACCGTGTTGGACAGCGCGCCTGTCTTCTCGCTCTTTCGCGAAACCCTCCCCGCGGTAAAACTGCGCGGCTTCATGGGCGTCTTCAATTCAACGTCAAACGTCGTGTTGGAATCGATGGAGGCCGGGCGTTCTTTCGCTGAAGGAGTGAAGGTGGCTCAGGAGTTAGGAATCGCCGAGACCGATCCTTCGCACGACGTCGACGGCTGGGATTCCGCTGTGAAGATTTGTGCCCTGGCGAACGTACTTATGGGAGTGCACCTGACGCCGGCTGATGTTCGCCGGGAAGGCATTCGAGATTTGAGCACGCGGGCGTTGCAGGCCGCGCGAGCGGAAGGTAAGCCTTACAAACTGATGGCGCGGGCGAAGTTTGCCGATCAAAAGGTCGTTAGTGCCACGGTAAAACCTGAGCAGGTCACGATTACGGATCCGCTGGGAAATGTCCGCGGCACCTCATTGGCGGTTCATTTCGAGTTGGACATGATGCCGGGCCTATCGATCACTTCCCATCGGCCCAACCTGCAAAGCACTGCGTATGGATTGCTGGCGGATTTCATAAATTCTGTACGGTGAGTCGGTGAATCCCTGGACATTGGTTTTTGGCCTTTGAACTTTGATCTTTGGCCTTTGAAAAACCACGACGGGCATAACGTCGCAGTCCGGAAGGGCGGCTTGCCCCCGCTTCACCTGAATGGTATTAAAACAGCGGGTAAACCACCCTTCCGGACTGAAGCTCCCGAATCTTGAGACTTATTTTTAAGCCGCGATCTCAGCAAGTGCTTCAATCAATCTCTCGATCTCTTCCGTGGTTGTGTAACAAGCGCAACCGGCGCGAACCAACCCTTCTTCACCAAGCTCTAATCTCTCTACAACAGTTGCCGCATAGAAATCACCATGAGATAGAAACAATCCCTTCGCGGCCAAACGGCGAGCGACTTCTGTCGATGTAACACCGGCAACGGTGAAAGCAACGGTGGGTGTGCGAGGCTGGGCTGGAGTTGGTCCGTACATCCGGACGCGCGGGATATTTTCGAGTCCCTTCCACAACCGTCTCACTAATGAAGCGCTGCGAAGGTGCAGTTCATCATAAGCTCGAGAGAGGCGATCCGCTCGCGAAGCTCCATCTGCCAAACCAGCCAGGAAATCTACTGTCGCTCCCGCTCCCACCATTCCTTCCTGGTTCTGAGTACCAGTCTCAACATTCTCCGGGGCGGCATCAGGTGCCGGGATGAGCTTGGGAAAATCGATGCTCTCCAGGAGCTCACGTTTGCCAAACAGAACTCCAATATGCGGCCCATAAAACTTGTAGGCAGACATAGCGAGGAAGTCGCAATCAAGTTCCTTTACGTCGACGAGGGCGTGTGGGGCGTAGTGCACGGCGTCAACAAAAATCTGTGCGTCGACCGCGCGTCCCATTCTTATCGCGCGAGCGGTGTCGTTGATTGTGCCCAGCGCATTTGAGGCCGCACCAATGGCAATCAAACGCGTGCGCGAAGTAATTGCTTGTTCAAAGTCTTCCCAGTCGAGCTGTCCTGTTGCCGGAATCAATTTCACCGTGCGAACTTTCAGCCCGCGCTCAATTGCAACGCGCTGCCAGGGCGCAATGTTAGCGTGATGATCCAGTTCGGTGACCACTAGCTCATCGCGAGGGCTGTAGCCAGCTCCAAGGGCGCGGGCAAGGTGAAAGGTTAGAGTCGTCATGTTGGCGCCAAAGGCAATCTCCAAAGGAGAAGCGTTGATGAAATCGCTGCAAGCCACGCGCGCCGCCTCTATTGCGGCGTCGGTTTCGGCGCTTGTTGGGTAGGCCCAATGAGTGTTCGCGTTGTGGTGGAAAAGATAGTCGCTCATTGCCTCCACCACTTGCCGCGGCACTTGCGTGCCGCCGGGGCCATCGAAGTAAGCGACGGGAAAGCCGTTGTGGATGCGTTCGAGCGCCGGGAAGTGAGCGCGAATTTGAGCAGTGGAAGCGACTGTAGCTTGGGCGAGTGCCTCGGACATTTGAATCCTTTCTAACCTCTGAGCTGAACGTAGCGCCGCGGAATCATAAACACGTAGATCTCAAGTCTCAAGTCTCAAGTTTCAGGTTTCGGGTTTTGGGCGATTGGGCGATTGCGTGATTTGGTCATTGAGCCATTGAGTCATTGAATCGTTGTCATTGAATCTTTGAGCCATTCATCGTAGAGCACTGATCAATCGCCCAATTACCCAATCGCCCAATCGCCCAAAACCCGAAACCTGAGACCTGAGACCTGAG
>JBAPXA010000377.1:0-8717 GCA_049283975.1 Pyrinomonadaceae bacterium | reverse complement strand
GCTCAAGACTGCGTTTAGGCGGGGACCCGGTCGCTATCGCTCCCGGTTCTGACTTTCGACTCACAACGAAGCCACTCGTATTTTTGGGAAGCCTTGTTTGGAAGAGCATTCCGTTTAAAGTGTGTGTCCCGCCTAAACGCACGTTCAAATGAACCATGTATAGTTGATACATGAAGGAGGATGTGCTTGATTGCATCGTGATTGGCGCTGGACCTGCTGGTCTATCCGCGTCGCTGTTCCTGGCGCGCTACCGGCGGAAGGTGCTGACGTTACATCACAAGAGCCCAAGAAACATTTACGCGCACGGCGTTCATGGCTTTCTCGGCCATCATGGAATTAGTCCCAGCGAGTTGCTGGCCCGCGGGACCGAGGAAGTTCTGAGCCAGGGCGGAATGATCGTAGAAGCCTGCGCGACCAAAGTTGAAAGGTCGGCAGCGGGATTGTTTCGAGTTGTCACTGAGAATCCCAACGGCCGGTCCTACGAAACTCGCCGGCTCCTGCTAGCAACAGGCTTGCGCGACATGACTCCCGCTTGTGCAGGTTTCCGCGAGTTTTATGGCGCGAGCATCTTCCATTGTCCTGATTGCGATGGCTACGAGGTTTCGGGAAAGCGCGTGGCCGTGCTCGGTTATAACGAACACGTGGTTGGTTTCACACTTGAGTTGTTAACCTGGACTGATCAGCTCACCGTTCTCACCGATGGTCATCAACCGGCTGTCGATCCGGAAAGCATCGCGAAGCTCGCGGAATTCAACATCGCAATTCAAAACGAGAAAGTAGTCGCACTCGAGGGCGACGTTGCGACCGGACAACTGCGGCGCGTCCAATTCGCGAGCGGTCCGCCTTTGGATTGCGATGCGTTGTTTTTTAATTTAGGAACTGAGCCGGCCAGCAGGCTTCATGAGCAGCTCGGTTGCAGGACTGAGGATGATTTCGTGTGGGTTGATAAGACGCAGCAGACCAGTGTGGAAGGTGTCTACGCGGCGGGCGATATTACTCCTTATTCACAGCTTGCTGTGGTCGCGGCGGCCGAAGGAGCGATGGCTGCGATTCATATTCACGAATCTCTGATCCCGGCAGCGCGGCGCCTTTGATTTTCAACTTTGAACTAAGTCTGCGACGGGGTCACCGAACCTGCGAGACTAAGGACCTCGTACAGTACGGGAGCGAAAGCGACCGCCTTCAAGTGACGCCAGACTCGAGGTACGGACCTTGGTGAACCCGGATAATCGCCGACTTTCGAAATCTGATCGGTCGCTCAGTTGAATACGGCCGCTAACGCCCGGTTCCGTATTCTTTGCTATTCTCTGTTGCACTTCCGAGTTGAATCCACCCTTTTAAAGTCTCAATATCTTTGTTGTTCAGAAGCAACGTTGCAGGCATTCTTCTCTGTGTGTTGTAGTAGGCTTCGGCGCAAAAGTATTCTTAAGGTTCAGTCTGATGAACTTGGTGTGCGGGCTGCCTATTAGCCCTGCGGGATGGCGTAAACGCGCTAAACAACCCTAGAGTTAGCGAACGCCTTCGGCGTAACCGTAAACTGAATACCCATGCAAGGAGAAACAATGGAACGCAAAGTAGCATCCGATTATCCGCAGGAGTTGTTAGACCTGTTTCATGAGTACCAGCACGGCGATATCGACCGCCGCACCTTCCTCGACCGCGCCGTCAAGTTTGCAGTCGGCGGCCTGACGGTCGCGGCAATCTTTGAGAGCCTGACACCCAACTACGCCTGGGCGCAGCAGGTGCCGGCCGATGACAAACGCATCAAGGTGGGTTACGAAGTCGTGCAGTCACCGGCAGGGAATGGGTCGATCAAGGGATACCTGGCTCGTCCGGCAAAAGGGAAGAAGCTCCCGGTCGTGCTTGTCATTCACGAAAATCGGGGACTCAATCCCTACATCGAAGACGTAGCGCGTCGTCTCGCGCTCGCCAATTTCATCGCCTTCGCGCCTGATGGATTGACTTCAGTAGGTGGCTATCCAGGCAGCGACGAGAAAGGCGCCGTCGCCTTTCGCCAGGTGGATGGCAAGAAGATGACGGAAGATTTCGTCGCGGCGGCGAAGTGGCTTAAAGCCCATTCCGATTCCAACCGCAAACTGGGTGCGGTTGGATTCTGTTTTGGCGGCGGCATGGTGAATCAATTGGCCGTGCGGCTGGGCCCAGATCTAAATGCCGGAGTCGTCTTTTACGGTCGCCAGGCAGGCGTAGATGATGTGCCAAAGATTTCCGCGCCGCTGTTGTTTAATTACGCAGGCAACGATCAGGGTGTCAATGCGGGCATCTCGAACTACGAAGCAGCGCTCAAGGCCAACAACAAGGTCTACACATCACACATGTACGAGGGCAAACAGCACGGCTTTCACAACGACACGACGCCGCGTTATGACGAAGCAGCAGCCAAACTTGCGTGGACTCGCACTCTCGAGTGGTTCAACAAGTACCTGCGGTGAAGACGTAGGAAGTCTCCAGTGTATCGCTTCCGGATAAAGCGTTCCCTCGATTCTCGACTTGTTGCGCGAGGCGAATAGTTCGAGTGAGAGGTTCGGCGGCGAACTCGAAACGCGGAACGGGAAACACGGAACCTTCTTTAAAGGAACATCATGCCAGAAAAGGAAACATTAAAACGCGCAGCAGAAGACAAGGCTGAGGGCAAGTCACCCAGCACACAGGCTGGGGAATTTGTGCATGAAGAGATCGAACACATCCGAGAGGGTAAACACGGGGCGCGCTCAGCGAAACAGGCGATAGCAATTGGGCTATCGAAAGCACGCCGAGCCGGAGTGAAGCTTCCGCCACCAGAAAAAGGCGAAGCTTCCAAAGAAACCCGAGAGCAAGCTAAGCGAGATCTAAAGAAGGGAAGAAAGGGAACTAAGAAAAAACCTTCAGCGAAACGTTCGCGCGCAGCCTTGAGTAAGCTCAAACGCGAGGGTCGGGCCGCTGCTTCCAAAACTGCCTTATCGCGCCACGCTCACAAGGCGGCAGCAAAGCGTTCGGCGGCCGCGCGCTCGCGTTCGGCCAGGAAGGCAGCAAAGACTCGAAAGAAGTAAGACCTGGCCTGCGTCAAGCCTTTACCTCTTTGCAGCAATTCAACAGGACAGGAAATAGCTTGCCAACGGCGGCTGACGAAGGTCAGGCGCGACAATGATGTCGAAAGATAATCTCGAAAATGAGATTGATGCTTTGTTCAGGCTGCCGTTGGCAGAGTTCACGGGCGCGCGCAACGCACTCGCGGCGCGGCTCAAGAAGCGCGGGGCTGACTCAAGTTTGATAAAGGCTCTGCTCAAGCCCTCGATCTCGGCGTGGGCCGTAAACCAGCTCTACTGGAATCAGCGCGATGCATTCGATCAGCTTATCAAATCAGGTGAGCGCTTTCACAAAGCCCAGACATCCGGAAAGGTCGCAGATATGCACAGCGCTATGGAGGCGCGCCGCGAGCTGCTTACGACTCTCTCAGACCTCGCAACTTCCATACTGCAAGATGCAGGTCATAACCCTGCGCCCGACACCATTCGCCGCATTACAACCACTCTCGAGGCACTGTCAGCATACGCGCAGCGTGCAGATGGGCGACATTCCGCGGGGCCCGGGCGTCTGCACGCGGATGTGGATCCCCCGGGCTTCGAGTTATTCGGCTCGTCGATCCCAAGCGCCGGCATGAAAAGACAGGAGACAGACGGCGGTAGGCAGGTGGCAGGCGGTGGGAGGCAGGCGATTGGAATTGCGCACAGTCGGGATAACAAACGTCAGGTTGAAGAGAGTCATAAAGCCAGGATAGCTGCCGCAAAAGTTTCTCTGCAGGATGCAAAGCGGTTGCTGACCCAGGCCCGAGCTGCTTCACAGAGTTTAGAGGCAGCGCAGAAAAAGGCTGACGCCGAGGCGAAGAAGGCCGAGCAGCGCCGGCGCGACGCGGAGGAGAGCTTCGAAAAAGCAAAGGCCGCTTCGGAAGCTGCGGCCCGGCGCGCGCGCAACGTTGCAGCTGAAGTAGAAGAGGCCGCGAGCGCACTGGAAGATGCCGAGGTCACAGTGGAAAAAGCATCGAAGGAGCTGGAGAAGTTGTCTGGGGAATAGTCGGAGCATTGAGAGGCCAGTCGCAAAGTGCGGGCTTCACAATCAAGCCTCAAAGTGTCTAGCAAAAAACCTTGAAGCTCACTGATCTCCGGTGATAGATTGTGCCGCGTCCGGCTCACTCTCGCCGCCTTACGCGGACACAGCTTCACCTGAGTTATGCTCAACTGTTTTGTATCCTTACTTTGATCATAATTTGAATAATCATCCGAAGCTGCTCAAAGAGTGATTTAGAAGGACGTTGTCCTATCCAATGGTCGACGTTCCCGAGTTACGAAGTTAATCAATGGCTAAACAAATCACGAAGGGAGAAGATTCGCGTTCGGCGCTGCTGCGCGGCATCGATCAACTTGCAGATGCCGTAAAAGTCACGCTTGGGCCCAAGGGCCGCAACGTTGTGCTCGCTAAAAAATTTGGCTCGCCTACCATCACCAAAGATGGAGTAACGGTAGCCAAAGAGATTGAGCTGAAAGACCCGCTGGAAAACATGGGCGCGCAGATGGTCCGGGAAGTAGCCAGCAAAACCTCGGATGTTGCGGGGGATGGAACTACGACCGCAACTGTGTTGACGCAACTGATCTTTCGCGAAGGCATGAAGGCGGTTTCAGCAGGCGCCAACCCGATGGCGATCAAGCGTGGCATCGATCGAGCCGTCGCCCGTTCGGTTGAAGAAATCGATCGCCTCTCGAAGCCAATCAAAGGCGATGCGATCATCCACATCGGTACTATCTCAGCGAATGGTGACCTACGAATCGGCGAACTCATCGCTGAGGCAATCAGAAAAGTGGGCAAGGACGGCGTCATCTCGATTGAAGAGTCGAAGACGATGGAAACTGCTTTGCAGGTCGTAGAAGGTATGCAGTTTGATCGAGGTTACCTGTCGCCCTACTTCATCACCGACCCTGAACGGATGGAGGCAGATCTCGAGAATCCCCTAATTCTAATCTACGAAAAAAAGATCAGCGCTGCCGCTGAGTTGTTGCCTTTGCTGGAAGCAGTTTCCCAGGCAGGAAAGCCGTTGCTAATCATTTCCGAAGATGTCGACGGTGAAGCGCTCGCAATGCTTGTTGTTAACAAGCTGCGTGGAACTCTCAAGGTTGCCGCGGTAAAGGCGCCGGCCTTTGGTGATCGCCGCGCAGCGATGCTCGAAGACATTGCGACTCTTACGGGCGGAACCGTCATCCGGGAAGACATCGGAAAGAGACTTGAAAACGTGACGCTCGACGACCTGGGCCGTGCCAAGAAGATCACTATCGATAAAGACAACACCACTATCATCGAAGGAGCCGGCACGAGAACGAGCATCAATGATCGCGTCCGGGGCTTACGGGTACAGATAGAAGACACTACTTCCGATTACGATCGCGAAAAACTTCAAGAGCGCCTGGCAAAACTCGTAGGCGGAGTTGCAGTGATTAAGGTCGGCGCAGCAACTGAAACGGAATTGAAAGAAAAGAAAGCGCGCGTTGAGGACGCGATGCATGCCACACGAGCGGCTATTGAGGAGGGGATAGTGCCGGGCGGTGGCGTGGCGCTACTCCGAGCGCAGCGTGGGCTAAATGAATTGGAGCTTGAAGACGAAGATGAAGTTATCGGCGTAGAGATCATAGGGCGCGCCCTTGAAGAACCAATGTGGCAGATTGCACAGAATGCCGGCCATGAGGGCGCGGTGGTGATCCGACGCGTTTTAGCCAGAAGCGATCCGAATTTTGGTTTCAACGCAGCGACTGAAAAGTTTGAAAACCTCGTCAGCGCCGGAATCATTGATCCCGCAAAGGTCACCCGCACTGCGCTTCAGAATGCAGCATCGATCGCGGGGATGATGCTTACTACGGAAGCGTTGGTGTCAGACTTCTCGGAAACTAAGTCGGAGCCTCCGGGAGTCTCGGCGGCCAGCCATCAAGCGAATCGATTACGCCAAACTTCGCGGTCTCGCAGTGGATATCGTTACGAACGCAAGCGTTGGCAGAGTGCGATTAAGCCCGATGAGTACGTTTTTAGAATGATCGACAAAGGGGAAACTAAATTTCGAATTGAAGACGGTGTGGTGGGGACAGAATTCGAGGACATAGACCGTGGCCAATCAAGTGAGCCACCGAGCGGCCCATACTCCGGTGACGAATCGAGCGAAGCAGACTCCGGAAGCGAACCGCAGACCGCTGCCAGCGCAGAAGTCGCGAGCGATCCTCCGGCCGGCGGCGGTGGTGGAGACGCCCCGGGCGAACCCGAAGGCCCAGAGCTCGAAGAGACTCAGCCCGTGGATCCCGATATGGAAGTGCACGAAGCGGCATTCACCCCGCCGTCGGTTTTCTACTTTGCGCTTGAAGGAGATCGGGTCAAAAGCGACGTGGTTGAATATGCTGCTGACGTTGATCTGGTTTTCGATTACGGAGCACTTACTGCTAAGGCCCTGGGAACTGTCAAGGGAGGTTCACTGGACGAAGCACGCGCAAGTGGTACTGAGTTTGGTATTTCAGTTATTCCCCAGGGTCTTAGTTTTCGCAAAGCCGATGAGCGTTGGTACAAAGTCGCACGCTTTGAGCAGGGAAGGCTGCTCGAACAAATCCGTTTTCTCCTGACAGCTCATAGTGAGGAAATTCTGGACGCTGAAAACAAACTCCAGGGGCGTACCTCGGCTGAAGCGGAGACAGGTTTGTACGTTACGTTCTATTTCCTCGGTCATGCTCAATATTCGTTTTCCATTCCTATCCGGCTGGTCAAGTCTTTGAGTGACGCAGAAGCTACTTCACGAGCGAGGCAGCCAATCGAAATCGATCTGGATAAGCACATTGGAGCCGCAGCGCTTGGCGAAAAGCTATTACAAAGGCCGGTGGAAAAGAGTCTGTTATGAGTGACGGCACAGTTACAACTGCTAACCTCAACCTGCTTCTCAAAAGCAAAATGGTTTCGTGTCAGATCCATGGGCCCGGCATTGATTGGCAGTCGCCGTTTACATCCATCGACATAGATCTCGCCGGCATGAGCGGCAAGATCGATCAACTCAAGAAAGTGCTGAATGCTGCACAGACGGCGATTTGGGCGGGCCTATCTGATCCCCTCGGCAAGCCCCCCAACAAAATCGCTGCGGATGAATTCACCAATGCGGTGGAGCGAGTAGTGTCGGAAGGAGCGACCCTGTATTCCGAGTTATCCGACCTTGGCTTTCGCACGATCCTGCAAAAAATCGAATCGACGCTCAAGGAAGACGACAGGTTAACCATCCATACGGACACCGCGTTCCTACCATGGGAAATTCTTTATCCCTTCGAATACAACGAAGCATGGCCCGCCGCTAAGAAAGCGAACAATCCTGTTAGGCCTCAGTCACTTTGGGGCTACAAATTCATGACGAATCACGTTCTGCTGCCCTCGATGGATGAAGGCGGCTGGGAGCCGCCGCTAGTCGAACATCAAGGTGGGCCCGTGTTTGTTTCTTTGAATCTCAATAAGACTATTGAAGAAGCGTTTGAAAAGCGTGATTTCAAACCGATAGCCTTTCATCACCAGTTTTTTCAATCAAGCCTCTCAAGCTGCGGACAATTGTTGGAGGAGCCGGAACTTATCAAGGAGCGCTTACTTGCAGCGGACAATAATGCAACGATCATTTATCTGTACTGTCATGGTCGCAGCACTTCTTTGTACGACGCCACTGGGGATCAACTTGAGCTGGATACTGGCAATGTCATTACCCCGGCGTTTTTGGACGACACTAAATATCCGCGTGGGCCAATTGTGGTGCTGAACTCTTGCAGCAGCGCCGCCACCTCTCCTGTTTCGTTCTCTTCATTTCATAAGAAATTCAGGAATAAACGGGCTATGGGAATTATCGGAACCACAATTGAAATTCCGGCAACATTCGCGGCCGCTTTTGGTAGAAAACTTATCGAAGCGTACCTGGCCGGGATTCCAATTGGGAAGGCTATCTACAAACTCCGGCGGGAGCTGCTGGATCTAAACAATCCCCTCGGCATGTTCTATTCTCTGCAGTGTCCCTTCTACATCACTGCGCCTGGTGCGCAAACAGTCCAGCCGCAACCTGCTGGCGCAACGACAACAGGTGTCTCCGGAGTAGCAACCGATGAGCGATAAGCCAGTCACGATCGTTATCAGCGACCTCCACGTTGGCGGTGGGATTCACGATCCCGGCGACGATCACGTTTATCAGGGGCAACAGCTGATACGCTTTCTCGAAGCCATCCCGGAAGCTAGCCAGGGCAAAGTCGAGCTTTTCATTAACGGCGACTTTCTGGAGTTTGCCCAGGTGTTGCCGAGCGCATTTACGCCGACGTCGCCCGATTTCTGGTGCACGCAGGACGAGTCGACGAACAAACTGAACGCAATCATCCGCGGTCACAATGATATTTTTGCAGCGCTCGGAAGTTTTCAGAAGAAGGGCAATCAGGTCACCATCGCCGCGGGCAATCATGATGTAGATCTCTACTGGCTCGCTGTTCAGAATCGGCTCAGGGAAGTGATTCATCCGGACATCAAATTTGAGTTAGGAGAAACGGTTTACTATCGTTACGGTACACGCCTGGTCATTGGCCACGGACATATGTATGACCCGGCAAACCGTTTCAAGAATTGGAAAGATCCTTTTGACAAAAAACATGAACGGCTGGAAATGTGTCCGGGAACACTCTTCATGGTGA
>JBAPXA010000376.1:0-1654 GCA_049283975.1 Pyrinomonadaceae bacterium | reverse complement strand
ACCCCCGACCCATTTACGCGCAGGCTTCAGATAAAATGAAGCCTGCGCGTAATTCAGGCTGCGATGCGCCACCGGGCTTCATCGATAAACTCCTTAATGTGCGCGAGCGGTCTGTGGGACCGATAGTTATCGAGAAAGAGGACTTGATAGAGCCACACACTGGCGAGGACAAAGGTGCCCGTCCGTGCCAAGCCTTTGGTCGGGCAGATTTTGAGGTCACAGGCTTGGATGAGGCGCTGGAAGAGCAACTCGATGGTTTCGCGCCGATAGGCGTAGAGGTCTCGTTTCCACGAGTTCGGGGTGGCAGGCAACTGCTGGGGAGTGAGCAGCCAGCCGCCGTGGTGCGCATAGGTGGCCACGAGGTCGGCCCCGCCAAATGTCGAGTCGCCTAGTAACAACTCGGTAACCGGGAGGTGGTCAGCGGCCAAGGCCTCTGCCAGCACGGTACTTTCTCCCACCGTGTTGGGACACCAGCGGGCGAAGAGGGGCACGGGAGCCGGAAAGACCAGCCCTTGCAGGATCAAGCGATAGCCTTGCACCCAGCCCCGATACCCACTCTTGGACCACGCCGACTCCGTGTCTACATTGCGCAAGCCCGCAGGCACCCGGCCCTGCGCCCGGTCCCCCTTATGCCAGCGCGGCCCTTGGGCTTGGTACATGCGCCCATCAATGGCCGAGGCCTGGGGCTCCTCCGGGCCCGGCTCTACTTCCACCAGAATTTGCTGGCCCAGGGCTTGGACTTGGGCTTCGGCCTCCGGCAGCGTGGCGTCCAGTCGCCGCTCAAGGGTCCGCCGATGCGGGACGCGGTCAAAGCCCAGCGCCTGTCGCAGGCTCGTGTCTTTGGTCAAGAGCGTAGCCAGCTCCTGGGGTTTGAACGTCCGCAGCACCACTCCCACCACTGCCAACAGCAGAAAGGCCCGGCCGGAGAAGGTGCGGGGACGGCCCCGTTGGCGTTGAGGAGGGGGTTCCACGTAGTATTCTTTGACTCTTTCCACTATCTTGAGCAGTGCGTCGGGGGCAACGGGGGGGCGGTTGGTAGCCATACCCCCCAGACCGTGCAGAGAGTTTTGCCTCTCTGCTACCCCCGACCGATTTACGCGCAGACTTCAACTAAGTTGACAATGCCCCGGGCAGGGGCGAGATGCTGTGGGAGTGGCCGCGTGACGATCCGGCCTGCCACGGTGCGTAGCGTCTGGTACAGTTCCATGTCGACGAGACGGTGCATATCGCGGGTGCTGTTCCGTTCGTCTGGAACTTTCTTGGCCAGGCGCCGCAATTCTCGGAGCCATGAAGAAGAAAGTCGACACACAAGCAGTAATGAGAGGTGTCCTGCACTGCGTGTCTTTGACCATGAAGCTATACGTCTCTCGACGTGATCCAAACGACACTCTCTAGGAGGTACGATGAAATTCGGCATTCACAATTCCTCATGGCTGTTCGGTCCCGATCCCTATGAACTCTTTGCAGCGACACAGCGCAGAGCGCAGTGGGCCGAAGGCCACGGCTTTGCGTGGTTCTCGGTGATGGATCATGTCATTCAGATTCCAGGGGTCGGCGTAGCGGACGAGCCGTTCCTGGAAGGATGGACCGCCCTCTCCGCGCTCGCCTCAGTGACTAGCCAGATACGCTTGGCGACGTTGGTCTCATCGGTGGC
>JBAPXA010000375.1:0-11328 GCA_049283975.1 Pyrinomonadaceae bacterium | reverse complement strand
GGGCAGCACTCAAGCTTCCATCACGTCATTCGTCAAAGTCGGGCAGCTTGCGGACCCGGTGAGGTCAGTACCTCCACGCGGTAGCGGGAGGGTCGACGCATCAGCACTCAAGCTTCCATCAACGTCATTCTTCAAAGTCGGGCAGCTCATCACCCTGACCATAGAGAACGTAGTCGATCGCCGCGGCAACACTCTCCTCATACCATAGCCTCCGCTTGCTGCCTCCATCGGCCCAGGGAGTGAACGGATGGAGAGCGCAACAGGCTGAGATTATTGCATTGAGTGCTTACGCGTCGGCCCTCCCGCTACCGCGTGGAGGTACTGACCTCACCGGGACCGCTACAAGATCGGCACTGCACCTCTCGAGATGATGCTCACGCTGTGGAGTTCGCAAGGCTTGAGTGCTTCCGCGTCGACCCTCCCGCTACCGCGTGGAGGTACTGACCTCACCGGGCCCGCGACAAGATCGGCACTGCACCTCTCGCGATGATGCTCACGCTGTGGAGTTCGCAAGGCTTGAGTGCTTCCGCGTCGACCCACCCCCTCTAGGTGCAGACGCCAAGGGGCGGAAACTTGTGACGCAGATCCACAACAGCGGTGGGCTGGCCGTTGTCGAGCGTCACGATTGCCAGGGGCGCGTAATGATGCTCCACACCGTGTGGCGGTATCGGCTTTGGCTGTTTGATCTTTTTGCTGGCATCGTCAGGATCAGGGACCAACTCGTAGGGCCACTCAACGTCACCGGTCGCAACGCGCGCCGCTATCAGCCAGTAATCACCGGTGCGATACTCTGTTGCGGGCGGACCCGGTTCAAACTTAATCACCACTCCGTCTTCCAGCTCGATCCATTCGTCCTCTTGAATGGGAATGGCGCCTTCTTTCAGCAACTCATCGTCCGGCTGCTTATGATCCCAACGACGCACTTTCAAATTGCGAATCGGCAGATTGTCGAACTTGGTATCGGGCTCATAAATCGTTCCCGCTGTAGTGTAAGGATCTATCGTCAGCGTCTCGCCTTCCACTCTCGCTAATCTAACCAGAGTTCCGGGCAGGCCTCTTAATTCCAGCGCGTCATGAGTGATTTCCACCCAATCACCTGCTCTAAACCAACGCGAAATGTCGCGCAGCCCATTGACGATCAGGCGGTCACCGGTGCGCTCCTTCAAGCTCGCCACTACGGTTGCGTTGTCGCGCGACCACTTGAAAGTCGCGGCGTCTTCTTGATTAGAGCCTGTCTTGTCCAGCGCCGGCCCGCCGTGATGAACTTCGACACGATAGAGCTGATTTTCCATGCCGCGATAGCGCGCTTCCGGTGAGGTGATGCAGGGATTCTCGTCAGCGCCCTGGTCATCAGGCTTGGCGTCCGCTATCAAGCGCCCCCGATTGTCAGGTAGTAGTTCGCCCAGAATTTCTTGCGACCAGGTTTTGTCGAACGCAGTGCAACTGGCGGCTGCGGCTGCCGGGATCGTAGTGGGCCAAACTCTGACTTGCCAGGTTAGCTTTGTACGAGCGGACGTGTCTGCTCCACCCAGCGCCACTTCGCGGATTGAAGCATCTTCCAGGGCGGTGACGAGACGCTCCCAGACATCGATGTAAAGCAGAAAGACGCCATCAAGTTTTCTGAGCTCATCATCGTTCGGCCGCTCCAGGTATGGTTGCTGCGAATAGCGCCAGGAATTTCCGGTCTCGCACAGCAAACCATCGACGTAATAGTGGCCGCGCGTAATCAAAAGGGGCACTTGATTGTTGGGCGTCGTCGTCAACAACTCCTTCTCGGCCGCAAGTATTTCCGGCGGGAAGAAGTTGGTGGCATTACCGCTTTTTTGCGCCGTGATAATGCCGAAGCCGCAGGCCCTTTTGAGCATCCCCGTTCTTTGGGCCGGCTTCTCGAAGACATCATCGGGCCCGCCATGCTGCCCGATGAGATCCGCAGCCAGGTTGCGCAGGTAGTGCAACAGAATTGCCGCCTGTTCGTTTCCGTCGGCATCCATTTGCACGCGGCCCTGTTGCAACACGACGCTGGTGAAATGCTTCAGAGGGTTGAAGGTGTTGCGCGAAACATCGACGTTCATTTTCTTTTCTCCTAACTGGCGAGGATGATGCCCGCCTCTGCTCCGGAGGGCATGAATTCGCCCAGCCGCACGCGCAGATTCGCGGTTCGCTGGGGCTGAAATAGATCGTGAAACACGCCCATCTCGGATTCATCGCTGGCGCCGCCTGTGATCTCAGGTGCGCAGGTTGCGGCCAACTGGCAATACTCGGGACGACCATAGCGTTTGCTATTGAATTGCGGCTCGACACGGATTCTTTCGCTGCGCACTTCCTGGATTCGCTGTTGTGCTTGAGCCGGGTTAGCAAACTTACGTTTGGCGGCGGCTTCAACAAGGTCAGGCTGGCAGTGGTAACGGCGTGGCGTGGAGGAATCAGGTGGAACGTAGCAAAACCGGATGCAGCCAATTTGCCTGCGCGTGGCCTTGATCGTTCCGGTGAATATGCAATCGGAGGCCAACACGATGGAGTGGGTCTCTATCTGACCAATGATGGTGCTGCGCTCGACGCGCAGGGCCGCATGAGCGCGCGGCCAGTTTGGAGCACCCAGCGCTTCACGCTCGTCGCTGGTCGCATCAATGACGCTGTCAGTGACTTTGATTTCAAGCGGGTCGCTGAGCACTTCATCTTTCAACACCTGAATCGAGCCGACGATGCTGTGCTCAATTTTCACTCGGCAGTCGGTCTTGTAAAACTCCAGACTTGGTTTGGCCGGCCTCTTGGGATCGCAGCCGGGTCCAATCCCCCAACCCGGCACGAAAGTGCAGTGGCGAATTTGCACCCGCTCCACTGCTCCTTCGACTCGCATACTGCGTCCGGTTACCAGAATGCCATCAAGAATGAAACAGCCACCGGTCTTGCTCTTGACCGCCAGCCATTCTGGACGGTTCTTGAACTGCTCGTGAAGATAGATGATGGGACGTTTGCGATCAGCGGCGCGGATTTGCAGACTCTGACCGCGGTTAAGCCGGATATCCAGGGGCTCGGAGTAAACGCCGTTGTCGGTGATTTCGATGATCGCGTTTCGCGGAGCGTCTTTGCTCCATTGCTCCAAAGCCTTTTCGATATTGGGAAGAGCCTGGTTTTCACCGACGCGATAGAACCTTAAGTACTCAGCAACTTCGTTCGGGAAGGCGAGTTCAAAGAGCAATCGATTAAGACGGCCCAACTCGGCCCGCCGTAGTTTTCCTTCCAGCAAGCGGGCGATCAGATTGGTAAGTTCCGAATTCAGCCTGATACCAGCGAAGCGTTCTTCGGCGTAGAGCTTGTCGTTGAACAGCTCTCGATTCAATTCTTCGATCAAGGCTGCAAGCAGCGGCTTTCGCACCTCATCCGGAATCGGATCAGAACCGTCGTAGGCAGCTAACAATTGCTTCAACTCATCTGGAAACAGCACACTGAGGTAACGATTCAACGGGCTTGCCGGTGTTTTGAATTGCTTTATGAAGCTCACCAGGTTTTTGAAATCAAACTCAGTGAAAAGACCTGTCTGCGCCGGCTGACGTAAGGGACGATGGTATTCACCGCCGCCGATGTTCATGCTGGATCCGTAATAATATGAGGCCCACACGCCAGTGGGTGATTCGTCGGGATGGAAGGCGATGCGACCTAACTCTGGGTCAACTGCTACGTAACCTTCCGGAGTTCGGTAGCTATTCCAATCGCTTAGATTGGCAGGCATGATTTGCTTGATCGGAATCGGCTTGATTGAAAGGTTGCCGCTGTCGTCGGTTACGCCGTTCCAGATTTGCAGGCTCTTGCCGGCGCCGTAATAGCGACCCACATTTCGATCGAAGGCGAGCCGGCGGATTGGCACGGGCAGGTTCGACTCATCTGCAATGTGCGTCGGATCAACTTCTGGTTTCGTGCGCGCGAAGAGGGGTGCGTCGTTGCCCAGGAAGCTGAAGGTATATGCGAAAGGCAACCCGTCTTCTTCAAGACAGGCGGATTGGCTCATGGTGACTGGGTACTCGTTCAGCCTCCAGACAAACAGACCAACACTCGTAAGGTTGTAGCGACCAGCGTTGCGCGCTGAAATCGTTCGCCGCACATCAACCAAATGCGCCAGCTTGTCGAATGGTCCCCCCAGCAGATCAAGCTCAGTCACATTGCGGAGATTCGGTGATCGGCCGCGCAGGTAATTTGGCGAGTTGCTCGTTTGGGTAACGCTTAGGCGCCGGAAGAATTCCACTGCCCGCGAGGGCCAGCCGGCGGTATCCAGCGCCAGCTCTTCAAGCAGTGCGAGGGTGCCCCGGCGGCGACGCGATTGAATTGTCCTGGCAACTTCGCGGCGCGGGATTAGGATTCGATTGCGCAACTGACCCTGAGCTGAACCAACCTGACCGGCCTCGCCTGCTTCATGAACGGGTGTATAGTCGATGAGCTCGCTGATGTAGGGCACGGTCCAATCCTGGCAAGTTTCGATAAACCAGTTCTCATAGAGCTGAAAAATGTCTTCTTCAACCACGTTGAGTTGTTCGGTGATTACTCGTAACAGATCGCGCAAAGGCCCGCCCAGATCCTCGTCGCGCTGGCGGTAAACCACCGGCAGCAAGCGATAGAGACGATCCAGGGTGAGAGCGGTTTCGTCAGTCGTAGCGTTCATTCGGCAACCTCCTCGAGAATCAACGTGTCGGCAGCTTCACGACTTAGGAAAACCAGTTGCGCAGGCAAGATATCCTTCGTACTCGCGTTAAATTTGGCCAGGCTGGCATTGACTCGCGCTTTCTTCTCCAGCTGCGCACCAAAATTAGACTCTTTGAGCTTCGCCTCACTCACCGAATCCAGTATCTCCAGGTCGACATAGGTCACACCGGGAACCGCCTGGATCAGGCTAAGCACTTCGCTCTGAGTCACGCCCTGGCCCAGCTCGCGACTATCAAAGCCGAGTTTGTCCCAGAGGGTGGCGCGTATCTTCTCCTTCACGACTTCCCACAAGTAATCCGGATGCAAACTAACTTTGGCGCTGACGATCAACAGCACGCGCTCAAACGATTCGACTTGCAGCGGCTGAAGCGGATCGCCAAAGCGCCCAAGCGCGGCCACCAGATTGCGATAAAGATCGGAAGTAATATCGATGGGAATGTTTCCTGCTCCGGCGATGGTCAGGTGCACTACTTCACGCACGCCGTCCGAAAGCCGTTGCGCATTGGCTTTGGCGATCCCCGCAAAGGTGCGTGCAAAGTCGGCGTAATCCTGCACCGACACCAATCGATCCAAAGCCAGGACCGCAATCGGCGCATTGGTGCGAGCTTGATCACGAGTTTCCTTATCCACGCCGCCGCCGGCAGGAAGTGGGTTGTTTACGCTCTTGACGCCTAGCGGTTTGGTTAGCGGCAGTTTGATTTGATCCGCGTTTACATTACCGCCTTTGCCGATTCCCTGACGGTAGACCGCCTGAATGTTTTCAATTCCGGTTGGCAAGCGTGCCCCGTGTTCTCCATCTCCGTAGATCACAGTTGTCTTGCCATCGTCGTCTGCCTTCGTAATGTAGTTACGATCGTTTGGCGAGAGCACAAAAAGATTAGGGGCTTCGTGCCAGCGAACATTGTTGACGCGAACTTCGAGAGTGCTCTCAGTGCCGGAAGGATTTGGGGCAGCTAAGTAGGTAAGCGGTGGCTGACGCAACTGAAACGACTGTAACTCTTTGCTGCCATCGCCGCTGCCCAGCACTTCGGTGCGTGTCTCGCCGTGAGTGGCGCGCACCACGTTGCCATAGATCTTCACCGTGTTGCGCTTATAACGATAAGCGGGAGGCTGCGCCGGATGGAGGAACGTGTGCAGTTTCTCGCCCTTGAGCTCGACCGGCCCGCCGTTGACGAGAGCTTTGGCTTCGTGAGCCACTGAAGAAACCATAACCAGCTCGCTGATTTCGACCCCAGTGTTGATTCTTCTCTGGGTGCGCGGGTCGATTACAACGCGCTCACCAGAGATGATCGTCCAGCGACCGGGCTCCAGATTTGAATAAAGACCGTCAAGCTCGATGATGGGATTGGGATCGTGCAGGTCGAAGCTCAGGTCATCTGTGATCTCAGTTTCGGCTAGGGTTAGGTCTTCACTTTGAGCAAATACTGTAGTGTTGCGAATAACCGCACTGCTCTCTAACAAGCTGGCGCCGGTGGTTTCGCCAGCAAGTAGCCAGGGAGTATTGAGCGTCAGGACGGTGCAGCTCAGAGCAACTCCTGACAAAACAAGCTGGCGCACGTTCACATCCGTTACATTGTAAATACTCTGTATGAAGCCGGTCGTGACGCCGTTTGCATTAACCGTCGGATGCTTAATCATGACCTGACTGCCAATCTGGATCTGGGAGTACTCGCCGTCCAGCGCAATATCGCTCAAGGGCTGGTTCTGATCGGCCGAAGTGGAGCCCGCTGTTTTGAGAGCCTGAAGATAGGCCGCGAGATTAGGTGGTGAGAGTGTGGTGGTAGTCGTGCCGACGGTTTGAACAACCCGCGGCATATTGTGACCGGCGATCGAGGTTCGGAGTCGCAATGCCTGGCTGCGAGTCAGTTCGATTACGCCTTCGGCTCTGCTGGACGGCGTGGGTATCTCAACCTCGCTCGCGTTGGCCAAAACGGCCTTCACGAACGGTTTGGCTTGCGGGTTGATAACGCCATACATCTGCGCAACAAATTCAGATCGATCTCCATAGATTTGCGACAGGGAGCGGTTCAGCCGCGCTTCGCCGTTGGGTTGCAGTGATTGCGGCAGCTTAAAGGGCACAAACATCTCAGCGAAGGATGGCAGACCCTCAACCTCAGGTGTCTTTACCATCATGCCGCCACCGGTTGACGTGCTGGGGAGCACCATCTGCCTCTTTAACGCCGTAAGATCGGTGATGATTTCAGCAAGCCAGGAAGCGATCTCGTCCCAACCGTGACCAAATGCGAAAGCGTATTGACTCGTTAAATATGGGAGCAGCTTTGTTAGCTCGGCGTCGAGTGCGGCCATCTTCGTAGCATCGCTCAACGTACCTGCAATGGTGCCTTGTAGTTGCTCTAAGCGTTTACTACTTTTCTCTACGATCTTTGACGTGGGCGACAAACCAAAAGCCTGGACGTCGAGATACCGCGACAGTTCATTTACGGCCAGGAATATCGGAGCTGCGAGGTTGACTGCGGTGCTGAGAAACTTCGGGCCGTCTCCCTGCAGCTTCAATTTCAAGCTCGTGCGATCCAACTCGGGAACGAGGGTTACTTCAGTCACGAGATAAAAAGCCGTTTGCACTTGAACCGGGTTGAGCATCGTGAACTCAACCAGGAGCGCATCATTAACTCGCAGATTGAGCGAGGCCCCCTTGACTACAAGCTTGAGCTCCTCGAGCGAAGGCGAGTTGAGAAATTGCGGCTGCGTTAGGCGCGGCTTCATGAGGTTCAAGCCGGACTGCGCGATCAGCTTTTCAGCTGTCTCAAAAACTTGAGGGGTTTCGTTAGGCCCGGGGATGCTTTGTGCTTTGTTGCCGGCTTCAATGACCGTTGACTCCTGGGTAGGCTCAAGCGTGTAAGCCAGGTAAACACTTGCCGCCAGTCCGGGGCGCAAGCGATAGCCCACCAGACGCGCTAGCTCGAGAACCGAGCGCCGCTCAATTGCGGTGCCGAGATAACCCTCGTTAGCGATCCGTTCCTGGTAGAACGTCAACACATCAGCGACCGTGGCCCAGCCATCAAGCAGCGCGATGGATGCATCGCGACTCTCGCGCGTGGTTAATGCGGCGAGCATGGGAAAGGTGCTGCTGGACAGGCGCGCTTTCATCGTTTCCAGAAAACTGCCATGCGTTCCGACGCGGTAGGCGATGCTGTCAAGCCCCGGACGATTGAAGATGGTCACTGGGGTTAGGACATCAACGCCTTCGCAGCAGCTACAGCTTGCAGGATTTTGCTTCGAGCTTTTCATAAGGTTATCGTCCCCCCAACATCTTGAAAGCGATCGTGCCGTTTTCAGGAGAGTTTCGATCGTTGTCCAAACGGGCGATTTCGAGGGGACCGACCGGCAAGATCCCATCAGCGAGTTCCCTGCCCGCAACCTCGCGATAACGCCTTAATCTGCTCACGATCACGTTTTCGACCCCAGTCACGGATTGCCCGAGCGCCACCAGTTTGCTCACCATGATGCCGGCGCCGAAAGTTAGATTGTCGGGATGGAAAAAGCCGAGACGACCGTCAGGTAACACTCGTGTGCTGAAGAGATCGATCAACTCTGCCTTTACGTGTCCGGTGAGGTAGCCGGGCTTGACGCAGACAGTCAGCTCAAGGTCAATTGGCACATAGGTGGCCGCCCTGACTTTCACGTCGTGACCGATGCGGCGAAAAGGCCGCAACAGGCACTCGATTTCTGCCAACAGTTTTTCTGGAGCTTCCGCCTGATCTTTCGGATCAATCGCTACGTTCACCTCATACCAGGCACCGGTCCAACGGAGCACCGCCGTTGCCTTTTGCACGCGCGGATGGCGCTGGGCCAGGACGCCATAATCTTCGGCGGTTATTGCGCGTTGAATGCTGTGGCGAAACGCATAAGGAGCAAAGAGTCTGACTTCGTCCATCGTTTCGGGTTCGGTGCCACCAGTCGCAGATATTGGATTGCGTGGCAGCAATTCGATCCCGGTGAGTTTGTCCTTGAACACAATGTGCGAGATGGCCTCAGCGCCAACGTTGCCTGCGAGACCGTTGCCAACGCGATAGCTCGCGCGGAAGTACTCGCCGGCGATGGGGGCGCGCCCCATTTTACCTTCAGAGAATCGCAGATGCGCGTGGGAGCGATTGTCGATCTCGACAACGTAGTGAAGGTCATTAACGAGACTCCCAAACAGATCATAGCGAGGCTGCCACTCGAGAGTGGTTGCATCGCCCGGCACCTGACTGGTCAACTTGATTTGCGGCAAGGCCTGACGCGGGCCCTGGCGTAGCAGGCTGGCGGCAGATAACTCTGGTTTGGGACAAGGAGACTCATCTTCTTCTGAAATGTCATCCGCGGAAGTTTCAGAAGATGGCAACGGCTCGCTGTAAGTTAGTGGTCCTTCTTTGAGGCTGGGCCTGAAGCGGCCTGCGAGAATCGTAACTTCGGGAGCGCACGACACTTCGCAGCATTCTGACAACGATTCGTTGAGCGGCACGGTTCCGACTTCATCATCCTCAATCGTGCGGCCATGATCGACCAGCACGATGTTGCCCCTCGCGATAGAAACGTCTTCGAGTCGTTCGCAATCAGGCGCGCTACCGGTGGCTGAGATACACAGTGGAAATGGAAGCGCGTCAGCGGCCGCCCACTCGATTTCAAGAATAGGTTGTCCCGTAAGCTGATCCTCATCGGGAGTAACCTTGGTGAGCAATACAGCGTGGCGGTGAGTCAGGTCGATATCGGCTGCCTCTCCGGTCCGCGGACTAATGACCTCTTCAAAAATCAGCACCTCGCCCAGGCGCAGCTTCAGTTTGCGTTCCCGTTCCGGCGGCTGGTATTTGCCCGTCGGTTTCTGCTTGCCCTTCTTCTTTTGTTTTCCTGACTTGTCCTGCTTGTATTCCTCTTCGTCTTCCGGGGGCGGTGGTTCCACTTCCAAATACTCATCAACCAACGTTGCACTGGTCGCGCCTCGCGGCAAACAACACTCAAAGTTGCCCCAGGTGTAAATCGGGATTCTGTTATGAGCTTCCCTCAGCGTCAGGTCTTCTTCTCGCATTGCTTCGAAGACCTCGTATTTCTGCGGCTGTGGATTGAGCAGGCGCAGGCTTTCACGCGTCATCACTCCCGATTTCTGGGGCGCTGCCTTTTTGAGTCCGGCAAGGAAAGCCACGTCCTCCTTCTTTAGCGTGGTCTGACCGCCGCGTGTTTCCACGAACACGAAGGCTCGAGCGTTGCAGCCCTCGTGCATTCGATAATCGACCAGTCGGGCATGACGCCGGATGGAAATTCGCTGGCGAGCTGTGTCGAGATAGGCTTCGGTGGCCACCGCATCCTGGTAATAGCTGAGGTGGTCTGCCGCATAAGCGAGGACTTCCACTAGCGCGATCCCAATATCCGGCACGTGACGTTCGCGCCAGTCCGGCATGATGAGAGAAATACGATCGAGAATTATTTGGCGAAAGCTGGCGTAGTCTTTGGCTAAGTAATTCAGGTCAGGCTGCGGCAACGGCGCCGGCAAACAGACGTTTTCCGGCAAACAGTCGAGATCGCTGGGGCACCCAGCTTTAAAAGAAAAGACAATTTGCGCAAAGCGGCGATCGAATCCGCGTAGGGGGCGATTAGTCGGATAGCCTCGCTTATCCAACTCGACGATATGCAGCGTGTAATCAGAAAAGTCTCCACGTTTATCCACTGTGACGGTCAGACAATCATCCAGGTCTTTGCCCGACATCCGGCAAACGTCAATATCAACGACGCGGATTTCCGTAATGCGCTGTCCTCCGGTAATAACAAAATTCTTCTCGCTGATTGAATTCGGGGCTTTGCCGAGGAAGTAGACACGCAGCGAGTACTGGTCCTCGCTCACTTCGATGTAGTCGATGCCGTTGAGGTTCGGGCGGCCGTGATAGTCGCGTTGCTCACGAATCAACCTTCGTCGTACATCTACCTCACAAAGTTCTGAAGTCTTCATGACGGGATTTCCCTTCCCACGCTATACCGCGCGTGAGATTTCAACTGTCTTGATATCGCTGGTGCGACGCACCAGATAGCTGAGCGTCAGACTAAGCGTCGAGTTTTCTGCTGTGACTTCCAGCGCCTTCAATTCAATCAGGTCGCCCAGCCAGCGCTGAATCGCAGCCTGAACTGCTCCCTGGAGTGTCGACGCCAGCTCTGCGCTGTTTGGCGCAAAAACCATCTTCAACAGTCCGGAACCAAAGTCGGGACGATTGACTCGTTCACCCGGGCTCGTGAACAGCAGTTGTTCGATCATGTCGCGGATGTGATCGTCGTCATCAGTCGTAGCCGTGCGGCCACTCCCGTCGATATCAAATGGGAAGTCGATGTTCATTACGTCCCCTTTACTCTTACTTGCGTGACCACGATGTTCAGCGGCGTGCCCGTAGGAACGCACATGGCCTGACTATCCTGGAGCAACACCGGTACGCCGCCGGCTTTCACTCGCGTCGCCGCCGTGATCCACTGCGCCGTGGCACAAGGCGGAGTTGTGGTCGTCGAAAGACCGCAACCGGCAATCATGTATTGGCTGGTTTGCGTGACGATTGGTTGTCCGCCAACTTTGACGCGCGGATTAGTGACGACCGGCGTTGCCTGACCGGGCACGTGCGCGCACAAGACGGTCGCACCTAAATGCAAAAGAAACCC
>JBAPXA010000374.1:0-4931 GCA_049283975.1 Pyrinomonadaceae bacterium | reverse complement strand
GTAATCAACACCGCGTCCAAACGCTTTAGCTGGTGCTGCAAAGCTTGCTGACGAAAATCCGAGGAAGTGTCTACCAGGACGATTTGATCGGCGTGCTCGATCAGTACCGAGACGCGCAAACGTTTGTCACGAGAGTCGGTAGAGGTACAGGTGTCGCAGTCGCACCCGATCGAGGGAACTCCCGTTGACGTACCAGTGCCGAGGAAGGTTAGTTTCATGGAACAAGTCCAATGTCCAACGTTCAATGTCCAAAGTCAACGCTCGACTCTCAGGTTCCAAGTCTCACGTTTAAAGTGCGGGGCGGAAGTCTGGAACTGCACTTTCGACTGGACGTTGAGCGCTCTAGTTCGGTTTCTTGAGACTTGAGAGTTGGGACCTGGGACTTAAGTTCCGCCCACGATGTCGCGGCCTGACAGGGGACGTGAGGCGTTGGTGCTCGCCGAGCCGGTCATAGAAACATATTGCATGCGCAGATCCGCCAGCAATCCCTCAAGGATTTTCTCTTCCTGGGCCAAAAGATTATTGCGGGTCTTGGCTTCAAGCATGCCGAGTACGTCGATCCAATGCTTGGCGACGTCTAGATTTATTTCGCGGCTATGAGTGACAGGATGTTCCATCATCCCCATTGAAGAAGCGGCATTCGACGCAATCGACATTACAAAGTTGACGAAACCTGCCGGATCGTCGAGTGCGCTTAGCGCGTCTTCATCGGTTTCGGCTTCGGCTTCGTGCTTTTCCTCAGCCGCCGGTTGGGCGCGACTGGTATCGGATGGTGGCCGAGCAGGCTGGGCTGCTGCAGCAGTGGCGTTCGCAGTCGTTGCCTCAGCCTCAGGCTTCGCTATTGGTGCTTCTTCGGGCGCGATTTCTCGCGGGGTTCCGTCAGGATTAAAGAGCCTACGGTCAGTTACCTTGAAATTAGTTTGTTCGTCACTCATCGCTAAACAAATTCGCGGAAAGACTACAAATGCAGCCGCGAATAGTACCCCTTTTTGAGCTTAAGAATGTCGCGATGGTAGCATCACAGCATTGCCAATTGCCAATTGCCAATTTTGGATGCATGACTCAGTATCGCAATCGGCAATCGGCAATTGGCAATCCGACAATCGAATTCATGTCCACATTCAATGACCTCGTCAATTTGATGGAACGACTGCGAGCCGCGGATGGTTGTCCCTGGGATCGCGAGCAAACCTACGCTACGTTGGCGCCAATGCTGCTCGAAGAAGCTTATGAAGCTTTCGAAGCTGTGGAGTTGGCACGCGACGGGCAGCCAAACGAATTACGCGACGAACTCGGCGACCTTCTCTTTCACATCGTCTTCTATGCGCAAGTGGCGAAGGAAAGAGGCGAGTTCACGATTGCGGATGTTACGTCGGCGGTTCATGAAAAGATGGTGCGGCGCCATCCGCATGTTTTCGGTGACGCGCGCGCCGACACTACCGCGGAAGTTCTCAAGAGTTGGGAAGCGATCAAAGCCGCGGAAAAACAATCCGCGCAAACCACTGGAGACTACAAGGAGACTTCCTTGCTCGACGGTGTTTCAACCAAGGTTCCGGCCCTGATGGAAGCACATCAACTATCAACCAAAGCCGCGCGGGTTGGGTTCGATTGGGAAAAGCTGGAAGACATCTTTGACAAGCTCGACGAGGAGGTTAGTGAGCTGCGCGCAGCGATCCAAACTCACGCTACCTCCGAAGACGAAGAACACCACACGCATGTGCGCGAGGAGATTGGCGACATCTTGTTCGCCGTCACGAACATTGCCCGGCATCTTCACGTTGAACCTGAAGCGGCGTTGAAGCTAACCAACCGCAAGTTCCGGCGAAGGTTTGGATACATTGAAAAGAGTTTGAGTGCGCAGCAGCGTGGTTTCGAATCAGCAACACTCGCCGAGCTGGAGTCACTCTGGCAGGAAGCCAAGAAGCAGTAAGCAGTGCAGTTAGCAGCTGGCAGTAGGCAGCGGGCAGTGACAGCAGGCAGTCGGCAGATCCAAGATCCAGGATCTAAAATCTAGGATTTGAGATCCAAAATCAAAGGCCAGCAAAGCAAAAGGCCCGCTGTCGCGGGCCTTTGTGTTGGGGTGAGTGATGGTCGTTAGTCATTCAAGCGTGCTGAACGATGAATGTAGTTAAAGGCAGTAGTGAAGCTACGCGCCTCACTCTGTGGTGCCACGGCGATCATATAGAACACTTCCCCATTGCGTAGTTGTGTTGTCACCAAAGCCACACTCTCACGCAGACCTGTTGCTTCATTGATGTTAGTGAGCTGCACGCTATAACCGCTGCGACCAGCAAGGCTGGAGCGCTGTGCTCCACCACTCGAGCGCATGTTGCTGTTTCCTTGGGTCAAACTGTTGATTAGCTCCTGCGTGCCTTGTCTCAGATCGTTGCTCTGAGAGTTGAACACGCCAAAGTTCACACCATGCGTGAAAACATCCTGGCCCTGATATTGGCCGTAGCCACCCTCCGGCGAAAACCAAACGGAATTGCTACCGCGCAGCTCGCGCCAGTTGTCAGGAATGCTGACGTTCAGAAAGCCAAACTCGTTGTAGCTGCGATATCGCGTCGACGGATAATCAACCCGCCCACCGGGGGCATTGTTGGTAGTGCCACCCTCCGAAGGATAACGCTGTCCGCTGCGAGCAATCTCAGCCATCGTCGGCGCCGTTCCATAACCACGCAGCTTAGCCCTGACGCGGTCGAATTCGCGCGAGTCGCGAATCGGGTTTTGTACGCGCAGGTATTGCGCTTCCTGGTTAATACGCGCGTAACGATTCTGCGGGCTGGGATGGCTGCTTAGAAAGCCGCCACTACTGCCGCCGCCCTGCTCCTGAATGCGTTGGAACATGGTCGCCAAATCGCGCGGATCGTAACCGGCGCGGGCCAGGATCTGTGCCCCCAGGATGTCGGCCTCGGTTTCGTACTCACGGCTAAATTTCAGAAAGTAAACGCCAACGCCCTGACCGGCAATCTGGGCCGCCGCCCCTGCTGGTCCGCCGAGGATCTGGCCACCGATGCCGAGAATGCCTGCGAGCAAGCCGTACTTTTGCCCCTTGGTAGCTTGCGCGGTTCCGTGTCGCAAGGCTACGTGAGCGATCTCGTGCGCCATCACCCCTGCCATCTCACCTTCGCGACCGGCAGACTCAATCATGCCGCGGTTGACATACATTGGCCCACCCGGCAAAGCAAACGCGTTGATGTCGCGCGCGTTTATTACTTTGAAGAAATACTGAAACTCGCGATGCTGAAACTCTTCAGGAATATTATTGACTAAGCGCCGGCCAACGTTTTCGACGTAACTCTCGACCTCGTTGTCGCGCAGCAAAGGAAACTGTTGTTCAGCTTCCGCCGCAGCCTGCCGTCCTAGCTTGACGTCATCCTGAACGCTGTACTTGTTGCTGTGATAGCTAATTTTGGTTTGGGTAAAAACTGAGATCGGCATCAGGAAAATCGCCAGCATAGCGAGGCTGGCAATAACGCCCTGACTTGTTCGGTAATTCTTCTTAATCATCTGCTCCCTCCGTTTTGAACCTGGCAGTAACTCGACGGACTGCGAGAGAGTTGTTTTGGACCGCGAGTTGGGGTTCTTTAATGTCTTCATAAAAGGATCTGAGTTCTCTATTAGGTTTGGCGCACTGCACCAAATCGCAACATGGATATACGCTTCAAGGACGGCAATCCCCTTAAAACCGCTAAGAAAATGGGACTCGCGCCACCCAGCTTGGTCTATAGCAATGAGGATGCCAGTGAGAGGGGTTAATCCTTGTTGCGGGGCTCAATGCGCTCATTGAACCATTGAGCCGGTTCGGAAATCGGCGCAATGCGATGCGGCTCACCCTTCCAGACGCGCACCATAGAGATGATCAGAAACACTGTTGCCGCTAGCTTGAAGAGAGTGCCACCAAAGGAGCTGTCGGTAATCGAGCCCAGGACGCCAAAGAGTGTTTGCAGCACGATAATCGCGATGTGTAGGGCCAGGCCCTGTGCGGCATGAAAGCGGACCTTTACTTCTTTGCGGGGGACGAGGAAAAGCTCCACCAGCGACGCGATCACACCAATATAAAACGGCGCATAGGGCAGGATCATCGCCCACTTTTCCGGCAACCCAACTCCGGCAACAGTGCGCGACGTCGGGCGCGGGCTCACTGGCGTTTGCAGGTAAGGATTTGGTTGATAGATCGACTGTTGTGGTTGCACCGGGGGAGCAAAAACCGAATGGTAAGGCGCGTCGAGTGGGGGACCGTCAAAGGTTCGGGTCGGTGCTTCGGAGTAGACATTGCGCCGCGCGCTTTCGTTAGCTGAGCGACCGACCTCGCGAGTGGCGCCTTTCACTTCGCGCGTGCCCGGTCCACCGTCCTCCTCGCCCCAAACCTCTTCAGTACGGTTTGCTACCTCAGGATCCAGTGGATTTGTGTCGTACTTTGTTTTCTTTGTCTCCATCGCCGGAGTCTCTACGCTGATAACGCTGTGATGGTTTCTAATCTTACCCGTCCGCTATTGCATACTCAACCCGATCCCAACGCCGTTCTGCTTCAAAGATGCGAAACGCGCGCATTATCGGCTCCGGCCCAGCGAGACCAACGATTAGATAAGTTGCTGAAGGGTAATAAGCGAGGCGCACGTCGGTTTCAGAAGGAGTGGGTTCGGTTGACCGCGGATGCGAGTGATAAATGGCAAGTAGCTGCTGGCCGCGTTCACGCATTTCTCTTTGCGCGGCAAATAATTCTTCAGGAGCAACTTCGTAAGAGATGTCGTTGTTGGCAGCGACATTCCGGAGCCGGTAGATACTCGCCGCAACACCGGTTTCAGTGCCTCCGATCAAGCCGCAACATTCAGCGGGATCAGCTTCGCGAGCATGCGCGATGATGTCAGCGAGCTGAGGAGGGCAGAGCGTGATCATTCGTCCTTTACAACTTTCAAGCGCAGTTCTTC
>JBAPXA010000373.1:0-9343 GCA_049283975.1 Pyrinomonadaceae bacterium | reverse complement strand
AGCGACTTAATTGCTTACGCGAAGCAACACGACATTCCGGTGAGTGCCACTCACGAAAAGCCTTACTCAACCGATGCGAATCTGATGCACATCTCCTATGAGGGCGGCATTCTCGAAGATCCCTGGGCAGCGCCCCCGGAAGATATTTTCCAACTTACTCGCTCACCGGAAAACGCGAAGAGCGAAGCCGAACTTATTGAAATCTCTTTCGCACACGGTGAGCCGGTAGCGATTAACGGGCAGCAACTTAGTCCGGTTTCACTTCTGGAAAGCCTCAATCGCAGCGGCGGCAGGCATGGCATCGGCCGCGTCGATCTCGTGGAGAACCGTTTTGTGGGGATGAAGTCCCGCGGAGTTTACGAAACTCCCGGAGTGACAATCCTGCAGGCAGCACATCGCGCGCTCGAATCGCTGACACTTGACCGCGAAGTAATGCACCTGCGCGATTCTCTGAGTGTGAAGTTTGCCGAGAGCGTTTACTACGGGTTCTGGTTTGCCCCCGAATTTGACCTGTTGAGAAAGATGATCGATGAGACCCAGAAGAACGTTACTGGCGACGTGCGGCTGAAACTCTTTCGCGGCAACACAATTGTTCAAGGCCGCCGCTCACCAAATTCGTTGTACGACGAAAAGGTCGCGACGTTTGAGGCCGACAGCGTTTACAACCAACGCGACGCTGAGGGCTTTATTAAACTGAATGCTTTGCGACTTAGGTCAAGGGCGCAACGCGCAGGAGGTACGCAATGACGCAACCCGTTTTCCATCTCCTTGAAGCCGACAAGATCGGTTCGGCAACTTCTCCGTTGGACTTAACGCGAACGGTGCTGGTTACAGACGGGCCAGCAAAGCCGCGTGCCGGTGACGTTGTCGTCGTGCGCGCGCTGACTGACAGTGCGACCTACAACATGCTGGAGCTACCAAGTGGGCGGCTGGCCAAGATCAATCCCGGCGATCTTTTGATCGGTGTCCTCGGTCGCCGCCGGGCTTTGAAGGGATTTGTGGGAGACGTTCCCCCGACGATCAAAGCGGGCGACCGGCTGCACTTGCTGAATATGGGGGGAGTGATTGGCTTTTGTACTGGTCATCATTCGAGTCTTAGCGACGCGATCTCCGTGGAGGTAATGGGATTGTTAGCAGACGAGACCGGTAGATTACGAAATATTGCTGACGCTGCGCTCCCCGTGCGCACGCAACTCGGCGAAACGGCGCCCATCGTCATGATTGCCGGTACGAGCATGAACAGCGGCAAGACTTATGCGGCGACGGAGTTGATCAAACAAGCGACCCGCGCCGGATTACGCGTCGCCGCCGCAAAACTCTCCGGAGTTGCTTGTCTGCGCGACACTCTCAACATGGCCGATCACGGGGCGTTTGCGACAGCGAGTTTTCTCGACTGCGGTCTCCCTTCGACGGTTGGGGTTGGAGATTTGGCGCCAGTTGCAAAAGCGATCATCGCGCGACTCAACGAAGAGGTGCCGGATCTGATTGTGCTCGAACTCGGTGATGGAATTCTTGGGGGCTATGCGGTTGATTCGCTCTTTGATGATGCGGAACTCACTGCGGCAACGACGGCATTTGTGTTTTGCGCTTCCGACTATGTGGGGGCGTGGGGTGGAATTGAGTTGCTGCGCCGCAGGGGTATCAAGGTCGATCTGGTCGCTGGCTCCGTCACGGATTCCCAGATGGGGCAGGACTACATCGAAACTGAGTTTGGCGTTCCTGCGGCAAATGCTCGGCGCGATGGAGCGCTGCTCTTTGCGCGCATCAGTCCGAAGATCGAAGCGGCGCGGCCGAAGCTGGCCGCTTAGCGGGTGCGCAGCCAGCGCAGCAGAGCAACTACCAGGAAGGCGATGCCTACGAAGATGAAAGTGCGGCGTCCGCTCAGGCCAATGGTAATGAAGGCAATGGCGAGGATCAGAAAGACCAGAGCGACGTTTCGCATTGATAGGCACCTCGTTTGAACGTTAGGTGACCCACTATAACAAATTAGAGCGCGCGGCTACGTTGGCGGAAAAGGCAATGGCAAAGCAGGACATTCGCATTGGAATATTTGGCGGCTCCGGCTATGGCGGGTCAGAATTACTGCGGATACTGTTGCAACATCCGCACGCCCACATCGAGTTTGTCACCGCCAATGAACAAGCCGGCAAGCCAGTAGGGGAAGTTCATCGCAATCTCAACGGACTAACTGATCTTGACTTCAGCATTCCGCCGGCAGATCTGGGCGGTCTCAGCATCGACTGCGCGTTTCTCGCACTCCCGCACGGTCAGGCTATGGAGATTGCGCCGCAACTCCCGGCGAGCGCCAAAGTAATTGATCTTTCCGGTGACTTTCGTTTGCGCGACCAAAGTGAGTTCGAAGCGCATTACGGTCGGCCCCACACCGCAATGGACGCGCAGTCAGAATTTGTGTACGGCTTGACTGAAACCAATCGAGAAGCGATCACGAAAGCGCGGCTCATCAGCAATCCCGGCTGCTTCGCAACGGCAACTCTCCTGGGACTGGCGCCGCTCGTGGCAAACAACCTGATCACGGGCCGCATTGTGGTTGACGCCAAGACCGGTTCATCGGGTTCAGGCGCCAAAGCTGCTGCCAACACGCATCACCCGCAAAGAATGAATTCGTTTTATGCATATAAGCCATTCACACATCAGCACGTGCCCGAGATCGAACAGGAATTGCGCCACGTCGGCGATTGGAACAGCGAACTCGTCTTCATGACGCATTCGTTGCCAGTCGCGCGCGGAATCTTCGCTTCAATCTATGTTGAGACAATTACTGAACTGAGTGAGGCTGAGGTAAACGCAGTCTTCACTCGTTTCTATAAGGATGCTTATTTCGTGCGCATCGTGAAAAATTCGCCGGACATCAACTGGGTGAAGACCACTAATTTCTGTGACCTTGGTTTTGCGGTTCGCGGTCGGCAGTTAGTTGTCTTTTCGGCGCTGGATAATCTTGTCAAAGGCGCCGCCGGCCAAGCGGTGCAGAACATGAATTTGATGTTTGGCGTGGAAGAGACGACGGGATTGAAGTTGATTGGAACGAATCCCTAAGCGACGGTCATCACCGCCAAGCCGCCAAGGAACGCCAAGTGCGCCAAGAAGAGACAAAAAATGAAAGGGAGAGAAGCCTGAACGTAGCCATGCGAAGTTGCAGCGGCAAGACCGCATTTTTCTGTCCTATCTTCTTGGCGTACTTGGCGATCCTTGGCGACTTGGCGGTTTAAGTTAGATATGAAACCAGAAACGAGCACGGCTTTCAGCGAAGTCGCCGCCCGCGAAGAGCGCTATCAAGTGGCGACTTACAAGAAGATGCCGATCGTCGCCGAGCGCGGCGCAGGCGTCTGGCTGTATGACGCCAACGGCCAGAAGTATCTGGACCTGTATGGCGGTCATGCCGTCGCTGGCACCGGACACTCGCATCCTCATGTGGTTGCGGCCTTGCGCGAGCAGGCGGACAAGCTACTGTTTTATTCAAACCTGGTTTATTCAGAGGCACGCGCACGCGCTGCCGAGAAGCTCGTGACAATTGCACCCGACTCGCTCGCGAAAGTTTTTTTCTGTAACTCCGGCACCGAAGCAAATGAGAACGCGATGCGGATGGCACGACTAGCAACTGGTCGAGCCAATGTCATCACTTTCTCCGGCGGCTTTCACGGGCGCACAGCCGATGCAATCAGCGCTACCTTTCTCGGGAAGTATCGTGACCTTGGCAAGCCAAATGTCCCCGGTCATGTGGCTGCCGAATTTGGGGATCTGGAAAGCGTGCGGCGACTGGCGGACGACTCGGTCGCGGCCATCATGTTGGAACCGATTCAGTCGATGGCGGGTGTCAGGATGGCGGCACCGGAGTTCTATGCCGGACTGCGCCAGTTGTGTGACGAGCGCGGCATCGTTTTGATCTATGACGAGGTGCAAACTGGCGTGGGCCGCACGGGCGAATGGTTCTTCGCCGGCAGTGCTGCTGGCGCGCACGTTGTTCCCGAAATCATCACGCTCGCCAAAGCACTCGGCAGCGGCATCCCGGTGGGTGCTTGCCTGGTGGCAGAGAAGATTGCAGCGAAGATCAATGAGAACGACCTGGGAACAACTTTTGGCGGCGGGATGATGGCGATGGCGGCCGTCAGCGCGACACTCGAAGCGATTGAACAGGACGACATGTTAGCGAATGTCAACGCGGTGGAGGCGCACCTGCGTGAATCGCTGGCGTCGTTACCGGAGGTTCTCGAAGTCGCTGGTAAGGGATTTCTCCTGGGATTGCGATTTAAGGGAAAGGCCGCAGACATTCATCGGGCCTTACTTGAACGGCGGATCATCACTGGTACTTCAAGTGATCCCAATGTACTGAGACTCTTGCCGCCGTTGTGCCTAGCGAAGCCCGAAGTCGATTTGTTTGTGACGTCCCTCAGAGAGGCTTGCGAAAGTTGCGAACAGCGGCTGTGACTCAACGCAGTCTGGAAGGTGCGCATTTTCATTCTCACCGCGCTTCAGCGCGGTGTAAGACAGAACGAGCAAACACCGAAACCTTTAAACGGTTTCCCACTATTAACCCAATGCTCACCGGGCTGAAGCCCGGTGAGAATGAGACGGCACGGAGTAATCGCTTGACCTATAGTTGGTTCGACATCGCTGGACTGGTGGGCGTAGTGCTTATCATTGTCGCTTACTTGCTGTTGCAACTCGGCAAGCTGCCCAGCACGGCTCCGAGTTACTCCCTCATGAATGCGGTGGGCGCGTTTCTGGTAATGGTATCGCTGTTCTTCGACTTCAACGTTTCGGCGTTCTTAATGGAAGCCTTCTGGTTTCTCATAAGTCTCTTCGGTCTGCTGCGACCGTTGTTCTCAAAAACCGTAGCAGCGAACCGCTAGCTTGCCATGAAACATTTTCTTTCCACTGGGGATTGTTCGCGCGACGAACTGGAACAGCTGCTCGCCGCGGCGGCCCGATATAAGAGCGAGGGTTCGGGAAAACCACTGAGCGGTAAATCCATCGGCCTTGTGTTTTTCAATCCAAGCCTGCGCACGCGTGCCTCAATGCAGGTTGGCATCTACGAACTTGGTGGTAATGCAGTCGTTCTCGAGCCTGGGGGCACCAGTTGGACGCTGGAGCACCGGCAGGGCGTACCTATGGACGGCGATAAGACTGAACACGTGGCTGAATTTGTGCGCGTACTGGGCCGCTACTGCTCGGCGATTGGCGTTCGCACGTTTGCCGCGCTAAAGGACTGGCAGGAAGAACGAACCGATCCCGTGTTGCAAGCCTTTGCAGAATTCGCGGAGGTTCCGCTCATCAATCTGGAGTCGGCCATGTTTCATCCCTGCCAGGCTCTCGCTGACCTAATGACAATTCGCGAAAAGTTTGGTCGCGGGCGCAAACGCGTGGTCTTGACCTGGGCCTGGCATCCGCGGCCTTTGCCGATGGCGGTGCCAAATAGCTTCGCTTTAGCTTCAGCACAAATGGGTCATGATCTCGTCGTGGCACATCCCGAAGGCTATGAGCTTGATGAAAAGTTAATCGCGAACATCAAACGACAGGCGGCAGCTGCAGGAGGCAGTTTGCAGACGACGCATGATATCGACGAAGCGTTCGCAGGTGCTGAGGTCGTTTATGCGAAGAGTTGGGGTGCGAGCCAGTTTTACGGCGCTCCGGAGCGGGACGTCGAGTTGCGCGCCCAGTTTCGTGAACGTTGGATCGTTGATCAAAAGAAGATGGACACTACGAACAAAGGGATCTTCATGCACTGCCTGCCGGTGCGGCGGAATGTGATCGTGACCGACGAAGTAATCGAGTCAGATGCTTCAGTCGTGATTGACGAAGCGGAGAACCGGCTGCACGTACAGAAAGCGATCCTGACGAAGCTTCTAGGCGAAGGTTGAGGAAGCCACAGAATCAAGCCACAGATGAACACTGATTGACACGGATTCAGAACAATAATTCTCCAGTCAATAATCTGTGTTTATCTGTGTAAATCTGTGGCCAGGAATTAGGGTGCAAAGAATATGACGACAGCTACCAACGAAGTCGGTAATCAATTGCGTCTCGACCTCCTGCGTGAGGCCTTGCCCTACATTCAACGTTTCCAGGGCCAGACCTTCGTTGTCAAACTCTCTGGCAAGGCCACAGAGGATCACAATAATCTCAGCTCGCTTGCAGAAGAACTGGCGTTGCTCCACCAGGTGGGAATACACCTCTGTGTCGTGCATGGTGGCGGCAAACAGTTAAGTGAATTAGCTTCACGCATGGGCGTAGAGCAAACGATCATTGACGGCCGCCGCGTAACTGATGACGCCACACTTGAAATGGCAAAGATGGTTTTTGCGGGAAAGATAAACACAGACATTCTTTCGGCGTTAAGGAATCGTGGCGTGGAAGCTGTCGGGCTTTCCGGCGTTGATGGAAATATCGTGCATGCTGAGCGCCGGCCGCCCAAAGAAATTCTCAATCGTGAGACTGGTGAACGCGCCCAGGTTGATTTTGGCCACGTGGGAGATGTTGTGGAGATCAATTCACGTCTGCTGACAGTGTTGCTCGATCAGGGCTATCTGCCGGTCGTTTCCTCGCTCGGCGCTGACGCGGAAGGCACAGTCTTTAATATCAACGCCGACACGATTGCCGCGGAGATTGCCATTCAACTTAAGGCGGAAAAACTAATACTGCTTTCTGATGTTGATGGCATCTACCTGCGCGCAGGTGAGCCCGAAACCAAGCTGTCACGGTTAACTGCATCAGAAGCCGAACAGTTGATTACTGATGGACGGGCCACCGGGGGTATGATCCCCAAACTGCAAAGCATCGCTCAACTGTTGCGACGAGGAGTTCATAGCGCTCATATCATCAGCGGCACCAATCGCAACGCCTTGCTGTCAGAGATTTTTACAGATCAGGGCACCGGCACGATGATCGTCAGCTAGAAAGTATTGAGTGGAACTGGATAGCGCCACAGATAAACGCAGCCGAACACGGATCCAATCAGGTCCGTATTAAATGCGCGAGATTCGGCGTAAATCTGTAGCTGAAATCGGTGGCAGAAATGGACAACGAAGCAATCGCACGGCGTTTTGCTCAGCTCGCCGCTTTGATGGAGATTCGCGGCGACGATCCCTTTCGCCTGCGCTCTTATCGGAATGCTGCCGAAGCGATCGAAACCTGGCCGGTTCGAATGGCAGACATCGCCGCTCACGAAGGCGAAGCAGGGCTGCAAAACGTGCCTGGAGTCGGCAAGGCGATCGCTGGAAAGATAATGGAGTTGCTGGAGCGCGGCACGTTTGATGTTTGGGAAAGATTGACTGCCGAGACGCCCGCAACCGTTCTGGATCTCCTGGAGCTGCCTGGTGTGGGGCCGAAGACCGCGGCAACTCTGCATCAGAAGTTCAGAGTCTCTTCGCTGAAAGATCTGAAAGTCTTCGTGGCCGGCGGTGGTTTGGATCAGGTAGACGGCATTGGCCCCAAAACGGCTGCCCGAATCAAGGAGAGCCTGAAGTCAAAGCAATAAGGCTCTGATAGATAGACCATGCTCAGTCAGGAAGGCGGGCTTGCCCCCGCTGAGGTTGACTAAACTCGATCAGCGGGGGTAAACCACCCTCCAGACGAGCATTACTGTCCGATCATCGCACTTCCTATCTGCAACCTTTGCGAGGAGACCCATGTCCAAAAAGATCAAACGTCGCGATTTCATCCGCACCACCGCCGCCGCTGGCGTCACTCTGGCAGCAGCAAAATCCAGCGCCAGTCAGCTTCCCACGCTTCTAATTCAGAGCGGGGTCAAACCAATCGTCATTGCCTCAGGAAACGGCAACCGCTTTAAAAACGGTGGAAATGAAACGGGCGTGCAGAGAGCGTTCGGCATGATGACAAAAGGCGCTGACGTGCTGGATGCGGTAATCGCCGGCGTGAACATCGTGGAGCTGGATCCCCTCGACGACAGCGTAGGCTACGGCGGGTTGCCGAATGCTGACGGCATTGTGCAACTCGACTCCTCCTGCATGCATGGACCCAAGAAACGCGCCGGGGCAGTGGCCGCGCTTGAAGGCGTGCGCACTCCATCCCTCGTAGCGAAGGCCGTACTGGAGACGACCGATCACCATCTAATCGTCGGTAAGGGAGCACAGGTATTTGCCCGCAACATGGGATTCAAGATCGAAGACGATCTGAACACCGATCACTCGCGTCAGATTTGGCTGGAGTGGAAGCGTCGCACCGATCCGGCGCACTACCTCGATCCCCGGGAGCGCGCGGAAGTTTGGCGACGTGAAGGGTTAAAGATGGTCGCGGAAGGTTTAATCGATCGGGAGCATTACTACGGTACGATCAATTGCAACGGCGTGAATGCCAAGGGAGAAATTTGTGGTGTCACCACCACGAGCGGTCTGGCCTGGAAAATTCCCGGCAGGGTCGGCGATTCTCCCATCCTCGGCGCAGGACTCTATGTCGATGGCAATGTGGGTGCAGCGGGCTCGACCGGGAGGGGCGAAGCTAACCTTTACAATCTTTGTTCCTTCTTGATTGTGGAAGAGATGCGCCGGGGCGCGCATCCCAAAGATGCCGGCATGGAAGCTCTAAAACGCATCAAGGCAAACACGATTGAGAAGCGACTGCTTAATGCTCGCGGCACTCCAAACTTCGGAATAAATTTCTACATCATTAACGCTAAGGGCGATTACGCGGGCGTAACGATGTATCAAGGCTCCAGAGCCAGTTACGCAATCTGCACCGAGCGCGGTCCCCAAAATCTTACTTGCGACGGTCTGCTGCCAGGAAATGCGGGGGACTGAAAGAAAGTCTCAGGTCTCAAGTGCATTGATAAAGGCTTGGGTTAACTCTGAACCTAGACCTGAGACTTGAGACTTGCGACTTGCGACTAAGGATGGGCGGGCACTGGCGTACGCCCATACTTCTGCGTGGCAAAACCAACTATCAATCCCACCAGGCTGCCAGGAAGCATGATTTCAAAGTAGTAACCACCTACCGCAAAGCGCGCCGTCAGGTAAGCCAGGAACGCGCCGATTGCCAGACCGAACAACAGGCCAAGCGGTAACGAATGAAACTTCTTGGCAAAGAATCCAATCGCGATGCCGGCGATGATCCCTTTGAACGTCGAACTAACCACAATGCCGGCGAGTTGATCGCGCACCTCGGGGGTAAACCAGGCGGTGAGCCCGTCAAAAGCGCCCAATACTGCACCGACCAGAATGCCAATCAGGGGTTTAGACATTTTAGTTTCTCCTCAGCTTGATTGAGTGATTCCTAACGCAAAGCTCGCATTCGTTCACCCGGCTGTGCAAGTCCATTTCTCGCCCAGACATTGCACTGCTATGTCGTGGGTCAACAAAATCAGTACCGGGAG
>JBAPXA010000372.1:0-9560 GCA_049283975.1 Pyrinomonadaceae bacterium | reverse complement strand
GTCACGATCGCTGTTCTTACTCGACATCACTAGCGAGCAAAGGCCAAAGACCCAAAGCCCAAGACCAGTTATTCGTAACGTAATGCCACCAACGGATCGACTTTTGTTGCTCTGCGTCCAGGGAGATAACAAGCAACTAACGCCACGGCGATCACCAACACGGCGATTCCCGCGAAGGTCAACGGATCGTTTGGTTCAACCCCGAACAGCATGGTCGTCATCAACCGCGTCAGAGCAAGCGCCCCCGCTAAACCGAAAGCGACGCCAATCAATGCGAGGAACATTCCGTGTCCCATCACCATCCGGAACACGTCGCTCGACTGCGCGCCAACAGCCACGCGAATGCCAATCTCGTGGGTTCGTTGCGTGACTGTGTATGACATCACTCCGTAAATTCCGACGAGCGCCAGAACGAGGGCCACCACGGCAAACACCGTCAGCAACAGCATGTTGAAACGTGGACCTGAGACTGATTCAGCCAGTAGCTGTTGCATGGTGTTGGGATCTTCAATCGGCAGGTCTTTATCTATCTCTCGAATCTGACCCTTCACCGCAGCGACCTGACTCAGCGGACTGGTCGTTGTGCGAACCACCAGACTCATGGAAGGCGATGCGGCTTGCAGAAACGGAAAGTAGACTTCGGGTTTCGCATGCGAACCGAGGCTCAACTGTTTCACGTCCCCGATTACTCCGACCACCGACAACCACGACTCGCCATCAGTAAAGGTGATCCGCTTGCCAATCGGGTCTTCGTTAGGGAAGTATGTGCGAACCAGATCCTGGTTAACGATGGCAACGGCAGGTGCTTCGCTTTTGTCTCTGTCGGAGAAATCACGGCCCTTAAGCAAGCTAATTCCGAGCGTGCTGAAGTATCCCGGGCTAACACTGCGCGTATTGATGATCATTTCTTTGCCAGCCTCAGGCTCGGGCTGTCCTTCAACGCGGAAGTCGGAACCCGAGAGACTCAATGTGAGTGGCAGTCCGGTAGTGACGCCCGCCGACTGGATTCCAGGGAGCGCCCTCACCTGTTCGAGTGTCCTTTGAAAAAACGCGACTTGCTGCTGATCTTCCGGATACCTCGATTCCGAAAGCGTCAGTCCCATGGTGAGCAGGTTCTCGGTGTTGAATCCCAGATGGGTCTGCTGTAGTCGGATGAAACTCTTGATCATCAGCCCTGCGCCGATCAGAAGTACGAGCGAGAGAGCAACCTCAACGGCAACCAGAATGCTGCGCGTGCGTTTCCCTGAGCCGCTCCCCATAGAGCCTCTCGAACCTTCCTTCAATGCTTCGTTCAAGTCGGGTTTTGACGCCTGGATGGCAGGAACCAATCCAAAAACAATTCCGGTCAACAGTGAAGTCGCGAGCGTGAAACCAAACACTCGTCCATCCATCCCTACTTCGTTAAGTCGCGGGATATTGTCTGGCGCAAGTGCGCTGAGAGCTGCGGTGCCCCAGACGGCAAATAACAATCCCAGCGCACCACCAACCAGAGAGAGCAGCACGCTTTCAGTGAGTAGCAGACGCAAGACGCGCAGCCGGCTCGCTCCGAGGGCAGCGCGAATCGCAAACTCTTTTTGTCTCGCAGCTGAACGCGCTAGCAGGAGGTTAGCGATATTTGCGCAAGCGATCAGGAGTAGAAACGCCACGGCTCCCAGCAGGACCAACAATGCCGGGCGGATCTCTTTCACAGTCTGCTCCTGCGTTGAGACCAGCCTCACCCCAATGCCGGTGTTGGTGTCTGGGTATTGCTGCTCGAGACGACGCTCGATGCCGGTCATCTCGGCTTGCGCTTGACTAAGGGTGGCGCCGGGTTTCAGCCGGCCGATGGCGAAGAAAGAATAATGCCCGCGAGCTGCCTCTTCGCTGGGGGCGGCGATGGGAACGTAAAGATCGATGGGATCGTTTAGTACCTTTCCCATGTAACCGAACCCAACAGGGAATTGAAAATTGGCGGGCATCACGCCGACAACGGTGTGGGTTTGATTATTTATCGTAACTGCCTGACCAATGATCTTCGGATTGGAGGCGAAACGGTTCTTCCAGGTCGCATGACTTAGAACAACAACTCGACCTGCTCCGTCTTTGTCGTCTTCTGGCAGAAAGGTTCGTCCGAGCATGGGCGTGGCGCCCACCAGCGGAAAGAGGTTCGCAGAAACTCTCACTGCGGCGAGCTGTACAGGCTCACCTGTTCCGGTAAGGTTCAGATTTGAAAATGTGTAGGCCGAAATTTGATCAAGGGTCTGACTTTGTTCTGCCCAATCGCGCAGGTTCGCAATCGATACGGGCATTTGCAACATGTCGCGCTCTGGGCTCTCTTCCCAAATGGTGACAAGTCGCTCCGGCTCTTGATATGGAAGGGGACGAAGCAAGACGCCATTGATCACGCTGAACATTGCAGTATTTGCGCCAATGCCCAGTGCAAGGGTGATCACGGCGACTGCTGCAAAGCCCGGATGCTTCAGCAGGCTTCTGATTCCGTAGCGAAGGTCGTTGATAAATGTCTCCATATCGTTATTTCCAATTGCCGATTGGTTGGGATTGAGTCATTGACTCATCGGGTCATTGAGTCATTGCTTTATTCAAAATCACCCAATCACCCAATCGCCCAATTCCTTCATTCGTATCGCAGTGCTACCAGTGGATCGACTTTCGTTGCCCGGCGTGCCGGTAAGTAACAAGCGATGAATGCCACTAAGGTGAGCAATGCTCCGACGGCCACAAACGTGATCGGATCCTTAGCGGTCACACCGAACAGCAACGTCGACATCACTCTCGTCAAAGCAATCGCGCCGACGATGCCGATCCCAACCCCAACCACGACTAGAGTCATGCCTTGCCTGACAACTAACTTCATTACGTCCGAACGCTTTGCGCCAAGTGCCATGCGCACGCCTATCTCATGCGTGCGTTGCGAAACTGAATAAGACATCACGCCATAGATTCCGGTGGAAGCGAGAACGAGGGCCACAAACGCAAACAGGGCCAACAAAGCAGTGCGATAGCGCGGCCCAGCTACAGCCGTGTTCATCCACTCGTTCATAGTTCTCATCGCAGCAATCGGTTGATCGGGATCAATCGCTCGCACTTCATTTCGTATAGCGCCGGCAAGACTTGCAGGATCGCCTTGAGTCCGTACAACGATATTCATCCAGCCAGTTTGATTCGAGGGGAGGTACATTGCCGGAGACGGGGTCAACTCAAGCGCGCGGTGGCGAACGTCGCCGACCATCCCGATGATCTCGATCGGCTGGTCATCAAAAGCCAGAATTAGTCGCTTGCCGATTGGTTCTTCATTGGGAAAAACCTGGCGCGCCAGCAGGTCGCTAATGATTACGACCTTGGCGCTGTCGCGAACTTCCTGCTCGGTGAAGTTGCGCCCACGTAAAAACGGGATGTGCATCGCGCTAAAGTACTGCGTGTTCACTCGCCGGAAATCATCATCGAAGGCTTGATCGGACGAGACTGGGGGACGGCCTTCGACCGTGTAGGGCATATCATTTGGCTGACCGCTCAAGGGGAGTTCCGAAATCAAGCCAACGTGTTCCACGCCAGGCAAACTGCCGATGTGGGTTTCGAGTTGAGAAAAGAAGTTGCTAGCTTTCTCAGGACTCGCATATTTCTCGCGCGGCAGATCCACTCGCATCGTCAGGACGTTGTGTGGGTCGAAACCCGGACTTACGTTCTGGAGTTGAATCAGACTTCTAACCAGCAACCCCGCACCGATCAGCAGGACGACGGCGACGGCGCTTTCGAGAACGACAAGCACGCTTCGAGTCCGATTCCGGTGAGCTCCATCTCCTCCACTTCTGCCGCCTTCCTTCAGCGACTCGCTGAGGTTGAGTCTCATAGTGCGGAGTGCTGGAGCCAAACCAAAGAGCACTCCCGTTATCACTGATATCAAAAAGGTAAATGCCAGCACGGTGGCATCGATTCGAACTTGCGCGGTTGGTGGAATACTGCCTTCGCTTAGCTTCAGGAGAAGTTCCACGCCCCAAACGGCTAGCAACGCTCCAAGTGCGCCACCCATGAGCGCGAGCAAAACACTTTCGGTGATCATCTGCCGGATAATGCGAAAGCGTCCCGCCCCCAGAGCGGTGCGCAGCGCGATCTCTTTTTGCCGGCCCGCCGCGCGGACGAGAAGCAGGTTCGCTACATTCGCACACGCGATCAGCAACACGAATCCAACGGCTCCAAAGAGGATGTAGAGTGTGGGTCTGGTGTTGCCGACGAGCTGTTCTCGCAGCGAAACGAGTCGCAGATTCCAACCTTCATTTGAATCCGGATACTGTTGTGCAAGTCGGTTAGCGATTGCATCAGTGTCTGCTTGAGCTTGCGCAAGCGTTACTCCCTGCTTCAGCTTGCCAATCGGTCGCATGAAGTGCGCCTTCCGTTGTTTCATTCCCTCGGAAATATCGAAATTGATCGGGACCCATAACTCAGCCGCTTGAGGAAAGGTAAAGGTTTGCGGCATGACACCAATGACGACACAAGTTTTGCCATCGAGGGTGAGGGTCTTATTAACGATCTCCCGATCGCCCCCAAAACGTTTTTGCCAGAGGCCATAACTCAAAACGGCAACCTGTTCGTTCCCCGGCTTTTCGTTTTCAAGAAGGAATGTACGTCCCAGCGCAGGCGCGGCACCGAGCGCTTGAAAATAATTGCCCGTTACCGCGGCTGCGGTTAGACGTTCGGGCTCACCTATTCCGGTAAGGTTCAAAGGCACCGGAACGCCTATGGCAGCGGCAAATTGTTCAAATGTCGTGTTCTGCTGGCGGAAGTCGAGAAAGTCGGGAGGCGAAACACTGGCCTGGTTGCTGCCGTTGCTGATGTTGCCCCACACCCAGACGAGGCGATCGGGCTCGGCAAAGGGCAAAGGCCGGAGCAGCACCGCATTCACGAGGCTAAAAATTGCGGTGTTCGCGCCGATGCCAAGGGCGAGCGCGGTCAAGGCGATCATTGTGAAGCCCGGCCGCTTGATAAGGCTCCTGATTCCGTAGCGAATGTCTCTAAGAAGAGTGTCCATGATTTCTATTGCCGATTGCTGATTGGTCTTTGGCCTTTGGTCCTTGGTCTTGGTTCGCTAATGACCTTAAGTAACAAATGACCGTGACGGATTCCAAAGACCAAAGACCTAAAACCAAAGTCCAAAGACCAATTGGCAATTGACAATCGCCAATTGGCAATATTTTTCATTCGTATCGCAACGCCACCAACGGATCGACCTTCGTTGCGCGCCGCGCCGGGAGGTAAGAAGCAACTAACGCCACGAAGCCGAGGAGCAGCGGAACACCCACATACGTCAGTGGATCGGTGGCGCCGATTCCATACAGAAAACCCGCGATCGCGCGTGTCGCAGCGAAGGCGAGCAATAACCCCGCAGCTAGACCAACCCCGACAACGAACAGTCCTTCGCGAAACACGAGTCGCAATACATCTGTCTCCTTTGCACCCAGCGCCATCCGCACGCCAATCTCATGAGTGCGTTGCGCGACCGAGTAGGAAACGACTCCATAAATGCCGATGGCTGCGAGCAGCAGGGCCAAAATTCCAAAACCGCCAAGTGTCCACGCCGCTACGCGAGAAGGAAACAGCGAGAGATCTACCTGATCCTGCAACGTCTTCATCTCCGTGACGGGAAGGTGCCCATCGAGTGTGCGTATCTGTTCTCGCACTGCGGCAGCCACGGATTGCGGCTCGCCCTTCGTGCGCACCACCAGAGTCATCTTTGGATCGTAAGATTGGAGAACTGGTTGATAGACGTACGGGAGAGCGCTGTCAGCTAGTGTGCGGTACTTACTGTCGCGGGCAACGCCGACGACCTCGAGGTATGGTCCTTTCGGTCCCTCCAAACTTAGGCGCTTGCCCAAAGCGTCTTCGTTGGGCCAGAGCGCTCCTGCCAGCGTTTCATTGAGAACAACAATTCCCGGAGCACTTTTGTTGTCAGCCTCGGTAAAATCGCGACCGCGAAGCAACGGGGTTTCCATTGTTTTGAAGAAGTTTGGTCCGACGACGTTGAAGCCGACGCTGAAACCTTCGTCGGAGTCGTCGCTGCCTTCTTTGAAGACCTGGTACTGCGCGTAAGAGAAACCAAGGTTTGAGAATCTCGTAAGGCTCGCTCGCTCGATGCCCGGCTGTGCTTCTACACGCTCGAGCAAGCTGCGGTAAAAACTCTGGCCTTCCGTTTCTGTGTAGCGCAAGAGCCCGAGGTTGACGGGTACCGTCAGCGCGTGGTCGACACGAAAGCCCGGATCAATTTTATTAGCGTTCTGCAGTGCCCGGATAAAGAGGCCGGCACCAACCAAGAGTACGACCGAGAGTGTCAACTGTGCCGTTACGAAGGCGGTGCGTAGTCGGGATGAACGCGAGCCTCCGCCGCGCAGGGAGTTTTCACTCTTCAGTGACATGACGAGATCCAGGCGAGACGCATGGATCGCGGGCACCAGTCCGAATGCCATGGCAGTAGCTATTGAGATCCCGAGAGTAAAGACGAGGACACGCCAATCCAATGCGAGCTCGAGTGAAGCGAGCGGAGTTGTTTGCAGAAAAGAAATCAGAAGTTGAGTTGCCCACAACGCCAACACCAACCCCAACGTGCCGCCAGCAATCCCCACCAGTACGCTTTCGGTTAACCACTGCCGTACAAGCCGCCGGCGAGTTGCGCCGAGGGCCTGCCGAATCGCGGTTTCGCGACTGCGAATAGCCGCTCGTGCCACGAGTAAGCTGGCAATGTTTACGCAAGCGATAAGTAGCACGAGCGCAACGATGGCCATCACGATCCCCGCTAGTGGCAATGCTTCTTGACGATCACGGGGATCCATTCCCCCGCTCATGCTTAACAGCTGGACGCTGCGCAGAGTCTCTGGTTCGACTTTCCCGTTGTAGGTCTCAGCCACGTGGCGTGCGACGGTGGTTAACTCGGAGCCTGCTTGCTCAATTGAGACGTCAGGTTTCAGACGTCCAAAGACAGCCAGCCAATGGCTATTTCGTTCCCTCAACTTGCTGGCGAAAGGATCTGCTGTTCGTGAGGCTTCGGGCGGATTGAGAACGGGTTGCATGGCGAGCGGCACCCACAGTTCGCGATTGAGCCCAACTTCAGTTCCGACAAATCTTGCCGGCGCCACACCCACGACAGTGAAGTCGAGTCCATTCAAAGAGACCTGACCGCCGATGATGTTCGCAGCAGAATTGAAACGCGTGCGCCAAAGGTTTTCGCTTAGAACGACAACGGGCGTGGGCGTTTGGCCTTCAGACTTGTCGAATATCCGCCCTTTGATCGCGCTAACACCGAGCACCTCAAAGTAGTTCTCTGTTACGTACTCGCCCTTGATCAATTCTGGTTCATTACCCTGGGTGAGGCTGAACTCGCTGGTACCGGTAATAGCCGCCAAGCCCACAAAACTATTGGTCTGCTCGCGGTAGTCGATATAGTCGGGGTAAGAAATTGGCGCGCGCAGCCACATGATGCGGCTTTGGTCCTTCACGACCGGTACTGGTCGAATCAGGATAACGTTTACCAGGCTGAAGATTGCTGTATTGAGACCGATGCCGAGAGCCAGTGACGCAACGGAGACGAAGGTAAAGGCAGGCGACTTCCAAAGCATCCGTAAGCCAAACTGCAAGTCTTGAAACAGACCCTTCATTATTTCTCCTCGATCAATAACCGGTTCAGCGCAGCAGAGCTGTGCTGACTCATTCGTACCGCAGCGCTACCAATGGATCGACCATCGTTGCCCGGCGCGCCGGAAAGTAGCTCGCCAGTAAGGCCACAGCTACAAGGAGTACTGCCACGCTCAACAGAGTTGCTGGGTCAGTCGGGCTGATTCCATAGAGCTGGCTTGAAACCAGACGGGAAAGCCAATAGCAAGCCAGCAACCCGATTCCCGAACCGAAAGCAACGAGAATTAATCCCTTGCGAAGGACCAGCCTGAACACGTCCCTGCGCGTCGCCCCAAGAGCCATCCGAATGCCTATCTCGTGAGTACGCTGAGTCACCGCATACGCGACAACGCCATAGAGACCAATCGCCGTTAGCAGGAGAGCCAACAAACCCAGGAATCCGAGGACGATGCTTTCCATGCGCTCAACATAAAGTGAACGTCCTACGTGTTCGAGCAGTGTTCTGACGTTGTAAATGGTGATCGCTGGTTCAATTGAGCGCAGGCGATTTTGAACCAGCCCGACAGAAGTTGACGGTCCCTCCGGAGTGCGGATCAGTAAATTCATCGAAGGCACGTACGCCTGCGCCAGAGGTTGATACATGGTCATCTGCGGTGTTTCGCGCAAGTTGCGATACTTCGTATCGCGCGCGACGCCGACCACTTCATAGGTATCCTCGCCGTCCCTGAAGGTCTGTCCGACAGGATCTGCCTGCGACCAAAACTTTCGTGCCATCGTCTCGTTGACAATCACTACATTCGCTGACTTTTCGTTATCGATGCGTCGGAAGTCGCGTCCCTGCAGCAGTGACAATCCAGTAGTTTCAAAGAAACGCGGCGCGACAATGACGATGTCTATTGAGACGTTTTCATTCACGGCCGGCTTGGTCTCATTCGGGCCCATCTGCATGTTTCTGCCGCCCGCCGTCGCGGGCAGGCTATTGGCAAGCGTTACTGACTCAATGCCGGGCACCGAGGAAAGATCCTCGAGCGCGGCTGTGTAGAAATTTGCGCCGCGAGCTTTGTCGTAGCCCTGAAAATCCATGTTCAGCGAAAATGCCATGACGTTGCCGCCGCTGAATCCCTTGTCAATCCCCTGCAACTTCCAAAGGCTGCGCACGAAGAGTCCGGCGCCCGCAAGCAACACGAGAGAGAGCGCCACCTGGGTCACTACCAGGAGGCTCTGAAGTGTCGGACCGCGACGGAAGATTGGCGAGGTCGCGTTTGCATCTTTGAGGGTGGGTACCAGATCGACGCGCGATGCTTTGAGGGCGGGCGCAACTCCAAACAACAAAACAGTCACGACTGAGGCTAGGAGTGTGAAGACCAGAACGCGGAGATTTGGCGTTATCTCGATCGAAAGTCGATCCTCGTTGGTAGTCAGCAGACCTGTAACAAGTCCTGAGGTCCAAAAAGTTAGTAGCAGGCCCAGGGCTCCGCCGACTACTGACAACAGCAAACTCTCGGTCATTAGCTGACGGACGATGCGAAAGCGAGTGGCACCCAGCGCCAGCCGGACTCCAATCTCCTTTCCCCTCATCCGGGCACGGGCCAGCAGCAGGCTTGCCACGTTGGCACATGCAATCGCCAGAATTAACGCTACTGCTAAAAATAATAGTGTGATGGGACGCGATAGATCCGAGACATAGGCGGCATTACCGCCTGCTGCCTCTTTCAGCGCGACGGTTTCATTTCCAATTTCGCGCCCGGCCACGCCTGGCAATAGAGAAGTCAACTGACTTTGGGCTTGTTGAATCGTGACGCCGGGTTTCAACCTACCTGCAAGATTTAACCAACTCATCGTGTCGCTGCTCATGAGTTTGGGGTTCGCCTCGAAGTCCATGTTGTGCGGCAAGGTAAGCCAAACGTCCGTTTGCATACCTCGCAACATTCCGGAAAATCCTT
>JBAPXA010000371.1:0-10494 GCA_049283975.1 Pyrinomonadaceae bacterium | reverse complement strand
CAGTTCGACCAAGGTCAAAAAATTTGCGAGGGTTGAAAAATTGCAGGGTGGAAACTTTGCAGTATGTGGAACATGTGCACGTAGGGAAGGGGGACTGCCCCCGCTCAGATTGATGGTCACCCCAACTTTGCCTTCACTTGCCGCCGCTGATCCAACACCATTCGACTTCTAACAACGACTCATCTGCGCCGACTTCTGGCTTTTTGTTTTGCCTTAACTGCTCTCGGTCTTTTGCCATTGACCTGCAACGGCTGCTTTGCTGCATGGTGTGCTTGCTGAACCTCAACGCTCGCGACATCCAGCGAAGCGGTGATCAATTCATCGCTCGGTCGCAAGCCGTTAAGGAAAGCGAACACGTGGTAGTTGGCGTTACGCTCCCTGATTACCTCGATCCGTCCAGCGATCTCCAGCCGTGCTAACTCAGCCATCACAAAGTTCTGTTCCGCGGCGCTCATGTAACGATAATCAATGTCGAATGCCAGACCGGTAGAGTGTGGCGGCGTCTCAATAAGCACAGCATTCCGGTTAACCCTTCTCAGTGCGTGTTGATACTGCTCCGGTCTGACGAGTGAACTAACCGGCAAAGGACGATCAAACTGACGCTGGTAAGCTAACGCCACTTCCTCCAAAATCTTTAGCGCTTCAGGTCGGAGCGAGCTGAGCATGCTGACCTTCAGTGCCTGGCGATCTGATGCTTTGTCGAGGTCGAAGGAGCGTCCGGCAAAATTCTGCCCCAGTGTTTGTAGCGACGAGTAGTCGCGGAGTAGTCTTTGGCGGCTTTCGGGTTTGCCATAGAACTGATCGAGTAGAGCCTTCTCTTCTTCAGTGGAGTTCAATTCCTGTTGTCTCGACGTGATTTGTTTTTGCAACTCGCTTTGTTTCGTGCGTTCGCGTTTTGGAAGCGCACGCGACTGAGCGTTCAAAGTCGAGATTTCTTTCTGCAGGTTCGAGTGCTTGTCACTAAGAAGTTTATAGGCACCGTTCAGTTGCGCTTCGTCGTATAGATGGATGCTATGTTCATCCTGATACCTGCTGAACGCTTCGTCATCTGCTTTTTCGCCGACACCGTATAAGACGTAAGTGTTAGTGACAGCCGGTACGCCCACCAACTCGCCGCCCTGGATCATCGCTGCGAGATCCACAAAGTCCTGACAAGTTCGCACGTTATATTTGGTTATCTCTGCGATCTGCGTGGCAAGAAACCAGTGACGGTCGCTGTAGTGCCGCAGCTCTGGCGGAGTCTCAAGCGCAACCGCAGCCTCCCGGCGCTCCTCTTTAACCTTTGCGACTGCCGCAGCCCACGAATAACTATTCAGGTGGTTCTCGGCAGTGCCAGGCGACGAGGGCTGTTCCCGCTGTTGCCAGCGCAGACCTCCGTAGTGAAACAGCGCCCGCACACCGATGCCTACGGCCGCAATTAGAATGACGACTATTACAAGTTGTTTCTTTCTATTCATCAAGCTAGGGCTTGCCTCAAAAGTCTCAATTAAAGAAATCGACGCATCGCGTCGAAATGATTTTAACCCGGCCTTTCAAGGCCGGGTTAGCGGCCGTTGAATGAGTTTACGTCGCGTAGCGACGGAACCAATCGCAAATACCTGATTCAGGCGTCGCTGAAGCGACGCATCCGCGAGCGTCATCTTGATCCCGGCCTTGAAAGGCCGGGCTAAAATCACCCCGACGCCACGCGTCGTGCTTTTAATTAAGGCACGCCCGGACTGTCATTGACCTCCTTGAGCACGCGGCGTATCGTGGGAATGATCATTCGAGTTCAGCATTTCGAGTTCAACTTCGAATTCGAATTAAGCCCCTAATCTCCCCGACTTTCTCACGATTTTCCAGGGGGATTGTTCATGGACACTTCTAAAAAGCTTGCAGCGGGATTGTTACTCACTCTAAGTCTGCTGTTTCTCGGTCCCAACAATTCATCCGCAGCGCCGAACAAAGGGAAGGCCAAGGAACGACCTGCGAAGCGTGCGCTTAGCCGCCATGAGGTTAAGGAGGCGGAGCGTCGTTTGGCAGAGATGGGTTATGGAACGGGTAGGATTGATGGTGTGTTTGATGAAGTCACGCGCAGCGCGCTGGTCGTTTTTCAAAAATGGGAGGGTAGAAAAGTAACTGGTCGGCTGACGCGCGATGATTTCGACGCGATTATGAAAGCCGCGGCGCCGCAGCCTAGAGATTCAGGCTACAAACACGTTGAGGTGGATCTCGATCGACAGGTGCTCTTGTTGCTTGACGACGACGGCAGCGTTAAGAAAATTCTTCCCGTCTCTTCCGGCAGCAACAAACGGTACCGCGAGAAAACCGAAAGCGGTCTTGCCTACACGCCGCGCGGACGCTTCCGGATCGAGGCGAAGATTTCGGGCTGGAGGAGATCGCCTCTCGGGCTGCTCTATTATCCGAATTACTTCAGCGGAGGCCTCGCGATTCACGGCAATCCATCGGTGCCCCACAGCCCACAAAGCCACGGGTGCGTACGGATTCCCATGTCAGCAGCAACCGACATCTACCGGGAGTTACCGATAGGAGCTATCGTCCTGATCTACGACAGGCAGTCTTTTGTCTCAGCGAAAGAATGGGCGAAAGCAGATAAACAAAAGCAAGAAGCAAGCATCCGTTAATACCACCCCGGGGATTCAGAGTTATCTCCGAGTCTTACCGCAATGGTTAGGATCTTTTCCTTGTCAATCGACTGATGTAATTTGCTGGCAAGATTCGGGTCGAGCACTGAAGAAGTCTCTGTGGCGCGCCCGCGCTGACTGGTTGTCTCCATTGAGAGCACCGAGACTACCCAGAAAAAATTTGCGCCTCGACATCATCCTGCTCGCGGTTCGTCTGTAGCCGTCGTTCCGCTCAGCCCAGGCATGGAAACTTCGATAGCTCTGCGAATGATCTTGTAGAGGTGTACTCCATGAACAAGAACCGGCCCGTCCTTTTCGCGTCGTGTTTGCTCGTATTCTTACTTGCGCAGACTCATTATGCGCAGTCCGACAAAGCAAAAAAGATCGATGAGTTCATAAAACCGTTTGCCACGTCCGGACAGTTTTCCGGAGTTGTCGTGGCGGCAGAGAATGGCAAAGTGATTTACGAAAAGTCGTTTGGCCTGGCAAATGCGGACTACAAGATCCCGAACCAGATCAATACCCGAATCGGAATTGCTTCGATTACGAAATACATGACGAGTGTGATCTTAAATCGCCTGGTCGAAAGCAATAAGATTGCTCTTGCTGACAAGCTCAACAAGTACATTCCCGATTTTCCAAATGGCGACAAGATTACGATCGAGATGCTGGCACGTCACCGTTCCGGTATCCCGCACCGTGTGATGCCGCCCGAGGCAGAGTCTCTCGCTTATACTTCTGCGGAGTTCGTCGAAAAAGTAAAACAGGCAAAGTTAGCATTTGAACCTGGAACGGGTCGCCTCTACAGTTCCGCTGGCTACTCGGTCCTGGCTCGCGTATTAGAAATCGTTTCCGGCAAAACCTATTCGCATCTGCTACAGGAATATGTCTTCTCTCCAGCCGGCATGACCGATTCAGTCGACTTCGACGGCGACGGCGTTATGGAACGTCGCGCGCAAGACTATTATCTGTCCCCGAACGGACTAGTGAACGTTCCTCTAAAGAATTATTCGTTTCTAGTTGGCGCGGGTTCAGTCTTTGGGACCGCCCATGATGTTTACAGATTCGGTGAGGCAGTGTTGGATGGAAAATATGGAGAAGGTGTGAAGGCATCACTTCTGGGTGAGACTACATTTAGCGGCAGCGGAAGCACTAATGGGCATCGCTCGTATTTCGAGTTCGCGCGCGACAAAAAGTATGGCTATGTCGTACTGGCAAATTCCGCCGGCGCTTTTGATCTCATTTCTCAGGGTGTATTAGAGATCGTGCAAGGAAAAGAACCCACGGTAAAGAGCTTTACCTTCCCGAAAATTGTTGCCAACCCAAACAAGGACCTAGCCGAATTCCTGGGGCACTACAAGCGCAGCGATGGCGGTGAAACAGACATCGTCCTCAGAAACGGATTTCTGTATTCAGGAGACATCAAACTTTACCCAACTAAACCGGATTGCTTTTTCGAATACAGATTCTTTGGCGAGGTTTGTTTTCTCCGCGCCGAGTCGGCGAAGATCAAAGAGATAAAATGGAGAGGTCACAATTTCGATTTAACCTGGGTGAAACAATAAAATGGCGCTGTGAGGCCGACGCTGCGTTACTGCGCAGCTTTCCAGGAAAGTTCACGTGCGCCAGCCAGGTGCCCTGAAAAACTTCGGTGAAAAGACAGCGCTTGTGCTGGCGAGAATACCAAGGCCCTCTAGATCCTTAGCCCTCGGCACTCCCAACTAAACCGAGGTCCGACGGCTGGCAATCAGCCGGTACACGGCAAGTAGGACGATTGCGCCCACCACAGCAAGTACCAGGCTCATCAAGAATCCTGGTTGGCTAAGGTCGCCGGTATCATTCACTGTCCGCCCGTAGCCAAAGAGCGCTTTCCCGACAAAGCCACCAATAATCGAACCGACGATGCCGAGTATGATTGTAATCAGGACCCCACCAGGGTCCTTACCGGGCATGATGGCCTTGGCGATGAGTCCGGCGATCAAGCCGAATATGATCCACCCAATCAAAGCGAACATATTTGTCTCCTTTTGAGCAAGAACAGTCTCAACACGTTTATGGGTTTGTGCGCGCTTTCGAAGTTAGTTTAGCCCTTTATTCAGTAGAAGCAATGGTAAATCAGAAAGGAGCTGGCTTGTTGGATCCGTGCCGGGCTCGAGCTTCTACTTCAGAATGACAAGGCCACGCCTCGCTGCCATCTCCTGTCCGATGGTCTCAAGTTCGTATGGACTGAGGACTCTTCCAGCCAGCGGAAACACTTGAGTTTCCTCAACCGCAATGTGGCGTTCGTAAGTTGTGTGTAGAGTTCTCAGCAGTTCTAAAAGTTGCTCGGCATCATCTAACAACAGACTTCCCTTAGCCAGCCACTTAGATCCAAGTTCATCAACTTGCCGGTGTTGTTTATCCGCCTCAGCATGATCGACGTGCAGTCTATCTAGCAATGTAAAGATAGCTTCACTCTCGTAATCTTTACGTGCCTTGAGTCGAGGAAACAGTGATTCTTCCTCGTCAAACGCATGTTTCGGAGCAGCCTCTCGGAAATAACGCAAAGCAGTCTCGAGTTGTTGGCGCAACGAGTCGGTGAGTTCGCCGCCATGGGCCTCGTCCGAGATCTTTATCAGGCAAGTGAGAAACCGTTCTATGCGGCGATGACAGTCGTTAAGTAATCCCAACGGGTTGTGAAAGTCACTCTCCAGTTCCTGGCCTATGCTTATTGTCATCGTATTCCCCCTTCGAAAACCGATGCCTCACAGGGAAGGAGTGGTTCTCAAGATCTGGGGAGACACCTCCGTCGCGCAGCGCAGGTCCTACATAACAATAGATGTGCCACTGCCCGCCTAGCAGGATTTGTTATTCCTCGCCTGTTTTACCTGCAAATGTGAGCACTCAAGTTTCAAGGTGCGCGATTTGTTCCCGGCATTATTAAAGAGACGGCTGCTTAAAACTTCGCACTCTTTGCGGAAGTTTTCCCAATTTGAGTCTCGACTGTGTTCGAGAACTACGTCTTACAACCAGCAAACAAAAAATTTGCACTCCGGGAAAGTTGTGAGCTCGTAAGTTGGTTAACAGCCTCCAACTTGGTCAGAAAGTCTTGCCATTCGAACACCTCGGAACCTCACCTTGATACTCGTGTAGACCTCGCTTTTTGTTTTCGGAGCAGCTCTTGCTTGGTGAACAGCGATCAGAGGAAGCGAATTTCAGTATGAGTGTACTCAAATACAAGGCGCTCACTCCTGATATTGAGTTCTGGATGGGCATGATTCCGTGCCAAGCCGCTTGTCCGGTGAAAACGGACGCCGGCAAATATGTCCAGCTCATTGCCGAAGGTCATTTCAAAGACTCCTACCTGGTAGCCCGATCGCCAAATCCCTTTGCTTCTGTCTGTGGCCGTGTGTGTGCCGCTCCGTGCGAGGACGCATGCCGGCGGGGGAAGATCGACGCCCCGATTACGATTCGCGCGCTTAAGCGTTTCGTCACCGAAAAGTACGGTGTCGAGTCGATGGAGCCCGACACTCAGGACGAACTGCTCGAAGGAATTCGTGATGCAGGAAACAAACGGCGCGGCCATCTTCCGGTGCTGCAAGAGAGCCGGGCCAAAGTTGCACGCGGGCAGAAAGTCGCAGTTATCGGTGCGGGTCCAGCGGGCATAGCGGCGGCGCACGACTTAGCTTTGATGGGGTATCGGGTCACGATCTTTGAAGCAACGAACCAGGCTGGGGGAATGATGTTTCACGGCATTCCGGAATTTCGTCTCTCCCGGTCGATCATCGAGAAGGAGATTCAACAGGTCATTCAACTGGGCGTAGAGATCAAGCTCAATGCTCCGCTTACCGAGAAGTTCGGAATCCGCGAGCTGAAGGCCGAAGGTTTTGAATCAATTTTTCTCAGTGTCGGGGTGCAGAAAGGCCGCGACATGAACATCGAAGGTTCAAATCTCGACGGCATCATTAAGGCAATTGACTACTTGCTCAACATCAATAACGGCTATCGCGTGAACTTAGGACGAAAAGTTCTCGTGATCGGCGGTGGGTTTGTAGCATTCGACGCCGCCCGCATCGCTCTACGGGCCGGGTTAGAGAACGCAGGAAAAGAGAGCGGCGCAGGAGGTGAAGAACAAGGAGGCCAGGGACTACATGCTGCGATAGACGCCGCGCGCGCGGCGATCAGGGCTGGCGCTGTTGAAGTCAACATCGCCAGCCTTGAGTCGTTCGCAGAGATGCCCGTGATGAAAACGACCCAGGGACGCGAGGAGTTTGAAGAAGCGAGGAAAGAGGGTGTGCGCTTTATCCCGCAGCGTGGAGCCAGCAGATTCGTTGGGGAGAATGGACGGCTCAAAGCGGTCGAGTTCACTGGTGTCAAGCGAACCTATGACGAAAATGGCCGCTTCAATCCTGTCTACGATTCGGACTTCAGCGAAACATTCGAGGTTGATTCCGTAATCCTGGCCATCGGTCAGCAGGCGGACCTGTCTTTCTTGACTGCGGAAGATCGAGTGGAGCTGACACCGCAGGGCACCATTAAAGTCGACCCGCGTACCCTCGCGACTTCCGCGCCCGGACTGTTTGCTGGTGGCGATGTTGCTTTTGGTCCACGCAATCTGATCGAAGCCGTTGCCAACGGCAAACGCGCGGCACTCTCGATCGACGACTTCCTACGCGGAGTGAAGACTGATCTGGTGGTGAACCTGCGCATTGAGGAATTGCCAACGCGTTCCTACCGTCGTCCTGAGGGGTACGAAAAATGTGAGCGTGAAACTCCGCCGACGATCTCACTCGATCGGCGCACAGGCATTTCAGAAGTTGAAACCGGCTACACCGAGACACAAGCCAGACAACAGGCAGAGCGCTGTCTCTACTGTCATATCCAAACTATCTACGACGCCGAAAAATGCGTTCTCTGCAATCGCTGTGTAGACATTTGTCCAGAGTACTGCTTGAAGCTCGTGCCGCTCGATGAGGTGGAACTGGAGCCTGGAGTCAAAGAAAAAATCATGGAGAACGACGGCATCGGCTGGGGCGGTCCGCTTTCTGCCATGCTCAAAGACGACGAGAAATGTATCCGCTGCGGGCTGTGCGCGATTCGCTGCCCCACGGACGCGATGACGATGGAGGTCTTCTACTATGAAGAGCAAGAAGTCCGGGCTTGAGGGTGATGAACATGCGCCGCCGGCACGCCGGGCAATCTCGCCCGACGAGAACATGAAGCAGGGAAGCGAAGGCTCCAAGAGCGGGTGGACACGCAGGAAGATTCTTTCGCGCCTTGGAGTGGGCGCGACGCTGATGGCCCTGGGCGGTCAAGCCTATGCCTTCGTACGTTCACTCGTGCCGAACGTCCTGTACGAGAGTCCGCAACGATATAAGGTCGGAACGCCGGATCAGTTCAACGAGGGTCCCAGCTTCCTCGAAGATAAGCGCGTCTTCATCTTTCGCCAAAAGAACACCTTCCACGCCATTTCCGCGGCCTGCACGCATCTCGGTTGCACCGTCAAAATGCAGCGTCTGAACCAGCCGAAGAAGGTGACGGTGCGCGGCCGCGATATCGAAGAGCAAGCAGAGTTTGCTTGCCCATGTCACGGCTCAAAGTATTACGGCGACGGGACAAATTACTCAGGGCCTGCACCTCGTCCACTGGATCACTACAAGCTGGAACTCTCGCCTGATGACGGCCAGCTAGTCGTAGATGCTTCCCAGATTGTCGCCCAGGATTTCAGATTGACGGTTTGAAAAGAAAGCAGCGGGAGTTTACTCAATGAGACTTAAATACATCATCCACATATCGATCGTGCTGGCCCTTTTAGCTGGAGTGCTGATTCTCCTTCCTGCCGAAGCTCGTGCGCATTGCGACACGATGGACGGGCCCGTGGTTAAAGCGGCCCAAAGAGCGTTGGCAACAAGAAACGTAAACCTCGTCCTGATTTGGGTGCAGGAAAAGGACGAGGCCGAAATCATGCAACGCTTTCGGCAAACGCTTGCCGTGCGCCGGCTCAACCGCCAAGCCAGAAATCTTGCCGACAACTACTTTTTCGAAACGCTGGTTCGTCTGCATCGCGCCGGTGAAGGAGAACCTTACACCGGACTAAAGCCTGCCGGCACTGATCTTGGTCCAATCATTCCGCTCGCGGACGAGGCGCTCCAGAACGGATCAACCCAGGCCTTGCTGAACATGTTCGCAGCCTCTGAGCAAGCGGAAATGCAAAAGCGATTGCAGGAGATAAAGGCCAAAAGGAGTTTCAAAGAAGACGACCTCGCAGCAGGGCGCGAGTTTGTCAAGTCGTACATCAGCTTCATGCACTACGTTGAACATCTCTACGAGGAGAGACACAAGACTTGAAACACCACGCGCGCGACAAGACTTTAGATCGACGCCTTAGTGAAGGAATCAACTCATGGTGACAAAACGTTCGGCCTTGACCTTGTTGAAGAACAGCAGCGCAACCTGGGAAAAGATTAAATGGAGCTGGCTGCCCAAGAGTAATCGCGAGGCGGGGGATTCCGTCGTAAAGAACTTTCTGCTGCACTGGTTTCCAGCCAAAGTTACGAGGCAGAGTCTTTCGTGGAACTACTCTTTCTGGCTTGGCACGATCTCGGCTGTGCTTTTCCTCATCCTGGTGCTCACCGGCATTCCGCTCATGTTCCTCTATGTTCCTTCAGTCGAGCGCGCCTATCTCTCCGTAAAGGATATTGAATTCGCGGTCTCTTACGGCTGGTTCCTGCGGGGCCTGCACCGCATCTCTGCCCACCTCATGGTGGCGGTGGTTTTCCTGCACATGGTGAGAGTGTTCCTGACGGGGGCATACAAAAATGGCACCGCCGCCAATCAAAACCGACCGCTGAACTGGATTATTGGCATCGTGCTGCTGCTCCTCACTCTGCTGCTCTCGTTTACGGGATATCTGCTGCCCTGGGATCAACTGGCATATTGGGCCATTACTGTGGGGACCAATATCGCATCGGCGGCCCCTCTCGTTGGGGACAGCATGCGCTTCTTCCTGCTCGGCGGCACGACCATCGAACAGAACACGCTGATACGCTTCTACGTCCTGCACTGCTTCTTCCTGCCACTCCTGGTCACGTTGCTGTTCTCATATCACATGTGGCGTGTGAGGAAGGACGGCGGACTGGCGTGCACTGACAAGCTCTCGCTTGACCAGAAAAAGGAGGAAGTGACCCCGGTTAAGGGTAAGACCTATTCGCTGCTGGGAATCACCAGCGGTTCTTCTGTTTATGTCGAGACGACGATAGTTGACGACGATCAGCACACGGTCATGTCTTCGCCGAACCTAACGCGGAGACTACTTGTGGTATCGCTGGGGACACTCGTGGTTGCTTCCATATTGACCATCATTTTCCGCGCGCCACTGGAAGCGGCAGCAAACCCGGCGGTGACGCCCAACCCAGCCAAAGCGCCGTGGTACTTCCTCTGGCTACAGGAACTTGTTACCACCACGACTTTCACCATCGGCGGCTTCACAGTTAACGGAGCACTCATAGGCGGGATCGTCTTGCCGGGGTTGCTTGTACTCGCAGCGATAGCTTGGCCGTACATCGACAAAGCGTCGATTCGATCGGTTGGCGTCTGGTGGGCGGCAGATCGCCGCAGACAGAACATCGTGTTTCTGGTGATTGTGGCGGCGATTTTGATCTTGACGGTTATCGGTACTTTTCTGCGCGGGCCGTATTGGAACTGGTATTGGCCCTGGCAGAGTTGGCCTGAGATGCCACGCAAATTCTAAGGAGGACTTCTCGGTGTTTAAGAAAGATTCCGTCTTGCTCTACTCGTTCGGCGGGCTGGCTTTCATTATCACCGGCTTCATCTTCTGGAACTACTTCACTCCTGAATGGAAGGGCTACCAGGAAGAGTTCCAGGAGATGGT
>JBAPXA010000370.1:0-3433 GCA_049283975.1 Pyrinomonadaceae bacterium | reverse complement strand
GTGCAACGACGTGGGCCACCAACTGCGAAGCCTCGTCCTGGAAGTAAATTTTGCCTTCTCGAGCCAATCTCACTCCCAGTTCTCCTGCTCCTTGAATTCGCCAGGCACCGTCCGCGATTTCAGAAGGTTCCAGCAGCGCGCCGCCATCGCGCAACTGCTGCAAGATCTCCGCACTGGCATAACTGTCAACGACTCTGAAAGCGAGCGGTGCGGGTTGATTATTTGCGGCTGCCAACGCAGCGCTTTCCGGCAATCCGAACGCAGCAACCCACCGCCCAATCAACCAACGCGGATGTGAAGTGGAGACGGACAGCCGCTCAACTGGATCTTCGATTCCCGCTGCCGGGTCATAATCAACTTCACGCGTCGCGCGTCGCAGCACCGCGTTAACAAAACTATCTGCTGAGCCTACGCGCGCGCGACGCACCAGATTTACAGATTCATTGACGGCCGCCGAGTGAGGAATACGGGTCAGGAAACGAAGTTGATAGAGACCTAGCCGCAACGCGAGCCGGACGGGAGGGTCCAAGGTCGCACTTGGACGCCCAGAAAAATGTTCGATGGAGAGATCCAGCCACAGTTGAAAGCGCAGCACGCCCAAGACCAGCTCGTGACAGAGCGCTCGATCTCTCGTTTCAAGTTCCGCGGCGCGCGCCGCAAGCAGTACAGACGCGTAGCCTCCGTCGGCAACGCGCCGCAAAATGTCGAACGCGGCGAGTCGCGCTGGAGACACCGAGTTACGTTGTTTGGAAGTCTTGGTGGCGAGCTTGTTCACTGAAATCTCGCGCCGAGCGCAAGCTGGGCCCCGTTGAGGTAGTCGCGCACACTCATTCGCCGTTTGGCCTCGGGTTGGATCTCAAGCAAGTGCAGCTCGGTTTGTTCACCACACTTCACCACAAGATTATCGCCGCTGGCCTCGAACACCTCACCGGCTCCCGCCAGTTGATTTGCAGAAACCTGGGCCGCAGCTTGCCAGATTACAATGCGGCTGCCGTGGTGATGAGTGTAGGCATTAGGCCAAGGTTGGAAACCCCTCACCATCCTCTCGATCGCGGCAGCGTTCCTCGTCCAATCGATCAAGCCGTCGCTGCGCTTTAGCACGGGAGCAAATGAGGCAGCTTCGTTCTGCTGCGGGTGGGGCGTGAGATCCTCAAGTTGTTTTAGCGTCTCGCCGAGCAACTCCGCGCCCATATCAGCAAGACGAAGCATCAGGTGCGGCGCAGTTTCTCCTGCTTCGATCCGAGTCGCCTTCTGCAACAGGATCGGTCCGGAATCCAACTCCTCTTCAATCATCATCGTCGTTACGCCGGTTTGCTGCTCGCCGTTAACGATTGCCCAGTTAACGGGTGCTGCGCCGCGATAATGAGGTAACAGCGAGAAGTGGACATTGATACAACCGCGTCGCGGCGCTTGCAAAAATTCAGCTGGCAGAATCTTGCCGTATGCAACCACGATTGCCAGATCCGCCAGGTGAGCTGCGAACAAGTTCTTGGCTTCGGGAGTTCTAATCTTCGCTGGCTGGTGAACTTTGAGACCGAGAAGTGTGGCGGCAAGTTTTACAGGTGGAGCTGTGAGTTTGTTGCCTCGCCCGGCTGGTTTATCGGGCTGGGTCCAGACAGCAACAACTTCATGACCCGCTTCAACCACGCGCCGCAAACTCGGCACGGCGGCCTCCGGCGTTCCCATGAAGACGATGCGCACAATCTATCGGAAGAGAATGCCTTCCAAGAAAATCGTAGTGAGGAAGGTGGGCTTGCCACCGCACCTAACTCCCTGCACTTCCCTCTGCTTTAGCACTCTTAGTTGCTCCAATCTTCGTCGCAATCGACTTGGCCTGCATGAAGAGGAGTAAATAGTCGTGGCCGCCGGCCTTTGAATCAGTGCCCGACATATTGAAGCCGCCAAATGGGTGAACTCCGACCAAAGCGCCGGTGCATTTACGATTCAGATATAAGTTGCCAACGTGAAATTCCTCTCGCGCTCGCTCGAGTTTCGCCTCGTCAGCGCTATAGAGGGCTCCTGTGAGACCGAACTCTGTATCGTTGGCAATCCTGAGTGCGTCATCAAAATCATTAGCCTTAATCACGGCCAGCACCGGTCCAAAGATCTCCTGTTGCTCAATCGTGTCGCCTGGCTTCACATCTGCAATTACGGTTGGTTCAATAAAGAATCCCTGCTCGCCATCCGAGCCGCCGCCGGCGAGTAGACGCCCACCTTCAGCTTTGCCCTTTTCAATGTAGTCGGTAATGGTGCGGAATGCTTTCTCGTTTATTACCGCGCTCATCGCGGTTCCGGTTTCCGAGGGATCGCCTACCTTGATTTGTGCAGTCTTCGCGACAATTTTTTCCAGCATTGGTTCGTAAACCTGTGCATCGATAATTGCTCTTGAACAGGCCGAACACTTTTGCCCCTGGAACCCGAAGGCAGATTGCACAATGCCGGTCGCGGCTTCCTCCAGGTTCGCGTCGGCGGCAACTACGATCGCGTCTTTCCCGCCCATCTCAGCAACCACGCGTTTGATCCAGATTTGTCCCGGCTGCGCTTTGGCTGCGCGCTCGTTAATTCGTAAGCCGATCTCTTTCGAACCAGTGAACGCGACATAACGAGTCTTGGGATGGTCAACGACCACGTCCCCGACTTCCGCGCCAGAACCGGTCATGAAATTAACAACTCCGGGTGGCAGACCAGCCTCTTCGAGTATTTCAAAAAACTTGTAAGCGATTGTGGGAGCGTCGGAAGAGGGCTTGAGTACGACAGTATTGCCGGTGACAAAGGAAGCCGAGGTCATCCCGGCCATGATCGCTAGCGGAAAATTCCACGGGGGGATCACCGCCCCAACGCCGAGGGGGATGTATTCCAAGCGATTCTCTTCGCCCGGACTATTTGTCAGCGGTTGCGGTCCTGCGTAGCGCATCATCTCGCGCGCATAGAATTCACAGAAATCGATCGCCTCAGCGGTATCGCCGTCGGCCTCAGGCCAGGTCTTACCAACCTCATAGATCATCCAGGCCGACAATTCGTGCTTTCGTTCGCGCAAAATCCTGGCGACGCGGAACAGGAGATTCGCACGCTCTTCGGCGCTCGTCTTCTTCCAGGTTTGGAATGTTTCATATGCCGCTTCGACAGCGCGGATAGCCAACTCTTTCGTGGCTTTTTGAAACCGCCCGACAACTTCGGTGCGGTTGGCAGGGTTGAGGCTGTCGAGCTTGCCGTCTGTCTTGATCCGTTCACCGCCAATTACGAGCGGATATTCGCGACCCAGTTCGCTCTTAACTTTCGCGAGAGCTGCGCGCATAGCGTTGGCATTCTCTTGCTTGCTGAAGTCAGTAAATGGTTCGTTGCGAAATTCGGTGGGCATGAAGGTCCTCTTTGATTGGTCAGTGGTAAATGGTTAGTGGTCAGTGGTAAATGGTTAGTGGTTAGTGGTTAGTGG
>JBAPXA010000369.1:0-7109 GCA_049283975.1 Pyrinomonadaceae bacterium | reverse complement strand
GGGTGCGTTCATCGCCGAGAGTCCGCTTGAACAAAGACGAACTGTGGCTCGTACGTTCAATCGCTGGTTGGAGAGCAAGCGTGGTGACGAAGACATCGCCAAGCCTGATCAGGAACTAGCAACATCGCTGGGGATTCCGTCCAAGCCTAACCAGCAAAAGAAGGGCGATCGCACTGCGTTATCGGCATTCGCAAAATTGGGAAAATTCTTTTGGCAGCAGATGACGCGCATACGTTAAGGGGAAAGGGATTCACTAAGAACTATGAGCAAGGTATTGAGAGCTTACACCGAAGAAGATTTCACGCTGGACAAACAGAGCGTCGGCAAGCCAACGCGCACTATTGAGATTGAAGAGAGTCTCGATCGGCTGGGTTGGATCTTAGACGATCTGTTTCGCATCCCCGTACTAGGTTGGCGCATCGGTTTGGATGCGCTTGTGGGGCTGATTCCCGGCGTCGGCGACACGGCGACTACCGTGGCCTCTTTGTACGTGCTTGGTTCTGCCGTGCGCTATCGCGTGCCGAAAATCACACTGCTGAGGATGGGTCTAAATTTAGGGATCGACTACGCAGTGGGCTCACTACCGCTCGCGGGAGATTTCTTCGACGCTTGGTGGAAATCCAATCAGAAGAATGTCGAACTTTTGCGGCGGCGAGCCACCGTTTCTGCAAGTGAAGCCCGCGAAGGCCGGATCAGCGACTGGCTATTCGTCGGAATGATCATGGTATTCCTTCTGCTCCTCGCAATTGGCGCCGCTCTCATTAGCGTCTATCTGCTGGCGATGCTGCTCCGCAGCCTGGCTTTATTGGCGAGCTAGACTTCGCTTACGAAGCTGAAGTTAGCGCGGCTGCTTCGACCGGCGCCGCTTGTCGCAGCACACGATCGAGGGTGGCTTTCAATAGATCCAGCCCGCGCTCACCCGCTGCAAAGCCGCGCAGCTTTCCCTCGGCATCAAACAGGTAATAGGCGGGAACATATCCCTGATCGTTCTTAAAAGCCTCGCGCAGTTTGTGTTCGTTGTCGACTGCGCACGGTTCGCTGATTTTGTAAGCGGCTATCGCATCGCGCACAGCTTCGACGTCTGTGTCTGCTTCGTAGCGCGGCATGTGAATCGCGATTACTCGCAACCCTTGCTCTTTACCCGCATCGCGCCATTCGGCGATGCGCGGCAAATTCTCTTTACAGACTCCACAACTGACCGACCAGAAATGCACGATGGTTGGATGACCCGCGGCTTCCGCTTCCGCATGGGCCTGCGTCGTGCCGAACCACTCTGTTGCCCCCTCAAGTTTGGGCATCTCGGTCCCAATTCTCATTGCCATTGTCGCACTCCTAAATTCGTGATGGGTGATAAGTAGAAACTGCTCTTACTTATCACCCAGCAGCGATCCAACTGATTATTAAGCGTTGAGCGTTTTCTGACCTGGTTTCCATTCGGCCTGGCAAAGCCCGCCGGTTTGCAAAGCCTGGATCACGCGTAGCGTCTCTTCGGCGGAGCGACCAATGTTCAAGTCATGAACCACCTTGTAACGCAGGATTCCCTCGGGGTCGATCACGAATAATCCGCGTAGAGCGATACCCCGGTTCTCAATCAACACTCCGTAATCCCGCGCCACTTGTTTGGTAGCATCCGCTGCGAGCGGGTATTTGAGTCCTTCCACGCCGCCTTTATCGCGCGGGGTGTTGATCCAGGCGCGATGCGAAAAGGCTGAGTCCGTGGAAACACCGATGATGTCGGCCCCGATGCCTTGAAAGTCATCATAGCGATCACTGAAGGCAGTCAGTTCTGTAGGGCAAACGAATGTAAAGTCGAGGGGATAGAAAAGCAGTACCACCCAGCGTCCTTTATAGTCGGCCAGTTTCACATTCTCGTTTAACTTTTCCAGGTTCTTCGTCGAGGCCATATCAAAATCAGGCGCGGGCTGGCCCACCATCGCCTTCTCAATTGCTACTGCTGTTGCTGTCATGCATCCTCCATAAGTTTTCTAGTTAAGATCATTCCCAGCTTCATCACCCGCGGGTGATTGGCTTTAAGTTAAGAATCGTGCGCCTTGGTTTCAAGACAATCGGGACAGCGGCCCACGAGGGTCAGGTGAACCGATTCGGCTTGAAAGCGAGACTTGCGAGCGGCTTCTTGCATCAGCTCTGCCGGCTCCGCCAGGTCAAAGTCAACCAACTTGCCGCACTCGGTGCAGAGCGCGTGATCGTGTCGCTCCGTAATCCCGTCATAGCGGCTGGCGCCATCACCAAAGCTGATTTCACGCACCAAGCCAGCCCCGCGCAGGTAACGCAGGGAGTTGTAGACGGTGGCGTAGCTGATTGCCGGAAGATACTGCTTTGCCCTAGCAAAGATATCCCCCGCCGTCGGATGATCGTCGCGCTCGCGCACCGCTCGCAAAACCGCCTCTCGTTGCGGCGTCAACCGTTTGCCCTGTCTTGATGAATCTCTGGCCATGAAGTGGATTTATACTAATTCTAAATTGAGCAGGTGTCAACTGGTCGGTAGCCTCCTAATTTGATTACCGGGGCGTCCCTCCCTGGGCGCCCCACTGATCTCAAACGCGGGGCGGCCACAGAGTGCCGCCCCTACAGAATTTAGGACACTACCCAACTGGCTGGGAAATTGAACTGTAGGGGAAGTAATGTCGGCGGGGAAAAGTCAGAACGGGCGGGATAGCGACCGGGTTCTTGGCCCCTCCCGCTGCGCTGTCGTTGTCAACCCATGGGTTCACGCCTTCTCGGCGAGCGAGGCCTGGTTTCACTGATTTGAGGCGGCAGCAAAGGCAACGATGTTATGGGCGTAGCTGGGGAAGGTTGGGCAGGTAATTCGCAGGGGGCTGAGCAGGGCCGCCGCCTCACTGGTGTCGTATGTTTGCTCAAGGAAGAAGTAAGGGACGGCGCTGTGAGGTAACCCGGTGATCGCGGGGGAAACCGGAAGCATAAGAGAGAAGTGGACGAGTGAAGATGGCAGACTCATGCGCGAACGATGGCCGGTGATCTCTTCCGCAATCACGTCGAAGAGCTCGCGGGTCGATAGAGGATTGGGATCGGCAAGTTGCAAGGTCTTCCCTATTGCGCGTGAATCCCGCGCCAGTGCAGCCAGACTCTCGACCACGAAATCAACGGGAACGAGGTTCAACTTCACTTCGCGGTTGCCGATGTTCAGGATCGAAAAGAGGCCAGGCGACTTGAGGAGATACTTAATCAGATAATAGATGCCATCAAACTTTGCGGTCTCACCCGAAACCGAATCGCCGCAGACCACGGATGGTCGATGAATCGTGATTGGCAGCTCCGCTTTGAGCCCCGCGACTTCTGTTTCCGCAAGGTACTTTGTTTCTTCGTAATGGTTACGGAAACCGGCGTCGTGTTTTAAGTCGGCTTCGCGAATTCGCCCGCGGCGCCTGCCCGCAACATAACAAGTCGAGACATAGTGGTAATGGCGCAAGTTAGGCACGGATTTGGCAAACGAGTTCACGTTGCGCGTCCCGGCAACGTTCACGAGCATGGCCGGTTCGCGCGCGACCGCCAGATCGTAGAGCGCCGCCAGATGAAATATGAGTGTGGCTTCGGAACGTGCAATCTCCAAATCATGAGGGCTTAAGCCAAGATCGGGTTGACTAATATCACCTTCAAGAACCTGGAAGTCTTCAAGAGGTTTGTGAGTGCGGCCGGCGATCTTCTGTATATCCAATCGCGCCTGCCCGGCGAGCGCAGGTTGAACCAGCAGCAAGAACTTTCCGCCGTCCTGCGCGAGGCGCTGCACCAGTCGGCTCGCAATAAAGCCAGGAAACCCAGTAAGGAAGATTGTTTCGCGCGTTTTCATATGGCTTTGCTTCGTTCCACGTCGCGTAGAGGCGCAAATACGAGATTCAGCCGTCGCTGACGCGACGCACCGCAAGTGTCATCGTGATCCCGGCCTTGAAAGGCCGGGCTAAATCTCTCCGACGCTACGCGTCGTACTTTTACAAAGCTACTTTTGAGCAACGCTCCCGTCATATCATCTAAACTGTTGTAAGGCTGAATTATACTCGGACAAAAGGCGGCGGCTACAAACGAACAGTTTGCGCCACATTCACAGTTGGGAGAATCAATGAACTTCAACAAGCGTGTTTTCTGTCAGACCGCGTGGTTAACGTTACTGCTTCTGCTTTGCGTCGTAGGTGGCTACGCGCAACAGGAAGAGTGCGCGACGCGCATTACGTTGCTTCAAGTGAATGACGTCTACCAGTTCGCCCCGGTTGATCGCGGGACGCGCGGTGGTATTGGTCGCGTCATCACGCTGAAAAAACAGATTCAAAAAGACTCGCCACACACGCTCTTCCTTTTTTCCGGGGACACTATTTCGCCATCGGTCGAATCGATAACTTATAAAGGTGCCCAGATGATCGAAGCCTGGAATGTTGCCGGGCTCGACTATGCCACATTCGGCAACCATGAATTCGATTTTGGTCCGGGAGTGTTGTTGGACCGGATCAAGGAATCGCGCTTCGGTTGGGTGGCGGCGAATGTGATCGACAAGAAAACAGGTCAGCCGTTCGGCGGCGTTCCTCCTTATGTGATTCGAGAATTCGCTGGCGTGAAGATCGGGATCATTGGTTTGGTTCTACCGGAGACGAAAACAACGTCGCGGCCGGGAACTGACGTGGAGTTTCTCGATCCATGCACGGTGGCCAACCGGTTGATTCCGGAAATACACGGAAAAGGAGCCAGGGTGGTGGTGGCTTTGACGCACCTCTCGATGGGGGAAGACAAAGAGGTGGCACGTTGCTCTGACGTGGACGTAATTATCGGCGGTCACGAGCATACCTTGCTGGAATCAGCCGCAGGCGGAGCGCCCATTTTCAAGATGACCGCTGATGCGCGCGAATTGGGAAGAATTGATTTGAATATTTCCCGGTCAAGCGGCAAGTTGGAGAGCATCGATTGGAAAGTGATTCCAGTTACCGCGGAAACGAAAGAGGATGCGGATCTGGCTCCCGTTTATAATAAGTATGCGGGCCTAATGCGAGACCTGGCTCAAGTCGTCGGCCGGACAACGGTTGCGCTTGACGCGCGTAGTGCCGAGAGCCGAATACGCGAGACCAATGTGGGCAATCTCATTACCGATGCCTTTCGCAAAGCGATGCGCGCGGATGCGGCATTCATGAACGGCGGCTCAATTCGCGCGGATTCCATAATCAGCGCCGGTCGTCTGACGAAGCGAGATCTCTTGGAGATCATTCCCTTTAAGAACAAGGTCGTGAAGCTGGAACTAACGGGAGCCGCGCTCCGGGCAATGCTGGAACACGGTGTAGCTCGCAGCGCGGAAGACTCGCAGCCTGGTCGCTTTCCTCAAGTTTCCGGCATTCGTTTCACGTTTGATGCCGGCCGGCCGGCAGGTGCAAGAATAGTTGACGTCACCGTGAACGGTGTTCCGCTCGACAACCAGAAAAAGTACAGCCTCGCGACGACAAACTTCCTTATGGAGGGCGGTGACGGTTACGAGATCCTAAAGACTGCGCGTGTTTTGATTGCGCCGGAACAGGGTCCCAGCGATTTTGACGCGGTGCGCCAGTGGCTGGCCACCCGACCAATCACGCCGAAGGTAGACGGTCGCATCAAACGGCTGGATAATGCGCGCAGGCAACAGGAGAAATGTCCGGAGTAAGCAGATGATTGCTGACGATACTTTCGAAGACGATACATCTCCGCTGGCAAAGTACGAAGCGAAGGAACTGTTTCAGGAGGCTTACGAAGCGCAGTTAGCGCAGAACTTTGAAACTGCCATCGAGCTCTACCGCCGCTCAATCGAAACCTACCCAACGGCGGAGGCCCATACTTTTCTGGGGTGGGTCTATAGTTTCCAAAATCGCTACGACGAAGCCATCGCGGAATGCCTGGAAGCAATTCGCGTCGACGAGACCTTCGGTAATCCTTACAACGATATCGGAAGTTATCTGCTGGCTCAGGGCGACTCGTATGGATGCGTTCGTTGGTTTAAGCGTGCGTTACTGGCACCACGTTACGAGTCATACGCGTTTCCTCATTTCAACCTGGCGCGAGTTTATGAGAAGCGACACCGTTACCTCGACGCGGTGCGTCATTACTCACTCGCACTCGAACAACAACCCAGCTTCGCTGAGGCCAATTCCGCACTGCGCCGACTCCAGTCTCTCCTGAATTAAACTCCTTAATTCTTCTCATTCACACCGCCGCTTCAGCGCGGTGCAACTCAGCAAGGGCTTCTGAGCTCAGGACCCAGGGATAACAATCTTTGTCTTTTGCCGGTTCGCGTCGACGGCGACGTAAACAACTTCGGCTTCAGTAACGCGGACGCGTTCGCTACTTGATGCTACTCGCTCAGCCTCCACTACGACCCGCACTGTAATTGAAGTCGTGCCAATGCGCACGGTCTCGCTATAAAAACTTACCAGGTCGCCCACGAATACTGGTTTGTGAAAGATGACTTCACGCATGGCTACAGTTACAAAGGCTCCCATGCGCGTGCGGCGATGCGCTTCGATCGCGCCGGCCATGTCGATATAGGAAAGAATAATGCCGCCAAAGACAGTCCCCTGCGAATTTGTATCGCGAGGCAGAAGAGTAATGCGGATTGCAGGATCGGTATAGGAGTTCATGTTGCCATCCTAAATTGCGAAATCAAAGGGGGCAAGGCCTTGTTGTTGAGACCGCCAACCTCTACCTAACTAAGGATTTCACCGCCAAGGGACCTCAGATTCAAACACTTAACCGCCAAGACGCCAAGTCGCAGAGGTTCAGAGAAAGCGTGAGCAGCGGCATTGAGTGGTTCGACTCGAATTTGACAGAGCAAATGTGAGGTGGAATGAATTACTGAACTGCAAAGAACATTCTTTGCGACTCAGCGTCTTGGCGACTTGGCGTTTAGGTTTTTCTTCGGGAACAAGTTCACGCCAACGTGTGTCTAACGAAGTATTGCTGGCTGCGTCTCACTGCTCTGCAGGAAAGGTTAATCTTATGGTGATCGTAGCTTCGTTAATTCACTTCTTGAGTCTTCTAGAGATCTTCGTTTCGGATGCGGACACTTTAGGGGAAATGAATGATCTCGGAACTTTAATGCTGGGAGGATTCGTCCTCGCAGTTATGAC
>JBAPXA010000368.1:0-11191 GCA_049283975.1 Pyrinomonadaceae bacterium | reverse complement strand
GAGTGCCAGCTTTACGCAGACGCCGATCTGTTCTCGCGAGGGCGCAGCTAACAACGGCATGCACCCGACGCCCCTCCACGATGTCTTTCATGAATGTTGAATGTGGGCGCGGGTGATGCCGGGCGTTGGGCTGCGCCCGTCGACGGTACCGTCTTCAATGAGAATAAGGAATTTAGATGCAAAAGTTGCTCTGTCTTGTGCTTTTATGTTTTGCCGTTGGCACCCATGCTTCAGCTCAAGAGCTAGACCTACCGCAGGCTGCCGTGAAAGACGAGGCAGCGCTCGCCAAAGCCATGCCGGAGCTTGCGAAGCAGGCGATTGCGATCTATCAGGAGCCTGATCGCAATCGATACCTCAACACTCTATTTCGTATCCAAATGGTGGCCGGCCAATACGCGGATGCGGCTGCGACGCTTCGAAGCTTGATCGAGTTGCGGCGGGCGACAAACCCTGCCTCCGCTTCCTCCCTCCTTCCGTTCGAGATACTGGCAAAGGCCAAAATAAAGCAGGGTACCGGTGGCCTCTCTTTCGACGAGGCGTTCAAGCAGGAGTTCCGCGACGTATTCGACCGCCTGGACGACAGGAGCGCCAACGAGGCTGTGTTTTGGTTTGGTGGTGACGTGAATCGCGCGCGCGACGACTTTCGTGCGGCGGTGGCGAGACAAGACGGCAAGAACAGGATCGCACTGACCGATGCCTTGGATATGATTAGAAAATACCAACTATATCAGACCTTTCAGGTCATGATCCCACTGACCACCGTTCTCATTGCCGAGAACGATGCCAAGCGCTACATCATTCAGGATGATGTTTTGATCAAAACCAAAGAAGGCGCGACCCTGTCTGCTATCGTAGTTCTAAAAAGGGGAGTTACGACACCTCAGCCAGCGGCGCTATGTTTCAATATTTATACAGACCTCAGCCGAGGTTTGGCCATGAGTGCTGCGGCACATGGCTACGTAGGTGTGACAGCGGAGACACGAGGCAAACGGCTGAGCCCGGATGAAATTGATACTTACGAGCACGTAGCTCAGGATGCTTACGGTGTAATTGACTGGATAAGCAAACAACCGTGGAGCGACGGCCAAGTCGGTATGTTTGGTGGGAGCTACGGCGGGTTTTCGCAGTGGGCCGCAACGAAGAAACTGCATCCCGCGCTAAAAACCATCGTTCCTTACGTTGCCAATAATCCGGGTGATGGTTTGCCCATGGAGAATAACGTATTTTTGTTCGTCAACTATGCCTGGGCGTTTTACGTTACGAATAACAAATATCTGGATAAGGAAACCTACAATGATCGCCAGCGATGGAACGCCCTGAATGATAAGTGGTATGCCAGCGGGAAATCTTATCGGCAGATAGATAGCGTTGACGGCACGCCGAACAAATGGCTGCAGCGCTGGTTGCAACATCCCAGCTACGACAAGTATTGGCAAGACATGGTGCCTTACAAGAACGAATTCGCTAAGATCAATATCCCGGTCTTAACCATCACGGGATACTATGATGACGGTCAGCAATCCGCCTTGCACTACCTGAAGGAGCACTACAAGTACAACAAGAATGCCGATCATTATTTGTTGATTGGGCCCTATGATCATTTCGGCGCGCAGGACTTTCGCAAGCCGCCGGTTCTGAGAGGTTACACCATCGACCCGGTGGCGCAGATAGATACGCCGGCAATCACCTTTCAATGGATGGGCTATGTAATGCGCGGTGGGAAGAAGCCTGACTTACTGAAGGACAAAATCAACTACGAGGTGATGGGCACCAACGAGTGGAAGCACGCACCATCTCTGGAAAAGATGAGTAATGAGACGCTGACTTTGTATCTGACGGACAAGAAGTCAGCCAACTATAGTAACTACTATGAGCTATCCAGGGAAAAACCAACTAAACCGGGATTTCTCTATCAAGAGGTGGACTTTGCCGACAGAAAAACCACGAACAATGACTACTATCCCGATCTCATTGTCGGCAAGAAGCCAGACCTTTCCAACGGGTTCTCTTTCATCACTGAGCCATTCGATAAGCCGGTTGAAATTGACGGCACCTTCCTGGGTGAGATCAAGACAAGCATCAATAAAAAGGACCTGGACATCGGCGTAGTGTTGTATGAGGTAATGCCAAATGGCGAGTTATTTCACTTATCCTATTTTATAGGGCGCGCCAGCTACGCAAGAGACATGAGCGTCAGGAGACTGCTAACCCCTGGCAAACTGGAATCAATTCCATTTGATAAAACCCGTATGGTAAGTCGTCAGCTCAGCAAGGGCAGTCGCCTGCTCGTTACATTGAACGTCAACAAAAACCCTTACGCCCAAATTAATTATGGCACCGGCAAAGATGTGAGCGATGAGGATATCAATGATGCGAAAACCCCAGTGCAGATAAAGTGGCATAACAACAGCTATGTGAAAATACCCATCTGGAAATAGTAGGACGGAAAACTCGACCTGATTAACGGGGGGGTTGCGCGGTTTCAATCACGGGCAGCCGAACAGTTCATTCGAGCGGAGCGGAATCAGCGTGTCTTTCATCGCGAGACTTGGATGCTTGATGCAATTCTTTCCGCCCGCTCAATTCCGGCGTTATGCCGCTAGGCTTGAAACATGACTCATGAGTTTATAACGCAGTGGTGGTCTATCCAGGTAGCTGATGGCTGGCTCTCCGAACAAGAGGATGAGTGCGCTAATTTCTGGCGTGAGGATGGCGCCGGTGCTCTTCAGATCAGCGCCCACTCGCATGACAGCGGAAGCATTCCGGCAGAAGATCTAGAGGATTTTACCAAGGATGAGTTTCCCGACGACGCAGCGCTGAAGTCACTCCGTTGCGGTCAATTTTTAGGAGTGGGGGTCGATTATATTGCGGATGGAAAATTCTGGAGAAAACGATGGGTCCACGAAGGACCCTTGCTTCTTTTTGTCACCTATAATTCGGACGCTGACGATCGAGTGGTAGAGATGGAAGCTGTTAATGAAATGCTTGCTACGTTGAAGCCTACACCCGACGCGGCATAACAAAGCCTTGCAGCTGACGGCGCGATAGCAGGTTTCTCAAGGACCTTCTTTCCTTCAGCTTGGATGCTGATCGCGCGCCGCTGAAGCCAAGGAGCTATGCCCAGGTAAGGCAGTGCTTATGTGCGATACAGTGCACGGCGGAGGGGCGGCATAACCACGGCAGCAACCGACGCCGCAAAAGAGGTGCGGCTGCAAGCCAGCCTTGGGTTGTTTACGAAGAGGGATCGTTGAAGAAAAGTCTGGAACAACGCATTGAGGAAGCCATCCGCGAGGAAATATCTATCATTCCCTATGATCCTGAATGGCCTATCTTGTTCAAGAAGGAATCGGAATTTCTTCGGCATAATCTACCAGCCTCTTTAATCACCAGAATTGAGCATTTTGGAAGTACTGCTATTCCCGGTCTGGCAGCAAAGCCGATTGTTGACATGTTAGTGGAGGTTGATAGTTTAGAGGAGACGCAGAAACAGATCGTTCCTTTGCTCGAATCGGAAGGCTACGATTATTTCTGGCGAACAGATAGTCAGCCTCCTTATGCCTGGTTTATCAAACGGAATGCTGAAGGTATACGCACGCACCATATCCATATGGTGGAGGCGGATTCAAAGCTGTGGGAGCGGCTCTATTTCAGGGATTATCTGAAGAAGTTTCCGGCAGAGGCTAAACGCTACGGAGAGTTGAAGCAATCTCTTTCTGAGAAGTATCCCAATGACAGAGTCGGATACACAGAAGGGAAAACTGAATACGTTTTGTCCGTAACAGAGAGAGCTAAACAATACTACGACGCAACCTAACAACTCAGTCAACCGGAGCGTTCGATAGTGTGCTGCCTTTCCTCCTCTTTCATTACAACACGACTGTCCTAGCTGGTCTCACCCGGTCGGAGTAATGCGAAAGGTAGCTGTATGAGTAAGCATCTCGTGTTCGTCTATGGCAGTTTGAGAAGCGGCAATGCCCACTCGATGTCTCAGAGATTCCCCGAGTCAAGATTTGTTGCTGCGGCGAAGATAAGGGGCAGCCTTTATGATCTGGGTCCATATCCTGGCCTGCAACTCGATGACTCGAAAGCTCTGGTCACCGGTGAAGTCTATGAAGTCGATGACGCGCTACTGCAGGAGTTAGATGAGTTCGAAGCCTCAAGCAATTATCTGCGGAGACAGGTAACAGTCTCTTTTGGCGACCAGACAAAGATCGGTTGGGCTTATGAACCTAGCCTGCAGTTTTATTCGCTTCGTACGTTAATCGAATCGGGTGATTGGCTCGAATATGCGAAGACGAAAACGGATTAGCCTAAATAGCCGTCGCAAACCCAGGCTTTGCACAAAAGTCAGTCCGAGTTGCGAGAACGACTGCATTCTCATTCACGAGCAAAGTGAATCGGTTGCACTTCCAAATTGAATTCCCGATGGTCAAAGAAATGAAATTCAGATCAATAGCTCCAGAAGACTATGAATCGGTGCGCCAGTTCCTAACAGAGATGGGGTGGCGCGATCGTGTTTCCGATCCTGAAAAATTCAAGAAGATGTTGGCGCACACCAATCGCACGGTGGTGGCACTTGATGGTTCTCGAGTTGTCGGATTTGCCCGGGCCTTATGTGATGAGGTCTCTAATGGTTATATCTCAATGGTTGCCGTAGCTGCCGATAAGCGTGGGGCGGGCATCGGTCGAGAACTGGTGCAACATCTGGTGAAGGACGACGCCGGCATCACCTGGATCCTGCGAGCGGGTCGCGGCAGCAACGGATTCTGGGAGAGAGTTGGTTTCCAGTCGTCCGGAGTTGCGATGGAAAGAGTGCGCACTTGAATGGCCCTGCGGGCTGGCGCGTAAACGCGCCAACCTCTAGGCCAATCCTCGGTGTCGTGGCAACTAAACCTGCAGTAAGCAGCACCCGGGGAGAAGGAGTAACCATGAGGTCCTTATTACTTTGCATCATCGCGACTGTCTCCCTTTCTCCGCTCGGCCTGTTAACAAGAGCTCAGACCACTAATGACTTGCGTTCAAAGTACGGTCCGCCCTCCGAGGTGTTTCAGATCAACCCAGGACTCTCGTTAACGGCTAAGTACACAGATGAGGGGCTCACATGTGAGGTCGATATTGTCCAGCGTGACGTGGTGTTCGGTTCAACGCTCGTATCGAACAACCTTCCGGATCCAAAGACGCTACGTCACGATCTGGGCAGTGGAGTTAAGAGAATTATTGCCGAACTCATGCCCGAGGATAATAAGCGTGGGCGTACAATCAGTACGGGTAAGGGTCAAATCGGAAACTGTTACGGCAGTAGTACTGATGATTATGACTTGGTGAAAGTGAGTAGGAGCTGGGAGGACTGCGGCGCCCGTTCATATAGCGCGCGAATAGTGTGGAAGACGAGGCGTTGTAAGGGCACGCCGGTTCCAGTCGTAAGCCGGGATATCGAACTGTGGGTGTATTTCACTAATCCCAAGTTGCCTGAATGGGCCAAAACCTGCGGCGCCGGAGATTTTGTTCAGAGAAAGGTGGCGCCGACGAAAAAGCTTGCGGACGCAGCGTTGAAGTTGCTTTTCACCGGCCCAAATGTGTCCGAACAGGCAAAAGGAATGGAAGGTCTTGGTCCGTTGGGTAATTATTATCGGGGTGTCTCGATCAAGGACGGAGTCGCAGTCGTCAATTTCCGTCATGGTGCGGAGAAATACCTGCACGTGTCAGGCCCTGCGTGTGGTCAGGAACAAGTCTTAACGCCGATTGTCAAAACACTAAAACGCTTGAGCACGATCACGTCGGTAGATTTCGCAATCAACGGCAAAATCATCGAAGAATGGGACGCTTCGATGAAGCGTGACAGGACGTTTCCGACGGGCGGCTTTACCGTCAAGGCGCAGAGCAGCGCCAAGTTCGCCAAGAATTAAGGATCACCCGGAACAGTACTGAGCAAGCACATTACTTAAGAAAGAAGACAGCTGTGATTCGAGTGCAGCGGCACACTGGCAAGATAATAAGCATCATCACTTAGCCGGCCTATCAGGTGCGTCACGCTGCTGCGAAGCTGGAAACTACGAATGAAAATTAACCGCGCCCTTCTCCTCCTACTCTTGATCGTTTGCTCCTCAGCTCCAGCGCACGCGTCGTCTCCCTGTGCTAAGAGTGGTTGGACTGGCTTGCGAGCAAACGATGGCAGGGGTTATCTCTTCTATGTCTATCGTGACGCTCCCGATGTGTACTTTGCGATCCCCGGAAAACAGGTTTCTTTTCCCGATGGGCCCAAGAGTCCACCACGGTTCTTTATCGACGAAATCTGGTATCAAAGCCTGCTCGTCAACCCGGCCGAATTCATGAAAGGTGAAAAAGAGATCGCTGACCTGGACGTCTTGAAAAGACACGCGACCTACGAGTTCGAGTACATGCTGAAGACACCCACACCCCTGCGAAAGTTCGTTGAGCTGGGGCCACGCGTGAAGCCGGCGGCAAACGGACAACCGAGTTTCACCTTTTATCTGTGGGGAGCTATTGACCCAGGCGATCTGAAAGGTGCACGTCAATTTTTCCTAACCACCCTCTCAGCCGGTGACGTCGTCGTTCTTAGTGCAATCGTGCGTGACCAAACATTTGATGACCTGGTGCTGGAAGCACTTGTAACTTATGGAAACTCGTTCCGCCACATACTCAAGAAAGAGAACTGTCCTGAGAAGGTGAAATAACTGACCCGGTCCGGCACATGCGAAGATGACCCTCGCGCGCGGATGGGCTTGCGCGGTAGCGTGTCAAAACTTCGCTCGCTAAAGGCCTATCCACGGTGGTGAAAACTTGCACACACAACCGTTTCGACTACAGCTAATCACCCTGCTCGCGGTCCTGCTTCTTTTTCCGTCTTCGACATTAAGAGCGCAGCAGGGTGATCTACGGATTTCCACTGAAGAAGAGATCAAGGCTGAGTTTGATTCAGTTCCCTGTAAGAATGAGAAACGGCTGGATGCAGTTAAATCCCTGTTTGAGAAAATGGGCGCTGCTGCCGCTGACATCTCGATCGACAAACACAAAGACGTGGAGAATCTGCGGGTGCGGATCCAGGGCACTAGCAAGGAGACGATCATTGTTGGCGCGCACTACGACCAAATGGGCGGCGGGTGTGGAGCCGTCGATAATTGGACGGGCATCGTGGCCATCGCGCACCTCTTTAGAACTCTGAAGACTTCCCCAGCCAAGAGGTCGGTTTTGTTTGTAGCATTTGGCAAAGAAGAAGGCGGCCTTGTCGGTTCGCGGGCTATGGCGGATGCGATTGCTATCGAGCAACTGCCGCAATACTGCGAAATGATAAATATCGACAGCCTTGGTTTAGGCGCTCCTCAGGTTGCCGACAACATGTCTAATGGGAAGCTCAGTGCTTTCACGGCCAAACTGGCTAACGACATGGGCATGCCTTTTGGGCAAGCAACGATTCCCGGTGCGGACTCCGACTCAAGTTCTTTCTTGCGCCGGTCAATTCCGTCGTTAACAATTCATGGGCTCACCGAAGAGTGGCCCAAGATCCTTCACAGCAGGAACGACCAGGCAGCAAAAGTTAATCCCCTGAGCGTGTATCTGGGATACAGGTTGGCGTTGGCTCTGGTATTTCGATTAGATAATCTGCCTTGTAAGGAATTCAAAGCGCTGGATGTGAATTTGAATTAGAACCTCGACTACGTACCATGCCTGAACGAGTAGATCTCTTCGACAGTACTTACAAGCACTTCACTGACCAGGTGCTGGACGCAATCCGCAAGGAGACTTTCGGCACTGATTTCGGGCAGAACAGTTGGGTAACCATTGATGAATATGAGCGACTGCTTCCCTGGCTGAACCTCACGGCTGAAGCTCACGTGCTGGAAGTTGCGAGCGGCTCAGGTGGTCCGTCGCTCTACCTCGCTCGCACAACTGGGTGTCGCGTCACGGGAATCGACGCAAACGAAATCGGCGTCGCCACAGCTTCACGGATGGCTGCCGACATGGCGGCCGCTGATCGAGTTAAATTCAAGGTTGCCAACGCCGACTCTGCCTTGCCATTTGCAAGTGACTCTTTCGATGGGCTGCTCTGTATTGACTCGATGAATCATTTTCCGAATCGCCTTGAAGTGTTCCGCGAATGGCAGCGCGTGTTGCGTCCGGGCAGGCGAGCGCTCTTCACGGATCCAGTCGTCATCACTGGCCCTGTCACCAACGACGAATTAGCCCTCCGTAGTTCGATTGGTCTTTTCCTCTTCGTGCCACCTGGCGTCAATGAACGGTTCATTGATGAAGCGGGCCTGCACCTTATCCATCAGGAAGATGTAACGGACAACGCCGCGTTAGTCTCTGGACGGTGGTTTCAGGCACGGCAAGCTCACAAAGACGACTTGCTGCGCATTGAAGGTGAAGAACGTTTCGCGGGCCTGCAACAGTTCTTCGCGGCAGTCCACCGCCTGACAAGTGAACGAAGGCTCTCAAGAATCGTTTATGTGGTAGAGAAGCCGGGCGGATGAAGCGGTTGGCGACTGGCTTGGCTCGGGACGTGAATTTCGTTTCCGTGTTGTTTCGAGTAATTTAGTGGACCGTATTTTCTCGCCAGGCAGCGACCGATCCACGAAATGATCCGAAACTCGCGAGGTGGGTCCCGCACCGCCCCTCGGGGGTTAACCAACAGTTGCCCCTGAACTTTGCGACCGAACTCAACATGCCCATGACGATTGTAGAAGCAAACCCGAATGCTCCCGAGGCCGTCGCTTTGATTAATGAACTCGACGAGCACCTCAACCAACTTCCTTACCCGGTACGAAGTCGGCACGCCTATAGTGTCGATAAGTTGTTTCAGGAGAAGGTTGCGTTTTTTGTGGCGCACTACGACGGCCAACCTGCGGCATGTGGGGGCATCAAGTTCTTCGACACCGAGTACGGTGAAGTAAAACGAATGTACGTGCGCCCGATCTATCGTGGCCTGGGTTTGGGTAAAGCGATGCTCAATCATTTGGCAGCTTATGCGCGCAGCCGACAGGTAGACTTATTGCGACTGGAAACTGGTATTTATCAAACGGAAGCAATTGGACTTTACGATAGTTACGGATTTCAGCGCCGCTCACCATTCGGAGAATATGAGGAGGATCCGCTGAGCGTGTATTTCGAATTAGCTTTGCCTCTCAACTCAGATTAGTGTGACCACTAACTGAATTAGTAACTTCTGATCCGAACCATGTGGACCAACCTGCTCTCACAAGCTGCAATTGACGAACTGCTAATCGACTTTGGCGATTTTCACGATGCCTGCCTGCGTGAAATCTCGATTGCCACAGAAACTTATGTTGCCGACAACCTCGCCATGAATTGTCCGCCACATCTTGACACCTCCGTTTTGCTCTTGTTCCAAAGGCAAGCGCGACCGTTGCCTGCGATTGAAATCAAATGTGAAGGGGTTAGCGAACTGCATTTCACGCCGACGGCTGATGGCTGCGATTCCATCATCAGCTCGGGGACGCTCTCCCTGGCTGACGGCGGCGTTCGGCTGGCCATTAACTTTTTTGGCGGCCCACTTCAGGGCCTGCCTGGGAGTAGCATCTTTTTTCGATCGCGGACCAGTAAGCAATCTGACTTAGTTGTCACGGCGCGGTCGGTCTCTTGGAGGTCACTGGAAGAAGGCTTGGGAGATACACTTCGCTACCGGCAGAAAGAAGCAGGGTGATTAGTTCGGAAACTCGTTAAGGTGGAGCGATCAATACCTCGGCGTTAAAACGTCTAGTTCTAATAGCATGCTATTGAGATTGCCACTTATAGCTTCCCTGCTCTTTTGCCTTCCGATTTCGATTGGAGCACAGCAGGAAAAAGCCCACTGGCAGCGCGTCTACACTGGGGAAGATTCCGTAATTGAGATGAATGTCTCCAGTCTGAGGTTTGAACCTCAACATATTGTTCGCGCGTCCTACCGCACAGTGCTCTCCAAAGCGGAAGGTCTCCCCGAGAAGTCGGGGAAGAAATATAAGAGTCGCATCGAACGCATCGCCTTCAGCTCGGCGGGCAACCGCTACCGGTTTGAGGAGGTGAGCTGGCTTGATTCGAATGTCCAGCCCGTTCACTCTTACCAGAGCGGCGCGAATGCGGATTGGAAAGTTCTTAAAGCAGGCGGAATCATGGCGAAGATGTTCGCAGCCATGGCTGCTGCGCCGCCCTTCGGCAGTTGGAAGATCCTTGCCTATCGCTTTGGAGAGGGCCCAGCGAGCGGGGCGAACACGGCACCCGACGCTGCACGGCTCATTGGAGGACGAGTAATCTTGACCCTCGAGCGAGTAGAAGTCGGGGGAAAGGTTTGTTCGGCACCGGCCTTTCAGTCGCGACAGTTTACGCGGGAGGAGTTTGCTCGGGAGTTAGGAATCGAGTTAAAGACACTGGGCTTAACGACGAGCCAGGCAGATAGCATAATTATTAGGTGCGAAGAAAAAGGCTGGCAGCCACCTCAGAGTATGCTGATCCAACTACCAGAAGGTGGCATGTTAATTCTTTGGGAGGGCCTGTTCCTCACTTTGGGCCAAAGAGAGCATTTTAGAATTACGCCGCCGTATTCACTCAAGCGCCGAGTGCCAACGCCGTGAGTCTCAATTGATTCGACTTGTAAGAAGAAATAAATGATATTGCGTTACAGAACTGTAACTCCTTTTTCGCAATGTTGTTCGATTTGAAAAATCCTGGATTCAAATTTGAAGTGCCACGTCCGAAGCGCCAACGGCGCGAACTAGAATAGCCAGGGGCAAGTGCTGAGCGCAGCGAAGCACGTCGCCCCTGGCACAGCAGGCAAGTGCTGAGCGCAGCGAAGCATGTCGCCCCTGGAGACAGACAGTAGAAAGGTTAGAGAAGCACTGAACGTGCGCAATACCTTTCTATGGCTGAGACGCTATGCCGCTCTTTCAGAGCTCGGACATCTTTTGCTGCCCTTTCCAGGGGCGGCGTCCCGACAAGTCGGGACTTGCCCCTGGCTATTACGTTCCCGCGCCTTTGGCGCTCAAGATCAGACGATTCAACAACCTCAACTCGTTGCACTTCCAAATTGAATTCGCTAATCGCAACCAAACTCCAAACAACCAATCTAACCTCTGAAAGGAAACGAACCATGAGCGCTCCTAATACTGAAATGGAATCCCTCAAGACTAAGCTCAAAGCAATGTGGATGGCTGGCGACTTTGGTCAGATTGCCAAGCAA
>JBAPXA010000367.1:0-4770 GCA_049283975.1 Pyrinomonadaceae bacterium | reverse complement strand
GGGTCATTCAGCGCATCACCGGTGGCCGCGGACGGGAAACTCTATTTTGCCAACGAAGATGGTGAAATATTTGTTATCAAAGCGGGTTCCAAGTTTGAATTGCTTGCCCGAAATCCCACCGGAGAAGTCCTATTTGCCACTCCCGCAATCGCCGGCAAGATGATCATCATTCGCGGCCAGAATCATGTCTTCGGGATTGGGGGAAAAGATTAGAGGAACAAGTAAAGAGTTTGCTTGGCCTACTGTTCTTTTTCGGCAAGTAGCTTCTGAATCTGTCGCTCGGCCTCGTTGTAGTCCCCTTCACCAACGTGCATCCAGCGAATTCGTCCTTGCCTATCCAACAGAAAGGCGGTTGGCCAGGCTTCGACCTTGTAAGCGTTCCATGTTTGGTAGTCGTTATCTGTAACCACCGCGTACCGAATCCCCAATGAAGATACTTCACGGCGAAGGTGTTCGACGTTTCTCTCTTCCTCAAACTCAGGTGAGTGCACGCCTATTACAGTAAGACCTTTCTGTCGGTAACGATCGTCCAGGCTTTTGATGAACGGCAATGTGTTACGACAGTTAATACAGCCGAAGGTCCAGAACTCGATTAGCACGACGCGACCGCGCAGTTCATTGAGCTTAAGCGGTTCGGAGTTTATCCAGTCACCAGTGGCCAGCTCTGGAGCATTCGCAGATTCCGAACTTTTATATTCAGCAGAGCTGCCAAAGGGACTGAGCAAGAGCTTTGTCAAACCAGTAGCGTAGATCGACACACCTACGATAATGACACCGACCACAATTCCAATTGATAAGTTCTGACGTCTTTCCATTAATGGTTTCCTTGCTCCTGGCCCACAGGAATCCAGGACGGCTAGTTCGTTTTGGCGGCTTTGTCAGATTTAGCGCGCCATTCGGGCTTGCGTTCTTTACTCGCACTTGCCAAAGCCAGACGAACTCCTTCGGCGTCAAAGTCGGCCGCGTATACCGGAGTGCCGGGTTGTTGCCGCCATGAGTCATCGAGCCCCCCAGCATCGACGCCATCAAATCCGAGTTCATCAACGAGTCTTAGGACGACGGACTTTGCTCGGCCGTCGTCGCCGGCCACTGGGAGGGCTATACGGCCTGGAGTTCCTGCGGGCGTGCCTGACTTCAAAAGATGTTCTGCGTAAATATTATTAAAGGCCTTCACAACTGGCCGGCCGAGTTGCTGAGAGACCCAATGGCTCTCGGTCACTCCATCTTCGATTCCCGTGATGCGACCATCGCGCTGTTGCGGATAGTAGTTGCCCGTATCGATGACGACTACGCTGTCAGGTACTCCTGCGAACAAATCGCGCGGTAGCGTTGGGATGTTCTTCTCTGGAATAGTTACTATTACGACGTCGCCACGTCGGACTGCCTCATGGACAGAGACGGGCGTGGCACCGGACTCTGCAGCGAGGGCTGCGAGGCTTTCCGGGCCTCTCGAGTTAGCTACGAAAACCTTATGACCGAGCTCACTGAATCGCCGAGTTAAATTGCCACCAATGTTTCCCGCACCAATGATCCCTATGTTCATGTTTCTGCTCCTTTCCACAGCGGATTTGACGCTCGTTGTAAGTGTCCTTCTTGAAGCACCAACAGAGGTCGGGGAATGACTCTGTTTTCGTCTTCGACTTTTCTACTTCAGCGCGGAGAAGCCCGTCGGATCCATGAAGTAGCTGTCGATATGGTTTGCCAGCGCACCAGTAGTCTCAGAGTCGGCCTTTACCTTTTTCCATTCCGGATCGGCCTGGAACGCAGCCCAATTCTTCCGTGCTTCCTCGCGGCTCGGGTGTTCTAAGACGTACACAAAGAGGTTCTGCGAATACGGCGCATCTTCGGGACGCCAAAAGCCAATGCTCTTCATGTTGTGTCGCCTGAAAATAGCGTCGGTGTGATCGCCAAACCGAGCAATTAGAGTATCCATTTTGCCCGCGTTAACGTGATACATGCGCAGCTCGTAAACGTGGTTTGACGGTGGTGCGCTAGAACCGCGGAGCGTGGTGAAGCCGAGCATTACCAACGCCCCGGAAAAAAGACATAAAACATAGGCTGGTTTCAGGCAATGCAGTTTTTCGAGTTGCATGGTGTGATCTCCTTACCTAGAAACCATAAGGGCATTGATTCCGAATGGTTGTCGAATCGTTTCTCTCGTTTCGTTGCGATTCGAGGTAACTCAGTTTTTCACTAAAGCACTCTCCTTCATTCACGCTTAATGATGAAGACTGTTTTGTCGTCAATCTGATGCTCTTCTCCAACCTGCCGTCGATGGTCATCATCTTTTGTGGCATGCTCCAGCAGCGCATTGCAGATGTCTCTGGCAGATTTCGAATGGTTCTCCCGCATTACAGCTTCAAGACTTTGACGTTCCCGCACATCGCTCCCGTCATATACGCCGTCGGTATAAAGGAACAAAATGTCGCCCGGGCTCATTAGCGTAATCTCGGCAACATCGGAAGAGTTAGCGGGTCTGCTCCGAAACCGCATTGAGAAATACCGGTTGCGATCCGGATGATCAGCGGGGATCTGCAGGCCCAAGGGGAGGAATTGGATCATTCGATTTTTGTCCAGCTCCACAAAGTTTAGATACTCAGCGGAGAACACGAGCGGCGGCGGGTGTCCAAAATTTACAAATCGGAAATAGCCGTAGGGATGCACTTCGCCATAAAGCATAGTCGCAATTTCCCGCGAATTTTCTTTCTCAGATATGCCCAGTGCATTACGAGCTGTGACCGATTGCGCCAAACGCAGGTTGATGTTTTCAAACAGCTCGGGTGTAGTCCGCCCGTGCTGATCAAGTTCGGAAAGCATGAGAGCATGAAACGTATCGTGAACAGTTGACGCAATCTTCGCCGCAATCAGTCCGTGTCCCTGTGCGTCCAGGAGAAGAACTCCGGCCGTGCTGTAGAGTTCGTTAAGAGCTTCGGCGACCCGTACTTGCTCCGAGCTTCTTGCATCTCTGTATTCGACCTCCATTTCGGACCTATAGTCTGGTCTGGACCTCATCCACTGCACATGATCGTCTACTGAATTACGCGGTGGCGCACTTGGCGGTAGCGGGTCGAGAAACTCCTTCGATAACTTCAAAGCCCGCTGCATGCGTGCGTCGAGGTCGTACCGCTGTTGGAAGTTTATATATTCGAATAGATCCCCGCCGACCGTTCCTACAGGAACAGAATTCCCGTACATCTCGATTCCCGATATATGCGGAATCGACCCTTCCACCGGCATGAGCCGTTCACGCAAGTATTCATCGATACTCAGATCCGTGTGCTCTGTGGTCATGCTTTTTATGATACTTGACTGCGAGCATCAGCAGATACTCCGGTCGCTTTTGCCGACGCGGTAAATGTCGCCGCATTTTTTCTGACGATCTCCTGCAGGCTCAACGGCTCTTGTCCCGTTAGCGTGAGCACGTCATCTGACATCCGGTCGTAGCGTCCGGCGCGGTGCAGATCGGCCATCGTCACGAGGTGGTTCACCAGGTGAGATGGCAAGCCACGCTCAAGCAGGCCATCCCGCCAGCGCTCGACCGGAATGTCCTGAAAAGTGATCGTGCGGCCCAGCGCCTGCGAATACTGCTCGGCGAAGAAGTGCATGTTCTCGGATTGCGGACCGGTTAGGTGATAGATCTTGCCGACGTGCGGCTGCGGATTCGCGAGCAGCGCGGCGATCACTCGTGCTACGTCTTCGACTGCGACGGGCGAAGTCTTGCCATCCCCGAATGGTAGTCTGATCTCATTTGATTCCCTGACAGAATCCGCAGTGAAAATCAGGAAAAAGCCTTCGAGAAGCACTGTCGGCCGCACGTGCACGACCGGAAGACCTGACCAGTTCAGCGCTTGCTCGGCGAGCCAATGCAGCTTGTGCTGCGGGCTCGTGGTGGTTTCGGTAATGCTCATCTGGTCGAGCGTCATCTGCGACATATTTATGAACGCCTTCACGCCGTGATGCTTCGCCACCGCCGCAGTATTAACTGTGGCGGCCAGATAGGCATCGGAAACCGACATGCCGAAGTACATCGTCTCGCAGCCGGCAATCACCTTATGCATCGAATCAAGATCGAGCAGATTGCCAACCACAACCTCGGCACCCATGTTGCGCAACGCCTGGGCGCGTTCGTCTTCACTTCGCACCATCGCACGCACCGCTTTGCCTTGCTGCAACAGCAGTTCTGTGACCGTGCGCCCTACCGCGCCAACACGGCCCGCGGCGCCGGTGACCAGAATGGGGCTTGCCATGTTTCCTCCTAAACGGTTACCAGAATCGATGGTCAGATCTGTTGAAGCAAAGTGCGACTGCCCGAAGGGCGTCATCTGGAAGGAATATGAAAAACCTCATCCATGTAGCGGTCGGCGGCGGCCGCTGCCTGCTCCGGCGTGCTGCCGTTCTGACGCGCACTCAGGTAGGGCGCGTACCAGTCCCACCAGTGATGCTCAGCGTGCGTCTTCTCGTAGTGATCGTGGTGCTCTCCCGTCTCGCGGAGGAGCTGTGCGAGGGTGGCGGCGTCCACGGCTCGTGCTCGCATCAACTTCCATTCGCGGCCGGGAAGCCGTGTCGTGACCTCCTGGAGCAACCAGCCGTTCCCGTCTGGATCCTCAAACGAGGCAAACGAGAAGTAGGAACGCCCCTCAGGGTCGCGTCCGACGACGCGCGGGTTCTCCCCGGTGTTGTTCATGGGGCCACCGGCGTAATGGAAGATTTCGCTCACTTCGACGCCGCGGGCGATCAGGTCGTCGCGGGCTACGTCGATGTTGTCGACGG
>JBAPXA010000366.1:0-8864 GCA_049283975.1 Pyrinomonadaceae bacterium | reverse complement strand
GGGGGCATGCGGAGACACAGAATTGGAGAAGGCCAACAAGGTCAGTTCTTGATCCGGATCTGAAGCGTCTTCACTCATCGCGATTTCACATTATTAGCGCTGCGGTTTCCCAACCATCCCCCCATCCCCGCGTCACCCCTTCTCCGTGTCACCCCGTCACCCCTTCTCCGCGTCACCCCATCCCCGCGTCACCCCATTCCTTCACCCACCATCAATCCAGCGCTCGTACCAAAGACTCAGGTTCAACAAAGCCCACAAGTGGAAGCCCCAATCCTTCTGGCCGCGCCGGTGTTCGTCGAGCAGGTGCTCCACAAATTCATAATCAAGGAAATTGCGCTTGCGCATCGGTGAGTTCATCAAGTGCGAATCAAACCACGAACCTAAGCCATCGCGAAACCATTCGCGCACGGGCGCACCAAACCCACGCTTACGGGTATAAAGAAGATCGTGCGGCAGAATTTCTTCCAACGCACGCTTCAGAATGTGTTTGCCACTCTTGCCTGAAACCTTCAACGAACTGGGTAGCCCCATGGCGTACTCTACGAGGTGATGATCGAGAAAAGGCACGCGCGCTTCGACACTTGTCGCCATCGTAATTTTGTCCACTCGCATCAGCAGTAATTCAGGCAAACGAAGTTTTAATTCCAGATAAGTCATGCGAGCGAGAAAGTCGGCATCAGGACGTTCACGCTGAAAACGCTCAAGATCAGCCGCCACCGCATCGAGAGACGAAGCTCCGTTGAACCGCTCACGCATTTGGTCTGATAGTACCTGCCGTTTCAAAGCTTCGTCGTAGACGATTGTCGCTCCCCAGAACAGTGGTTCGCCCGCGCCCAAGCGACGAATTAACTCGATCGCGGTCTGCTTTCGTCCAGTCGCCCGGAGCGCTGGGCGCCCAATGTCTGACGCTAGGCGACGCAACGGCGCCGGCAGGCGTGCGGCATGTTGCCAAAACCTTTCATGAATGCGCAGGTACTGCACATAGTTCTCGTAGCCACTAAAGATCTCGTCGGCGCCTTCGCCAACCTGAACAACTATGGTTCCGGAATCGCGCGCAAGTTTTGAAACGTAGTAAAGCGGCACACAGACAGGATCGGCAATCGGTTCGTCCTGGTGAAAGACGAGCTCAGGAAGAAAACTCTGCATCTCCTTTTCCGAGATGATCACCTCATGATGATTGGTACCAAACTGGCTCGCGATGCGCCGCGCCGACTCTAGCTCGTTGAGATATTCGGCGTCGCTGAATCCGACCGTAAAGGTTTCGACCGGACGCGACATCTGTTCGGACATCAAGGCGACATTGGCCGACGAATCAACCCCACCCGACAGGAAAACTCCAAAGGGCACATCCGCCATCATGCGTTTCGTGATCGAAGCGCGCAGGAGGCGCAGAATTTCTGCTTTGTGGTATTCGTCGGTGTGCTCAACAGCATTGAGCGGCGGCAAAGCATCCCAATACCGACTTATCTTGATCGTGCCGTCACGTTTCGCTACGAGCATGTGCCCCGCAGGCAGCTTCTGGATGTTCTTGAAGAGCGTGTGCGGCGCCGGCGTCGTGAGAAAGGTCAGGTAATGAAACAGCGATTGCTCGTCCACTTCAGCAGTGACGGCAGGGTGTTCGAGGATCGCCTTGATCTCGGAGGCAAAAATCAGCCGCCCATCCTGATGGTAAAAGTAGAGCGGTTTAACGCCGATGCGGTCACGCACGAGGACCAGTTGGTCGCGCGCCGCGTCCCAGAGAGCGATCGCATAATCGCCTTCCAGATCATGAACAAAGTCGAGGCCTTGTTCTTCGTAAAGATGCAGGATGGATTCGGAATCAGTCCGTGAGCTGTAACGATGATTGCGTTGCTCCAAGCCTTCGCGCAGGCGAGCGTGGTTATAGATCTCACCGTTGAAGACCAGCCACAAATTGTCTGTACAACCGTGCATCGGTTGATGCCCGGCGGCGGAAAGGTCGATGATTGAGAGACGGCGAAAACCAAATCCACCGCGACGCTCGTCAAAGATCAAGTCGCCGGCGTCATCGGGACCGCGATGCTGCATCTGATCGCGCATGCGCTCGATAAGGGCGCTCTCCAAACGTCCTTCGCTCGCATTCGGTTCCCAGACTCCGCAGATGCCGCACATTCTTAGCCTTCCCAACTACGCGCCAAACTTAATCGCTCAGCCGCATCTTCTCCGGCGCTGACGGGGACGATGACGAAACTCAGCGCGAACGGCAAACCAGTACGCAACGACCAGCGAGCAGATGCAGAAGCCTCTTTGGATCCATAGTCGCGTGATGAAAATCTCGCTTCAAGTGCCGGTTGCCCTGCCGCCACGATGTTCTTAGTTGCGGCGACCAGCAAGCGTGCACCATTAGTCGCTTCACACACTTCCACTACTCCGTCGCTACTGACACCTGTTTCCAACCCCGGGGCAAAGTGGAAACGAAAAGAAAGGTCGTGCTCGCCTTCACCATTCAACTCATCTATCACCAGCCAATAGCGCCGCTGCTTGTTGAATACTACTCTGCGCCGATGAGTAACGGGATGATTTAAGCGCCGGTAACCGTAATGTTCAGCGGTCACGACTTCAATATCAGCACCAAGGTCACATTCCAGCATTTGCGGGGCCGCCTCGTTGCCGATAACAAAAGGCATCTCTTTGCTCGTCGAGTTTTGCTCAGTCTTATCGACTTCCACAGTGGAATGATAAGCAGTGGAACGAAACAAATGCCGCTGCTGCAAATCCGCGGTGTAAACGTACGTGCCGGGATCAACGATGAAAGCGCAGCCACCCGCCGAGACCTCAATACTCAAGGCATCATTGTGTCCATGAGAACCGCGTCCATTCAGACCGGCGTCACTCGCGGTGAGTAACAAATAAAGATCACGATCCCGGAGCACACAAACTCCGGCATCCGGATATAGTTGCGAACCGGCGTCATTCTTATTAGCCGTAAGAAGCTCGTATCTGGAGATGTCTTGCTCGCCAAAAAACCACAGCAGCTCCGGGGGAGTTGGCAGTTTGTCATTCTTGAGTTGCGGATCATCGAAGAGCAGCGCGCCGAGGGCAAGCAGGTAACCATGATCGTTGCCACTACGGCGACGCAGGGGCAACACCTGGCCGCCGTCGGAGTCGCCCAACAAAGGCGCTAACCCGTCTGGCCTCAAATAAGAACGCAAGTAAACAAACATGCGCCGCAGCTTTTCCCAGTACTGGCTTTCAATTTCGATAGCATGCAAGCGGCACAACAAAAATGAATAGCTGAACAACTCCAGAACCAGGCGATGGTAACCAGTCGAGCTTTCACAGTCTGCTCCATCCGGCAACACCTGCTTTGTCATTTCCCGCGTCAGTTCTCGCAGGCCAAATTCGCGCCACTCCTGCGCGTCCTCAAGTTCGGGCAGCATGATCCCCAGCCACAGCAGCCCGACAACGTCCGAAAGATAATGATTGCTTGTGGCGACGTAAGAGAATTCGAGATGCTCGCGAATAAACCTGCCGTGGCGATCAAAGATTCGGAGTAGCTGCGCCAACTTTGCGGCATCAAGATCAGGAGCGTCGCGAAATATCGCAAACGCGCCTAACAAATTCAGCGCCCGCAACGCGACTTCCATCGCACAGTTCCAATTCACGCCATAGCCGAAAGGATTCTCCGCCTCCCAAAGATCAAGCTGGCGGAAAAACTCGGCGCTGTAGCGCTGAACTCCAGTCTCTGAGTAAGCGAGAGCGAGCGTGGGGAAATGCCCGAGCCGGTTCAGTTCCCAAATGAAGCGGACGTCGGAGCCGTCGTTTCGCTGCAAATTAATGTCGCTGTAGAAGTCGCGTGGCCAGTCGTATCCGGAGAGAGGATCGTGGTGCCAACTGATGAACGTATGTTCTGGAAGACCAAGCAAAGGCCACTCACGTTTGTCAGTAATACGATCCGCATTAGCGATCAACAGGGCCGTCTCCACGGGAAAAAGACGGTGCAGCGGAGCGACAACCGACTGGGGGCTTCTATCAAATCCGGGAAAGAAGCGAGGCTCAGTTCGTGTTTGGAAATGATCCAGCAGCGAGTCTGGCGAAAAGGCAGCGAACTTTGGCGTTAGTCGAGCTGGTTCTTTACCTTGCTGTTGCAGCCTCGCACGCTCACCACGACGTTGCGCCGCCAACTGAGTGCGGCGGGCGCCTTCCAACAACGCGGTTCGCGGTGAAACTTCTCCTCGGATCGCGCGCCTGATTTTCCTGATGATCGACATCCGGCGAGATCCCGGCTTAGCTTAGAGCAACGAGTCAAGAATGCGATCGGCCGTATGGCCGTCCCACAATGGAGGGATGCGATGGCCGCTCAGGGGACCGTGGTCCAGAGCCGCAAACGCCGCTGTGGTAATTTTCTGCGGGTCAGTTCCCACGATGGTGTTGGTTCCCATCTCAACTGTTATTGGACGCTCGGTGTTTTCGCGCAAGGTCACACAGGGAATTCCCAGCACGGTCGTCTCTTCCTGAATTCCACCGGAGTCAGTAAGTACCAACCGGGCGCCACTGTAGAAGCGCAAGAAATCCAGGTAGCCAAGAGGTTCGATTAGACGCAGACCTTTATCCGCTAACGTTGTGGCGTCGAGACCAAGTTCGGTAATCATCTTGCGGGTACGCGGGTGTACCGGAAAAATGATTGGCACACGTTTGCCGATAGCTTCAAGGGCTCCGAGGATGCGGGTTAACGTTTCCCGATCGTCGACATTCGAAGGACGATGTAGCGTCAAGACAGCGTAATCGCAATCGGCAACCCCAAGGTCCTCGCGCACCTTTGAATTTTTGGCTCGTTCAAGTTGCTTCTTTAGCGAGTCGATCATGATGTTGCCGACAAAACGGATCCGTTCTTCAGGAATTCCTTCCGCGCGCAGATTCCGGTCAGCGTCCTGCGAAGGCGTGAGCAAAAGATCAGAGATTTGATCGGTGAGTAGTCGATTGATCTCTTCGGGCATAGAACGATCGCGACTCCGTAATCCGGCTTCTACGTGCGCGACCTTCACGCCCAGCTTTACACACACGAGAGCACAGGCGAGCGTAGAGTTCACATCGCCGACAACCAACACCCAATCGGGTTTCTCCTGCAGCACCACAGGTTCGAAGCGTTGCATCACTGCGGCGGTCTGCGCCGCATGCGAACCTGAACCGACACTGAGATATAGATCTGGCTCGGGAAGACCCAGATCATTAAAGAACGCGTCGGACATCATGGCGTCGTAATGCTGTCCCGTATGAACAACAAGCGGCGCGAACTCATGTTCCCGCCGCTTCATTGCCGCCACGATGGGCGCTACTTTCATGAAGTTAGGTCGCGCACCCACTACGTTGAGAATCTTGAGCATTCAATAAGTCCAACGTCCAAAGTCCAACGTCCGGTTCCACTGTTGACTTTGGACCTTGGACATTGGACGTTGGACTTACAAACGGATTATCCGCGCAGTACTGTCTCGACGTACGTCGCCATTAAGCGCGTTGCGGGTGTCTACAACTAGTGGCGCGAGGCGGCAAACTCGCTTGTAATCGATGTCCGTATGATCGGTAACAATGACGATGCAGTCTGCCGCTTTCAGTTCTTCGTCAGTAAAGGGCGCCGACGCCAGGGGTTCACCGGTGGAGTCTGTATGCGCATCATCAAAACGAATCTCGGAAACAAACGGGTCGTGATAGTGAACGTCAGCGCCTTTCGCCCGCAGCCGATCGATAATCGAGAGGGCCGGACTTTCACGCACGTCATCGATATCTTTCTTATAAGCCACGCCCAGCAGCAGAACGCGAGCGCCATTCATCGCCTTGCGTTCGTCGTTTAAGCCGTCGGCCACTAACTGCACCACGTGTTCGGGCATCCGCGAGTTAACTTCTTCTGCCAGCCCAATGAAACGCGAATCGAAACCGTGCTGCCGCGCTTTCCACGACAGGTAATGCGGATCAAGAGGAATGCAATGGCCGCCGATGCCGGGGCCCGGATAGAACGGCATGAAGCCGAACGGCTTGGTGGCGGCCGCGCGAATCACTTCCCACGTGTCGATATTCAAGGCGTAACACAGGCGCGCCATCTCATTTGCCATGCCGATGTTTACCGCGCGAAAAGTATTCTCCAAAAGCTTTGCCGCCTCGGCCACGCGCGCGGAGCTAACCGCATGAACATCTTTAACGATCTGGGAATAGAGGTGAGCGGCAACTGCTGTCGAATCGTCAGTGACACCGCCAACTACTTTGGGAATATTATGCGTTTGAAATTGCGGGTTGCCGGGATCAACTCGTTCTGGCGAGAAGGCGAGCAGGAAGTCCTCGTCAAGCTTTAGTCCGGTTTCCTCAAACATTGGCAGTAGAACTTCGTTGGTGGTGCCCGGGTAGGTCGTAGACTCGAGAATGATCAATTGGCCCCGACGCAACCGTTTCTGGATCTCCTCCGCAGCTGCAAGGATGTAGGAAACGTCCGGCTCTTTCGTCTTTCTGAGCGGAGTCGGTACACAAATAATAATCGCGTCACATTCTTTCAAATTGTTGAAGTCGGTGGTGGCGCGCAACAGTTTGTCGTCTACCAACTTCTTAACAACCACTGAAGCGACGTCGCTGATGTAGGACGTACCGGCGTTGATTTGCTTGGCCTTGTCAGTGTCGACTTCAAATCCAGTCGCTTGAAAGCCGCCGCCGGCAAATTCAGCCAGCAAGGGCAGACCCACATAGCCCAAGCCAACCACGCCAATTCGCGCGCGCTTTTCGGTAATCAGACCAATCATTTCATCCTTGATCATTCGGACTTGTTCCTTGTTTTTCTGGGAGTTCTTAATGCAGTAAGGCTCGAACGCTAAACAACATTGACCAAGTTCAAGACTATTGAAGCGCTGTGGGACTGTCAAGCGCCTTCTTAAATTGCCAATTGGCGATTGGCGATTGGCGATTGCCGATTTCAAGATGGAGACCCACAAGCCCTTTAGTGTTGTTTAGTGTCACTTGGTGGTCGGTCGCTGTGCTGGGGCAGGTCCAGGGAATACGAACCACTAAGCCACACGAAACAACACGAAGAGTATTGAATGTCTTTTGCCCCTCTGCGTCTCTGCGTCTCTGTGTCTCTGCGTTGACGTCTTGACTGAAACGCGAGCACCAATGGTGGCAACGCCACTTTAACGCACTTGACGTGAGCGGCTTTCGCGCCTATACCGTCACGAACTATGAGCGCTGAAACAGGTCAAGCGAAACTTGTACGCGGCTTGGGCAGCCTCGATGCCACCATGATCGTGGTGGGATCGATGATCGGTTCAGGCATCTTCATCACTTCTGCTGAGTCGTCGCGGCTTATTGGCTCACCAGGTTGGTTGCTGGCGGCCTGGGCGCTCGCCGGTGTCCTCACAATTACAGGTGCGCTCTGTTGCGCCGAACTCGCAGCGATGTGGCCTCAGGCTGGCGGACAGTATGTCTTTCTGCGTGAGGCATACGGTCCTTCGATCGGATTTCTATTTGGCTGGTCACTATTTCTGGTGATTCAAACCGGAACGATTGCTGCCGTTGCCGTGGCCTTCGCGAACTTTATGGGCGTGCTCACTGACTATGTTGCAGCTGATCGTTACCTCGTCGCTCCGCGCGCCTTCGGTGGCTACGCTATTGGTCTTTCGACCCAGCAACTGGTAGCCATCGTGATGATCTTGCTGCTTACTGCCACAAATACGCGTGGTCTGGAAACCGGCAAAGTAATCCAAAACACATTTACGTTTACCAAGACCGCTGCCCTGGTGGGACTAATTCTGGTTGGTTTGTTCTTAGGTTGGAACGATCAAAGCGCAGCGTACACTTCCTCCTGGTGGCGCCCCTGGGAAAATGGTTGGCAACCGGCGGCGAGTCAGCTTGGTTTTGAGCCTTTAACTCACAGCGCCTTGCTACTGGCACTCGTAATGCTCTTGGGACGAGCGATGGTGGGACCACTGTTCGCACAATCGGCTTGGAACAATGTCACGTTCACCGCCGGTGAAGTGCGCGATCCCGGGCGCAATCTGCCGCGCGCGCTTTTGTGGGGCTGCGGACTAGTCGTCGGACTTTATCTGCTTGCCAACCTCGCCTACGTCGTCACGCTGCCGCTTTCCGGAATTCAATCTGCGCCGCAAAATCGCGTTGCCACCGCGACTATGCAGGCCATCCTGGGGCCGCGCGGCACAATTGTCATGGCGATCGCGATCATGATTTCCACGTTTGGCTGCAACAACGGGCTAATCCTGGCGGGCGCGCGCGTCTATTACGCCATGGCGCGCGACAACTTGTTCTTCAAGCGGGTTCGAGTTCTCAATAGGCGTCACGTTCCGGCCGTAGCACTAATCACTCAGGGAATCTGGGCGGCCCTCCTCACGCTGCCGCGGACCGTTACAACCGATCCGCGGACTGGAGTGATTACCTACGGCAATGTGTATACGCAACTACTGGAATACATCGTCTCGGCAGATCTAATCTTCTACATGTTGATGGTGGGAGCAGTGATTGTGATGCGGTTCAAAGCGCCGCATCTGGAACGACCATATCGCACGCTGGGTTATCCGATCGTACCCGTGGTTTATATCGTCATTGCAGCGCTCTTTGTTTTGGATCTCGCTTACCTCGCCCCTTCAACCTCAGGGATTGGATATCTGATTGTGCTTACAGGCATTCCGATCTATTTCGTCTGGCGACGTAGGAGGGATGCGGAGACTCCGTGACAGGGAGACGCGGAGATCAAACCATTTTCCAAATATCATTTGCCATTTCTCATTTGTCATTGGGAAACTGAAACCGCCAAGACGCCAAGGACCGCAGAGCACGCCAAGAAGATAAAAAACGAACTTATTTTGTTAGAGGAAGTAAAACCGCCTCAGCCGAGAATCTTCCGCTCAGATTTCATG
>JBAPXA010000365.1:0-4822 GCA_049283975.1 Pyrinomonadaceae bacterium | reverse complement strand
GTACACGTTCACGGCAACTGCTGGACAACAATTGTTTGTGACAATGTCCTCAGCCACATTTGATACTTACCTGTGGCTCCTAGATCCTTCCAACAACGACACGCAAGATGATGACGGCCAGATGGGCACAACCAACTCGCGTATTCCAACAAATAGCGGGTTTTACACGGCTCCAGCAACCGGGACTTATGCGATTCTTGCCAATTCATTCGATACAGGTATAACTGGCAACTACTCAGTAACCTTAACTTTCGGCAGCGGTACCAGCTGTCCTCCGACACCAACACCAATCACCAACGGTCAAACTATTAACGGCACCTTCGCCGCTGGTGATTGCTCGCTTGGTGATGGCAGCCGTTACCACGTGTACTCATTCTCAGCCACCGCTGGCCAGCAGGTAGCGATCACGATGACCGGCACGTCGCCCGTCGATCCGTATCTATTTTTGTTTGCGCCCGATACCGAGCCAATCGGCGAGGACGATAACGGCGGTGGTGGCACCACTGCACGCATCCCGCCCCTCGCCGGTACCTTTGGCTCGCTCCCGGCAACGGGCACCTATTTGATCTATGCCAACACGGCACTCGCTAATCAGTTAGGCAACTACTCGATCACGTTAAACTTCTCGGGGTCGACGTGTCCCTCAACGGCGATAGCGTTGGGCCAAACAATCAACGGCACACTCGCCGCCGGTGACTGTCGCTTGCCGTTCGATGCTTCGCTGTTTGACGCGTATACCTTCACTGGAACTGCTGGTCAGCAGATTGCCATTTCGCAGACGTCGACCGCCTTTGACGCTTTCCTGATCCTGCTGTCGCCAACGGGCTCAGCAATCGCCTTTGATGACAACAGCGGCGGCGGAACTAACGCCCGCATTCCGGATCCCACGGGTGGTTTCGCGCTGCCGAGTACCGGAACTTACACCATTCTCGCGAACGTGCTTGACCCGAGCGGTTCCGGCAACTACGCGGTGACGCTCAGCCAGGCAAGTGTGGCGGGCAGTATTCAGTTGGCCTTTACGAATTACGCGATTGGTGAAGGCGGCGGCGCGGTTAATGTCGGTCTTACGCGCACGGGAGACATTACCCTTCCGGCCTCGGTTGGGTTTGCGACCAGCGACACGGCCGGCCTGAACAACTGTAGCTTTATCAATGGCGTTGCTTCAGCGCGTTGCGATTACATCACTTCCGTAGGTACGGCGCGTTTCGCAGCCGGTGAAAACTCCAAAACGATCTCGATACCGATCGTGGACGACGCCTACGCTGAGGGTAATGAGAACTTCACGATCACGCTGAATAATGCGATTGGCGCCACCCTCGGTGCGCCGAACACGGCGACGGTAACAATTCAGGATAACGAAGCCACCAATGGGCCCAACCCGATTGATGGCACTGCGTTCTTTGTAAGGCAGCAGTATCTTGACTTCCTGGGCCGTGAGCCCGATCCCGCTGGTTTCGCCGCCTGGCAGGCAGTTATTAATGGCTGCGCGCCGGGAGACACGACCTGCGATCGGATCCACGTCTCATCGGGATTCTTCCGTTCCCCCGAATTCCAGGACCGTGGCTACTTTGTCTATCGCTTCTACCCAGTCGCATTTGGGCGCAAGCCGGTTTACACGGAGTTCATTCCGGATCTTGCAAAAGTGAGCGGCTTCTTAAGCGCTTCTGAGCTGGAAGCAGCGAAAGTAGCATTTGTGGCTGAGTTCATGACGCGGACGGAATTTACGAACAAGTACAACGGCACCACAGATACTCAATATGTTGACCTGTTGCTTTCGACGGCAGGAATTACGCACTCGGCTCGTGATTTCTGGATCGCGGCGCTCGGCAACCAAACTCGCACTCGCGCCCAAGTGTTCAGGGAAATTGCGGAGAGTCTTGAGGTCTACAACAAATACTACAACCAGGCTTTTGTGGTGATGCAGTACTTTGGCTATCTGCGGCGCGAGCCCGATGCACTTTTTCAGAATTGGATCACCGGGCTCGAGGCCGTTTGTGGTGTCGGCCAACCTTGCGCTAACCCCGATGACTACCGCGGCATGATTAACGGGTTCATGAACTCGCTCGAATATCGTGCGCGCTTCGGAGAAAACTAGAAGAAGTAGGCAGTAGGCAGTAGACAGTAGGACAAGAGACTACTGTCTACTCTTACTGTTCACTGCAACTGAGCAGCTGCTCACACTACGGGGTATTGACTCCTTCTACTAACTACTGATTACTGCCTCCCGTCCCATGCGCGCCATCCAAGTTTCCCAAGTCGGCGGTCCTGAAGTTCTGACTTTGGTTGACCTTCCTGTTCCCACTCCCAAACCCGACGAAGCGATCGTTCAGATCAAATCAGCGGGCGTGAACTTCATCGATGTCTATTTTCGTGAAGGACGCTATCCGGCGCCGCTTCCTTTCATTAACGGTCAGGAAGCCGCAGGCATAGTCACCGCCGTTGGCAATGAAGTTAAAGAAGTGAAGCCCGGCGATCGTGTTGCTTATACTGGCGTCAGAGGAAGTTATGCTGAATATGCCGCCGTTCCTGCTGACCGACTGGTAGCCATTCCCGATCAAGTTGATTTTGAGACTGCGGCCGCAGCCATGCTCCAGGGAATGACAGCGCATTATCTTTCGCACAGCACGTATCCCATTCAACGTGGGGATACGGTTCTGATTCACGCCGCCGCGGGCGGTGTGGGAGCGTTGCTAGTGCAGATGGCGAAGCGATTGGGTGCGCGCGTGATTGGCACGGTAGGGAATGAGGAAAAAGCACAACGCGCGCGCTCCGCCGGCGCAGATGAAGTAATTATCTACAGCGAACAAGACTTTGAGGAGGAGACCAAACGACTAACGAACAACGAAGGGGTCCACGTTGTTTACGATGGTGTTGGCAAATCGACCTTCGACAAGGATCTCAATATCCTTAGGTTGCGTGGCTACCTCGTGCTCTTTGGTGGTGCGAGCGGTGAAGTACCTCCTTTTGCCCTCAGCCAACTTTCGCAAAAGGGCTCGCTTTACGTCACGCGGCCGAGTTTGCATCACTACATCCACACGCGCGCTGAGTTGGAACAGCGCGCGGGCGATGTGATGAAGATGATCGGCGCGGGTGAATTGAATCTCTGGATCCACGCCACCTATCCGTTAGCCGAGGCCCAACAAGCACACCGCGATCTCGAGGGACGCAAAACGTCGGGAAAGCTATTGCTGATACCTTAGAGCGATTGGCGATTGCCAATTGCTAATTGCTAATTCCGTGTCGCAGCTGATCTAATCCAGTTGGCTTTCAGTCAAAAGTCGGCACTGTGATTTGCCGAAGTCTTCCGTGGCTTCGGCTTTGCCGCCGGGTGTGAGGCGGTGGCTATGCCCCGCCGCCGCCGCGAGATTGCTGCTGGGGGCTATGCCCCTGGTGCGGGCTGAGCCCTCGGATTGATTGGGTCATAGGCCACATTCGAGGGCATAGCCCAGAATGTAAAAGGCACCTTCACGGCGGGGCATAGCCACCGCCTCACATCCGGCGGCAAAGCCGAATCTAAATGGCGCGTGACTTCGGAGGCAAAGCATTAGCACTAATTTCGTCGCGAACACTTTCAATAATTCGCGAGTCTTGAACTGTTCACTAATCTTGCACGCATCGCCAAAAAAATGAATTACGTTCGAATTTCGCAAATCCGCAATCGGCAATCAGCAATTGGCTATCGTCAATCTGCTTGACGCTAAGATCCTGCCTGAGTATTCTGCCTGCATTCTTTAACTTGTGTAGCTCGCCAGCGGCTGACCTTAGCTGACACGCAGTTGGTTTCCCACTCGATCTCCCCAGATCGCAGAGTCGCCACGTGTGCGATCTAACTCTGACCCAGACTCTCGAAGGAGAAACATCATGCTCAGTAACCGAACTAAATTTCTTGTTCTGACCCTGGCTATTTTCGCTTTGGTGCTCGCCTTGAACGGCTGCGCAAAAGTGGAAGACCCCAAAAGCCCGACCGTTGCCAGTTCCAATTCCGCTGCCGGAAAAATTCCGGTAACGACCGCTTCTGAAGAGGCCCGAAAAGAATTTCTTCAGGGCCGCGATCTTTCAGAGAAGTTGCTGATTCAGGATTCCATCCAACATTTTGATCGGGCCATCGCCCTCGATCCAGGGTTCGCGCTCGCGGAACTAAACCGCGCCAACGTCAGTCCCACCGGTAAAGAGTTTTTCGAGCATTTGAACAAGGCTGTCGCTCTAGCCGGCAAAGCCTCAAATGGCGAGCGACTGATGATCCTTGGCAATGAAGCCGGGGCCAACGGCAACGCCGCGAAGCAGAAAGACTATCTGGACCAGCTCGTCGCTGCTTACCCCAATGATGAACGCGCGCATTTCAATCTCGGTGGCTATCACTTCGGCCAGCAGGAAATACCCCAGGCCATTGAACACTACAGAAAGGCGACAGAGTTGGCGCCCAACTATTCGCCCGCTTACAACATTCTCGGCTACGCTTACCGGCAAGATGAAGACTACGTCAACGCCGAGAAGGCGTTTAAGAAGTACATTGAACTAATCCCCAACGACCCTAATCCCTACGACTCGTACGGTGAATTACTCTTGAAGATGGGCAAGTTTGATGATTCGATTGTGCAATACCGTAAAGCCCTCTCGATCGATCCAAAATTCATTGCCTCGCATTCGGGCATCTCCGCCGATCTCATGTATCAGAACAAGCCTGCCGAAGCAGCGGCGGAGATCCAACAAATTGCGAGCAAAGCACGAAGCGATGCGGAAACGAGAACCGCGCTCTTTAATCAGAGCGTTCTCGACGTCGATAGCGGAGAGTGGGACAAAGCCCTGGCGGGTATCGACAAGC
>JBAPXA010000364.1:0-3080 GCA_049283975.1 Pyrinomonadaceae bacterium | reverse complement strand
GAAGGAAGATCTGGGCAGCACTCTGCGACTGAAAGTGCGTCAGATCCTGGATGCTAGAGCGTTGGGAGATTTCTCGATTCAGCCGCAGCAGACGAGCGTACGTGCGGTCTTTGTACCGCTGCGTCTGATGCAGGAAGAGTTGGAGCAGCCGGCGAAAGCCAACCTCATTCTAGTTTCCGAGAATTCTCAGAAGGACGCTCAACAAGCCGGCGAAGCTACCCTCGAGCGAATTCTAAAAGAGACGGTGACCTTTGAAGACTACGACCTAAAGTTGAGGGCCTTGACCGATCGGCAAACGATTTCGGTTGAGAGTGAGGCAGGATTGCTGCCAGAAACTTTGGCCGAGGCCGTTCAGACGGCCGCCCAGTCTTCCGAGTTAGCTGCATTACCCTTTTTGTCTTATCTCGTTAACGGCATCCGCACGGATGAGGGGCAGGAGATTCCGTACTCTATTGTAAGCAGTGTGGGCGCGGAGATGATGGAAGTAATGCAGCATAATGAAAGTGGGCATCTGCCCGGCTGCGAAACGTTCCGACCTGCAGGGACACAAACCTCGCCAACTTCTCAACTCCCGCCAATCCTACTAACCGAATGGGCAGGCAAAGATCTTCAGGTCAAGTTAGGAGAGCGCGTTACGCTCGATTACTACGTCTGGCTGGAAGAAGGAAAGCTTGCGACTCGATCGGCTGAATTTCGGGTGGCCTGCATCATTCCAATGGACGGACTCGCAACTGACAGAGACTTGGTCACTGATTACCCCGGCATTTCCGAATCGGAAAGCCTAAGCGATTGGAACCCGCCGTTTCCGATTGACCTGCAACGCGTTCGTCCGCGGGACGAAGATTATTGGAAAAAGTATCGCACGGCGCCCAAAGCATTTGTGATGCTCCAAGCAGCTCAGGAACTTTGGCAATCACGCTTTGGCAAACTAACTTCGCTGCGCATCTTTCCCCGGCGCGATCGAAAGCTCGCGGAGGCACAGCCGGTTTTTGAACAAAACCTTCGCGCAACCCTTGAACCCTTGAAAGCAGGTTTCACGGTTCTTCCGGTGCGAGCCCAAGGTCTCGCAGCCTCGCGCGGTGCAACGGATTTCGGTGAATACTTTCTCTACTTCAGTTTCTTTCTAGTGATCTCAGCGCTGCTTTTGACAGCCCTGTTCTTCAAACTCGGAGTGGAACAGCGCGTTAGGGAAATCGGGGTGCTGCAGGCGATGGGATTCCCGGCGGCGCGAGTTAGAAAGATATTTCTCGGTGAAGGAATCATTCTCGCCGTGTTGGGCAGCGTGCTGGGTCTCGCCGGCGCGATCGCTTATGGTCAGTTAATAATGTTTGGGCTGCGCACCTGGTGGGTCGATGCAGTCGGTACAACACAACTCGCTCTTCATGTCGCGCCGATCTCACTTTTGCTGGGAGCGTTTGGCGGCATAGTGGCGGCGCTAATTTGCGTAGCTCTCACCTTGCGCAGCTTAGGAAAGCAATCAACGCGGAGTCTGCTGTCCGGCCAATTAGAAACTGGTGCAGCAGGCGAACGCCGGTTGGGTAGAACGAGACTTAGCCTGCGTTTACTGATCGGAATCGCCTTTGCCGCATTCGGCGTAGTGCTGTTGATTACCGCTGGCTTGAAATTAATTGGTCAGACGACCGGTTTCTTTGGTGGCGGTGTCCTGCTTTTGATCGGACTTCTCATTTTGCAGTCTGCCTGGTTGCATCGCGCTGAAGCAAAAGCGCTCCAGGGAACAGGTTGGTGGCCGCTATCGCGCCTGGGCTTCCGCAACGCCTCTTCGCGTCCCGGTCGGAGTGTTTTGTGCATCGCCCTGATCGCTTCGGCGGCCTTCATCATCGTTGCTGTTGACGCCTTCCGCCATCGCGAGGGAGCGACAACGCTTGAGCGAAAGTCAGGCAGCGGCGGATTCAGCTTGCTCGCCGAGTCTTTAGTTCCACTCGTACATGATCCCGGCACTGATGCTGGCCTCGAAGCACTCAATCTCACCCACGACGCTTCGTCCCCGCTTGCTGGGGTGACTTTCGAGCGCTTTCGCGTGCGCCCCGGCGATGATGCCAGCTGCCTCAATCTTTATCAGCCGGCCAACCCCAAGATCATCGCGCCGCGCGCAAGTTTTCTACAAAGTAATCGCTTCGCTTTCGCAAGCTCCATTGAAGCTAGTGCTGAAGAACAAAACAATCCCTGGCTATTGCTTGATCACAAGTTCGCTGATGGCGCAGTCCCGTTTATCGCCGATGCTAACTCTACAACTTATGTCCTGCATGTGAAGACGGGGGAAGATCTCGTCTTGCCTTCAGGTGAACGCTTGCGGCTTGTGGCCACCCTCGCCAACAGTGTGCTGCAAAGTGAGTTGATAATTTCTGAAGCGAACTTTTTACGACTCTTTCCCAGTGAAGAAGGATACCGGCTCCTGATGATCGAGACTCCAACTCCCGAACAAGCAACGGCAGTTGCGGCCACGCTCGAGGAACGGCTTGCAGATTATGGTTTAGACGTTGTGCCTACGAGCGAGCGCCTCGCCAATTTTCATCGCGTGGAAAACACCTATCTCTCTACCTTTCAAATGCTCGGAGGCTTGGGACTGCTTTTAGGAACGCTGGGGATGGCCGCTGTGCTTTTGCGTAACGTGCTTGAGCGTCGCCGCGAGCTGGCGTTGTTGCGTGCGGTGGGTTACAACGCCGGCCATCTGGCGCTGATGGTACTCGCCGAGAACTTTTTCCTATTAACTTGCGGATTGTTGACCGGTACTGTTTGCGCAATCATGGCAATCGCTCCAGTATTTTTTGAGCGTGGTGGCCGGTTGCCCGGTCTTTCTCTGGGCTTCCTGCTGCTGGCGGTATTAATATCAGGATTAATCGCATCCATTTTGGCAACCTGGGCGACGCTAAGATCGCCGCTGCTACCGGCATTAAGAGCGGAGTAGAGAGTCCGCGAAGCGGACGGCTGACAGTAGCCCAGCACTTCAGTGCTGGGTCAGGAGCGCAAGAGGATCCCAGTCCGCGAAGCGGACGGCTGACGAACAAGCCGACAGAGAATATTTTTCAGTCGTCCGTTTCACGGACTCAATCATCGCTTGA
>JBAPXA010000363.1:0-11663 GCA_049283975.1 Pyrinomonadaceae bacterium | reverse complement strand
CTTTCAACTCACGCGAAATCTGCGAGACCTCCTGCTGACGAGACTCTACACGCTTGGCGGAACCGGTCATCAGTTGCAAATAGTCAACCACAATCAAATCGAGTCGCTTCTGTTCGGCAGCTAAGCGTCGTGCTTTCGCGCGCATCTCGAGAACGCTGATGCCGGCAGTGTCGTCCAAAAATATTTTTGCTTCAGCGAGGGTGCCCAGCGACTTGGCAATCTGCGCCCATTCAGGTCGTGACAAAAAGCCATTGCGAAACCGCTGTGCGTCGATATTGCCCTGTGAACAGAGCATGCGCATCACCAAAGCCTCTTTCGACATTTCCAAAGAGAAGATGCCGACAACGGCACCCGCATGTATGGCAGCGTTCTCGGCGAGCATGAGTGCCAGGCTCGTCTTACCCATCGATGGGCGCGCGGCAACGATGATCAAATCCTGTTTTTGTAAACCGGAAGTCATCTTGTCCAGGTCGGCAAAACCGGTGGTCAGCCCGGTGAGGACGGCCGCTCGTCCCTCCATCTCCTGAATCTTCTCTAAAAGTTCTTCCGCGACCGGCTTCACATGGACAAATCCCTGACGAATGCGTTCATCAGCAAGCTGGAAGATGGCGTGTTCCGCATGATCCAGAATGATCTCCGGTTCATCTTCCTGTTCAAGCGCTTCCTGAGTGATTTTTCCGGCAGCACGAATGAGCTGGCGCAGCATCGACTTGCCGCGCACCACTTTCGCGTAGTGCGTAATGTTGGTGGAATGCGGCAGGCCGTAGGTGAGGTTCGCGATGAACGAGATGCCGCCGACTGACTCGAGCGCGTTTTCTTTCTTTAGTTCCTCGCCGATCAAAATCGGATTGATTTCGCCGCTACGCTCAAACAGGGCAATCATCGCCATGAAGATACGGCGGTGCGAAGGCACGTAAAGGTCTTCGGGTTTGATCAGCTCGATTGCCTGACTAATCAGACTGTTGTCGAGCACAATGCCGCCGAGGATAGCGCGTTCAGCCTCGGCACTGTTTGGTAAAGCGCGTTCGAGTGATTGCTCTGCTACTGCCATGGACGTTTCTTAGGGTGGATAAAGAGAAGGTAAAATGACGCTGCAAGTCGAAACCTCACAGCGGCACGGACTATACTACACGGCCCGCGGGCCAACCATAGGTCTCCCTGTTTTTAGTTAGAAAGCGAGGTACGTCGCTACTTGATCTAAAAACTTAAGGGGCGCGCACTGACACGCCCCTTAGGGTTTCACTGAGATTCGAACACCATTGGGCTGGTTTACTCGACTGCTCCACCGCCCTCATCAGCTGTAGTTTCTGTTTGCCTCGACATTTCCGCTTCCTGTTCTGCGGTCATGTGACCAACAATCAGCTCGCCTTCGGGAGCGATTTTCACTTGCAGGTCAACCGTGACCTCGCGATGCAAACGGAGAGGCACCGAAAAGTCGCCCAGGCGCTTCAACGGTTCGCGCAAGTGCAAGCGGTGCCGATCGACTTCGTAACCGCGCTGCTGCAAAGCTTCAGCGATGTCCATCGAAGTCACGGAGCCATAGAGCGCGCCTTGTTCCCCAGCCTTGCGCTCGAATGTAAGCACGAGGTTGCGCATTTGCTCGGCCTGAGCATCCGCAGTGGCGCGCTCCGTCGCCGCCTTTTTCAAGAGCAACTCACGTTCGCGTTCGATTTGTTTGACGTTGCCGACATTCGCTTCCACCGCAAGCTTCCGGGGCAACAGGTAATTCCGCGCGTAGCCAGCTTTGACTCGGACAATCTCCCCACGGGCGCCGAGATCGTCCACATCTTCACGTAAAAGAATTTTTGTGTGTGCCATGATCGCTTCCTTCCTTAATCTGTTGAATATGGAAGCAGCGCGATATTGCGTGCTCGTTTGATTGCTTCGGCAAGCATGCGTTGGTGAATGGCGCAATTGCCGGTGATGCGACGGGGAATGATCTTGCCGCGTTCGGGAATATAGTTCTGGAGCAGCCTGACGTCTTTAAAGTCGATCAGGTCAGCTTTCTCCATGCAAAAGCGACAAACGCGGCGCCGGTGCATGCGGCGACCGCCGCGGCCCATCTGCCGCCCCCGATCCATATCATCATCGCCGTTGTAGCCGCGCGAGCGGTCTTCGTAGTTACTAGACATGTATTTCTCCTATTCCCGGTTCTCGTCACCGGCAAACTCTGAGGCAGCATTGCTGCGACTTTGACCGCCTCCGCTCGAGGGACGTTTCTCGGCTTTGCGAGCGCGACGCTGTTTGAACTTTTCCGCCCGCCGACGATCTTCGTCCACGCGCACCGTCAAATAACGAATAATGCGATCGTTGACTCGCATACGTCGTTCCAGCTCGGCGATCTCGCGACCCGAGCCCTCGATCTCCAGCAGCACAAAATTTCCGTCGGTGTGATGCAGAATCTCGTAAGCCAAAGGCCGCTTGCCCCAGCTCTCTTCCTTGGTGACGGTGCCACCCTGGTCGGTAATAATCTGTTTGTGATTTTCAGTGAGGCGCGAAACCTCATCGTCGTCCGCGCCGGGATCGACGATAAAAACTACTTCGTATTGCCTTGGTGTTGCCAAAATCATCCTCCTTATGGATGTCCAGCCTCATCGTTCAGCGATGAAGCAAGAAGGTTGTTGTGTATTTTCAATCAACGACAACCGCGATTGCAGCGGTTCGCCGCTCGTAATGACGCAGCTCTTAGTTGTATTCCGACATTGCTTTCAAAACACCATCCCGCACGATACAACGCAGTGCAGCGATGCCTCTTTCAATCATCTGCTCAACTGCGGCCCGCGAAGTTCGCGGAAAAGAATCGAGCACAAAAGGCTTCGTGTCAGCGAGCGGATGCTCCGGTTGAATGCCCAGCCGCAAGCGCATGAATTCATTCGTGCCAATGCTTGCGATGATCGACTTCAACCCGTTGTGACCACCTGCCGACCCTCGTTCGCGAATGCGAATCCGTCCGAACGGTAGAGCCAGGTCGTCACTAATAACTATCAGGTGCTGACCTGGCTCCTGAAGCTTATGCTTCGCGAACAAGCAGGAGACGGTTGCGCCGCTCAGGTTCATGAAGGTCTGTGGCTTAACCAGTTTTACGGTTACGCCTTCAACCTCACCACGGCCGACAAGCGCCTGGCATTCTCGCCGTTTACATTCAATGCCGGCTTCGGCGGCCAGCTTATCAATCAACATGAACCCGAGATTGTGACGCGACCGTTCATAATCAGCGCCGGGATTCCCGAGTCCGACGATCAGAATTGCGGATTGCCGATTGCCGATTGGCGATTGGAATTCCATTCCCAGTGTCGCTTGGTAATTGGGCAGCAATTGGCAATTGGAAATCGGAAATCGCCAATGCCGCTACTCTTTCTCTTTCTTCTTCGGCTCTTCCTCGCCTTCCTCTTCCTTCTTGCCCTTTGCGATCACTTCGGGTTCAGCCGCAGCTTCCTCTTCAACCGCCGGCGCTGCTACCGGTTCCTCTCTCACGATGCCGACCGTGGCTACTACCGCATCCGCGTCGTTCAGGATTTCAATATTGTCGCCCACCGGAATATCCGAAACGTGCACCACGTCATGCACGCCCAGATTAGAGACGTCAACGTCGATCGAGTCGGGAATTTCGCGCGGCTGGCAGCGAATCTCGAGTTCGCGCATGATTTGCTCGAGCACCCCCTGCTCTTCGCGAACTCCCACTGGCTCACCGACGAGGTGCAGCGGCACAGTCACTTCAATCTTCTGACCCTTCACCAGGCGCTGGAAGTCGGCATGCACGAGGCGTCCACGCACAGGATCAATTTGCCGTTCGTGAAACATCACTTCGCTCGCGCCCACTCCCTCAACATCCAGAGTGAAGATGGTGTTACGACCTGCTTCGGATCGCAGCACCGCTGCCAGTGCGCTCAACGGTGCGGCCGCGGCTACTGTTTCCGCACCGCCGCCGTAAATCGTAATGGGAACCAAACCCTCGCGGCGCGTTCTGCGGGCGTCGTTCTTGCCACGTCCGTCGCGCACTTTGGCTTTGATCGTTATCTCTTCGTGCTCAGCCATAATCACTCCTCATACAGACTTTCAGCGACCCCCGGTATTTCCGATTTTCAATTGCCAATTGCCAATTGGTGGGATTCGACCTCGTCAGAAGATCGAAAACTCTCAAATCGGCAATCAGCAATCGCCAATCGGCAATCCCATTGGGTCGCTGATGGTCTTCTTTTTAAGCCATCAGTGTTTGCCCTTCATACGAAGAGCGAGGAAACGCTGGTCTCCTCATGGATCGACTTGATCGCTTTCGCCAGAAGCGGCGCGATACTAAGTACTTTTATCTTTTTCAACTCGCACGCATGATCGCGTAGCGGAATCGTGTTCGTAACGATTATCTGTTCAATCTCTGACTCACCCAGCAGCTCAATCGCTCTGCCGGAAAGGACCGGATGCGTGAAGCACGCGTGAATTCTTCCGGCGCCGGCCTCTTTTAATGCTTTCGCTACTTTCGTGAGCGAACCGCCGGTATCGCACATGTCGTCGACAATCAAACAACTCCGGCCCCGGACGTCGCCGACCACATTCATAACTTCAGCAACATTCGCCTTTTCGCGTCGCTTATCGCAAAGTGCCAGCTCTGCATCCAGGCGCTTAGCATAAGCGCGGGCTCTTTCCGCACCGCCAGTATCAGGAGCAACTACCGTCAGGTTCGGCAGCGGATTGTCCTGATAGTACCCAATCATTACCGGCGCGGAGTAAAGGTGATCGACCGGAATATCAAAGAACCCTTGAATCTGCGCTGCGTGCAAATCCATCGTCAACAAACGATCAGCGCCGGCGACCGTAATCAGGTTGGCGACGAGTCGTGCCGAAATCGGGACGCGCGGTCGATCCTTCTTATCAGAACGGGCATAACCGTAATAAGGAATCACCGCGGTGATGCGCTCGGCGGAGGAGCGGCGAAACGCGTCGAGCATTACCAGCAGCTCCATCAAATGCGCATCAGTCGGCGGACAAGTCGGCTGCACTATGAAAACATCGCCGCCGCGAACGTTCTCGTCGATCTGAAAGTTAAACTCACCGTCGGAAAAGCGTTCGGCGAAAGCCCGCCCCATATCGCAGCCAAGGTGTTTCGCTATCTCTTCCGCTAACTCCGGGTTTGCGTTGCCGCAAAAAACCTTGATGCCGCCGGTTGTGCTCATAGGAAAGTTAGAAGTTGCCGATTGCCCAACTGCCGATTTTCGATTGTGACTCGTCGTCAGGGATGGGGTCCGACAATCGCCAATCTGCAATCCGCAATTGGCAATTTGAAAGTGGCTGGGGCGGGAGGATTCGAACCTACGAATGCCGGTTCCAAAGACCGGTGCCTTACCACTTGGCTACGCCCCAGTATCAGAATCCTTCGTTCAACGCCCAGGATTAGCAGAATTCAACGCGCGTAAATATTCGTCGCGCGACAGAGTAACACAAGAAAAGACTCGCCAACCGCTTTCCTGTTTCAATGTTTGAGCGGCGCTTCTGAGCTGCTCATCGTTGTCAAAGATACCAAAGACGCTCGAACCGCTGCCAGCGAGCAAAGCGCAACGAGCGCCCGCCTGAATCAGTGCTTCCTTCACACGCCGAATCTCAGGCTCTATATCAAAGATCACTCGCTCAAAATCATTCTCTAAATGATCACACAGTACCCATTGTTTCGAATCAGAAAAATTGGCCTGTGTACGCGAAATAGCAAGGATAGAGACCGACTCGGAGGTTGTCAAGGCAGGTGCCTTGAGTGCTTGATACGCCGTCGCAGTAGACACTGTCACAGCCGGAGTGATGATCAATAGACGTTGTTGTGGGAGATCCGGAAGCGGCGTTAGTTCGGTACCGGTGCCAGTCGCAAACGCGCATCCGCCTTCGATAAAGAACGGCACATCCGCGCCCAACGTGGCTGCTAGCGCAAGCAAGTCGTGGCTGGTGGCAGGAAGTTGCCAGAGTCTCGTGAGCGCCAACAACGTCATTGCGGCATTCGATGACCCGCCACCGAGACCCGCCTGCACCGGAATTGTCTTCGCCAGGTGAATCTCGCACGAACTCGCAACCTGAAACCGTTCCCGCAGGGCTTCTGCTGCCTTAACTACGAGATTGCTTGCGTCGAGGGGAATTGTTGCATCATCGCAGGTGAAAGCTATCGACCCGCTCGATGTCTTAGCAAAGTTCAGCCTGTCGTGCAGTGAAACAGCCTGAAGTACCGTTTGAATCTCATGATAATTGTCGGGACGCTTGCCGAGGATGCGCAGGCTGAGATTGACCTTCGCGAATGACGGAGTGGAGAGCGGACTAGTGGTCACAAGAAAAGGCGGCTGACGTTGCGCGCCAGCCGCCTCTTACCATCTTGTTCGGCGTTCAGCGCAGAATGAAAAGCTGTGTCAGGAAAACGGTGCCGTCCGGAGCGACAAAACTTCCAACAGCCGAAGAGCGAAATTCATTGCTCAGAAGATTGGCACGGTGGCCGGCGGAGATTGTCCAGCGTTCAACGGCAAAGGCACCGGGATCTTCGAAGCCCTGATTATACGCGATGTTTTCCGCGATCACGCGATAACGAACTCCCGCCAATCGCGCCCGGTCTCGCAAGCGTAAACCATCAGGCGTCTGGTGTGAGAAGAAACCGAGGACTGACATGTTTCGCGAGTGTCGTCGCGCGATAATACAAAGTTCAGGATCCCAATCCAGTGGGGCTAACCCGTTCCGCAAGCGTAATTCATTAGTCGCTTCAAAAGCGCGCTGTTCAGGCGTCGTCGCTTCTGCAATCGAAGGAGAAACCGGAGCATTCGACGTAAAACTCGCGTCGACACTCCCTCCTATCCGGCGCGGCCATGATTCGCTCGCAGATCCGCTGATCAGCCGAGCGACAGGACGCGGTGCGAGCGATTGCGCTGACGCGATAGAACTGGACACGATCGCAATCAGGAAGAGACTTCCGAGCGCGCGGGAGATGATTCGCGCAAACATCAACGCGTGTCCATCATTGCTGAGAACCTTCATGAATAGGACTTGTCATGCCTGCAACGGATTGCTTGTTGCGAAAGGCTCAGGGCCCGGAGGAGGGCTTTTGAGTGCTGGACCTTGCCGGGGCCGGAAGGTCAGGAATCGTCACTGACAAGGTAGCAAAATCCGCTGCCTTGGATCAACAAGTTTGGCAGATGTCGGATTTGGGCCGGATTAGGAGGTTTTTTGTGGGGGGATTGGGTGGGAAGGTCTCTGAAACGCCTCTAGTCGAGGGCCAGAACTGACGCCTTGGGTTCCTCGTCAGTGCGGGCGAATCGCTGAATCGTGCGTATCCACGAGCTCTTGGTGGGATAGCAATAGAGCAGGATCACAATGGCGATCAAGCCGGCGCCGTAAGTGTAAAAGTCGTTGCCGGTGACCAACGTGGCGATAAAGCCGAGCACTGAAAGCGCCGCGCCGATCAGCGCCACCTGCAGCGTCGTCTTCTCAAGAGTCTTCAACAAAGCTGAAGCTCCCCCCAATGCACCAATATCCTGAAGGCGCATGGTGGCGAATCTTGTGCGGCGAAGCACAATTGAACCTAAGCCAAAAATCATGATGGTGATGCGGACGGCGATGTCGAGCGAGGCATTGTTTTGTTGAGTAACAAAACGCTTACTCAGATAGGCAATAAGACACAGCAGAACAGTGCCGACTAGCAAGCCTGCGACGGTCGTCGCCGCAGCCTTGTGCCGGCGCACTAATTCGCTTTCCACCGTGTCGGGCAGTCCGGTTTGTGAAGTCACTTACTACTCCTCAGGCTTTGCTGCTCCAAAATACCAGTCTTATTCATTCTGGGAAAGTGCACTTAAAAGAGAACGGCCTGCCGAATTCACAGCAGGCCGGACCAGAACAGAATCACTTGGCGGTTACGGCTCAGGAGCGGGGCTGGGTTGAGCGGCCGCCGCGCCGACCGGAGCTTCAGATTTTTTCTCAGGACGATTCGTGCGCTGCACCGGCGCTATCGGCGTGGTGCTGGCGGGTAATTCGCCGTTATACTTCAACGCCTCATCAATCAGATCGCTTCCGCCTTCCTTGCTATCGCGGCTAATCAAGATGCCATCGCGGCTGGTATTAACATTTGCGCGGCCAGTGATCTCCTGCATCAGGCTGCCCACGAAGCCCGGACGATCCGGCGCCACCGCATTCTTGCGAGCGGGATCCGGCTCAGGAATCGGGGCCCCGATGATGCTCAACTGATCCCGTGCCTTCTCGCCAAATTCGCTATTGGGATGATCACGTAGCAGCTGTTGATAATACTTTGCCGCTTCGTCCGGCTCTTCTTCCTGCTGATACGTCGTCGCCAGGCGAAACAACACCTCGTCCATGTAGGAAAAGTTGGGATACTTTTCCACTATTTCTTTGAAGCGAGATTGGGCGCCTTTGAGTCCGCCTTTCTTCGTTTCGTACTTCACCTTGTAATAGAAATTTCCGATTTGCAGGTTATGCATTGCGAGATTCTCCTGAACCTCGGTCAAGCGCTCCTGCACATAAGGTTTCAAATTCGATTGAGGAAACTGCTGCAACAAAACCTTAAGCCGCTGTTCTGCCTTTCGCGCATGAGTGATGTCACGATCTGACAGACCCATTTGACGCATTTCCGCCTCAGCAACTTTAAGCATCGCGTCATCGGCAAGCGGATCAGTAGGAAAGAAGGTTAGCCAATCCTGATACGCCTGCGCCGCCTGGATCAGGGCGCTGGTTGTGCCCTCCAGATAAAACGAATCGGCAATGGCGAGCTTGGCAAGCGATAGAAACGGGGAATCGGGATAGGTATTGATGATCGTCGTGAAAAGCAACCGACCAGTTTCGTGACTTCCCTTTCGAACCTGCTTGGCCGCTTCCTCAAACAGAACCCGATCACGGCCAGGGGCGACGGTACCTGTCAACTCGGCATACTTCTCATCACCGCCACCGCCAAACAAACCTAAGAACTTACCCTTCTTCTTTTTCTTTGAAGGCGATATGCCCGCGCCAGCGGTCGTACTGCGTGCTCCCGCTGTCGACTGCAAGCCGGCCTGAACTCGCACATCGACGTCGGCTACTGAAGTCTCAAGTCGCTCCAGGATGACCGTATCGTAACGTTCGGCGCGATCCTGCTTGCCACGAATGTCGTTAACTTCGGAAAGAATCGATCCGACTTCTTTGTCCAGACCGCGCAACCGCTGACGCGGGTCGTCAGGATCTGCCTTGTCCTTGTCGGTAGTCTTCGCGGGGAGGGAGTTTATCGCGCCAGCCAGCGAGCGCCGCAGCGACTCGAGCTTGGATCTCATCACCTCAAGTCGTTGCACGGGTGACAACTCGCTGGTCTTGATGCCACCCTGGGCAAAAGTATTATTAGAAAAACAGAAAACAAGCGCGACGCAAAGTGCCGTCAGCGAAGTAATGCGAACTCGCATGTAAATCCTCCAACCCCTAACAGATTGGCAATTGCCGATTGGCGATTGCCGAATAAATTGCCAACTGGCGATTGCCAATTGCCGATTGATCAACTAACGAAACCTGAATTGCAGTTCCGAATCCCGAATGTTAGCCCCGTCGTTTGACGGTGATCCCAAAGACGCCAATCGCCAATCTTCACTCGCCAATCGGCAATACCTAGACCCACTCTACTGTTGCTTCCCGCATCAGGCGAGTTGCTTCCTGCGGATCAGCGGCTCCAAAAATTGCCGATCCGGCTACCAAAATCTCGGCTCCAGCGGCAACAACTTCAGCAATGTTGTTTAGATCGATACCGCCGTCAATCTCGATTTTCGCGTTCAACCTGCGCTCATCAAGCATTTGCCGCAGCCTTCGTACCTTTTGGAGCGCCGGGTTAATAAAGCGTTGTCCACCAAAACCGGGGTTGACGGACATAATTAGAATGTAGTCCGCGAACCCTATCGCTTCCTCAATTTCACTTAACGACGTCGCCGGGTTGATCGCTATTCCAGCTTGCGCCCCGGCTCCCTTAATGGCCATTAAAGTGCGGTGCAAGTGGGGATCGGCCTCGACGTGCACCGAGACCATTTTCGCCCCCGAAGCCACGAATTGTTCCGCATAACGTCCCGGCTCCGAAATCATCAGATGCGCGTCGATGGGTAATCGGGTGGCCGCTGCCAGCGATTTGACTACTGGCAAGCCAATCGTAATGTTCGGCACAAAGTGACCATCCATGACGTCGACGTGCAAGATCCCGGCGCCGCCACGCTCAACCGCCGCGATCTCCTCACCGAGGCGTGCAAAATCTGCCGACAGAATCGACGGAGCTATTTCAATTGTGCGGCCGCTAACCATTAACTTAACGATTGTCGTTTGGCCTGACGGCAGGCGGTTTGGGCGACGGTCTGGCAATCACCGGGCGCCGATTGTCATTTTGGTTTGTGTTTGGCTGATTCGTATTGCGCCCCGAATTTGTATTCCCATTATTAGGCGGGCGATTGGTTATCGAATTCGTGTTGTTTGTATTTCCACTGTTAGCATTACTGTTCCGATTCGTCCCCGAATCAGCGTTGTCGTTCTCGTTGCTATTCTTGTTTGCGTTTGTGTTTCGGTTACGCCGGGGCTTGTTTTCGTTTAGATTCCGAGCAGCGTTTGCATTTGCGTTAGCGTTGGCGGCCTTCTCTTCTTCGAGTTTCTTATCGGTCGCATCCGCCTCGGAAGCCTCTCCGGCCAAAGTAGTGCGGCTGATGTCCATCGCTACCGTCTGGCCCACTTTTACTACCTCGCCCGCGCGCGGTAACTGGAACAAAACGGTATCTGCCTTAACCTGATTGCTCGGTCGGGTGGCCCGCACGCGGAAATTGAGATCAGCTTGAGCCAGGATCTTTTCCGCTTCGTAACGATCTTTTCCCACTACTTCAGGCACCGTTACTTCCGGACTTCGCAGCGATAAATAGACCGTCGTAGCAAGCCCAAACAGAAAAGCAATCGCCAGCAATACTACGATGCCAAGGCGGCGTAGCGCTGAAAGCGATTGAAGTGCAAAACTCACTATTTAGTCGGACTCCGTTAAGCGATCAATCTCGGCTCAACCAAGCGGCGAAGTCTAACATCCACTATCACGAGTCGCAAGCAGGCTTCACTGTGCCTACCCTTAGCGCTTGCGCGTAAAAGCCATGATAAAAAAACCGTCGATGTTGTGGTGTTGCGGCCAGGTTCGCGCTGAACCTAAGCCAGTCAGCAACGTCTGGTTGACTGCCAATTTCACTGGTTCGAACTCGGCGCTGCGCGCGGCAAAGGCCCTCACCACCGCTTCGTTCTCTTCGGGCTCAACCGAACAAGTTGAGTAAACCAGGCGCCCCCCAGGCTTAACTACCAGCGACGCATTAGTCAGGATTTGGCGCTGGCGCTTCGACAACTCCAGAATGTCCGGGGCTGAGATGCGCCAGCGGATCTCCGGGTTGTGCCGTAGCGTACCAGTTCCGGAACAGGGCGCATCGACGAGAACTCGTTCAAAACTCTCATTCTGAAACGGCAAACCGGATTCACCATCCAAGACCAGACAACGTCCCTTTGTGAGGCCCTGAGTCTGAAATACGTCTCTAACTGTCCGGAGGCGGTGCAAATGTTTATCCCCAGCGATGATCAGGGCACGTGAACTAGCTGCCATTTGGCTTGCCTTACTTCCTGGCGCCGCACAGACATCGAGCACTGTGTCGCCCGGGTGTGGTGCAACGACGTGGGCC
>JBAPXA010000362.1:0-3870 GCA_049283975.1 Pyrinomonadaceae bacterium | reverse complement strand
GCTCAGCCTCGCGAAAGAAAATTTGAAGCTTTGACGGTAAGGCAAGCCTTACCGCACTGCAGATGGCAGAGCCGAACGTAAGCCTCTGACTTTCAATCAGCCAGTCGCGCAACAAGTCGCTCACTCGAAAAGTAACTTTGAATTCCTATGCTAAGATGCGCGGACTCTCCAGAACTCGATTGTTCCCTTGAGGTCACCACATGATTCGTAACGCCACTTCTCTCTTGCGATTCCTTCTGCTCGTAGTCTTACTGTCTCCTCTCGCAATACAACCGGCCAGCGCCCAAGTACCCGCGTCAGCTGCGGCAAGCATTCAGGTCACCGGGCTACGCGGGCGCGTCACCATTCGCCGGGACGATCGTGGCATCCCCTATGTTAGCGCCGACAATGATGAGGATCTTTACTTCGGCCAAGGCTACGCGACCGCGATGGATCGGCTTTGGCAAATGGATCTCTTACGCCGCAACGCGCGCGGGGAACTAGCTGAGGTTCTAGGCACGCCGGCACTTGAAGAAGACAAGCGCCATCGGACTTTCGGTTTTGCCCAAGTCGCCGAGGCCGAGGTAGCCCAGGCTTCACCTCAAGCGCGAGCCATACTTGAAGCCTACGCCAAAGGCGTGAACGCGTACATCGAATCAGTCGAACGAAAGAATCTGCCTCCGGAGTTTCAACTGTTGCAGTACCAACCGCGTCCCTGGACACCCGCCGATTCCCTCGTAGTCGTCAAACTTTTCTTCGAGTCACTTTCCATGACGTGGCGCCTCGACGTGATGCGCGAAGCATTCGCGCAACTACCGCCGGCAAAAGTTGCGGCACTGTTGCCAGAGAGCTCCGCCCTCGATGTCCTGGTTGTTGGTAAAGACTCAAAGAGCAAAACGGCGAGGGCGAACTACACTTCGCTGCCACCAGGAAACGTCTCCGCTGCGCTGATCGAAGCACTCGTCAATGACGAAGCAAATCAGGCTCGCTCGCTAAGCCGTGTCGGCTTACACGCCGAAGCTCTCGCCGCGAGTAATAACTGGGTTGTCAGTGGCAATCGTACTGTTTCCGGCAAACCCTTGCTGGCGAATGATCCGCATCTGGCGCCCTCGGCGCCGTCGATCTGGTACCTGGTGCATCTCACCGGACCGGGCATCCGGGTCGCGGGGGTCACCGCTGCTGGACTTCCCGGTGTAGTAATCGGCCATAACGATCATGTGGCTTGGGGCTTTACCAACGTCGGTCCCGATGTGCAAGACCTCTATGTCGAAAAGTTTGATCCGGCAAACCCGCTCCGCTATCAAACGCCAAACGGTTGGCGCGATGCAGAGGTGCGTCATGAACACATTAAAGTGCGCAAAGGTTTTACTGACACCGCAACTGACGTTGTGGTCCATGACGTTACCATCACCAGACATGGACCGATTGTGCTTGAGAAGGACTCGAAGCGTTATGCACTGCGCTGGACAGCGCTCGACCCCAAACTAAACAACGCGGGCGGTGTGTATTCTATTAATCGCGCGCGCAATTGGGGTGAGTTCACCAAAGCCGTACGCAGCTATACGCCGCCGATGCAGAACATGGTGTACGCCGACGTTGACGGACACATTGGTTATTACGCCGCCGGCGTAGTGCCCGTCAGAAAGTCGGGCGACGGCAGTGTTCCTTACGACGGAGCGACTGATGATGGTGAGTGGATCAGCTTTCTACCATTCGAAAACTTACCGCACTTGTACGATCCGCCTTCAGGAATGATTGTTACGGCTAACCAACGGATTGTCGGTACTGACTATCCGCACTTTCTCACCCACTCCTGGGCTCAACCGTATCGCGCGCGGCGCATTTATGATCTGCTGCAAAAGACACCGCGTCTCACGGCTGAGGATTTTCGTCGTGTCCTGGGAGATACCTATTCAATCGCCGGATCAACATTTGCCCAGGCGATCGTTAAGAGTTTGAAAGGTCACCCCTCTGCGCAGCAGGATGCAAAGCTTGAGCAGACCCTCGTGGCGGTGGAAAAATGGGATGGTCATGTAAATGCCGACTCGGCGGTGGCGCCGATCGTGGCCCAGATGCGCCTTGCGGTTCGTTCAAAGATTCTTACGTCCGCACTCGGACCTGATCTGGTTAAGATTTTTCAGTGGTCAAACTTCGATACGACTCTGGACAAGATCATCTTTGAGCAGCCAAAAGAGTGGTTGCCAAAAGAATTTGCTTCTTATGGAGATCTCTATCTCGCGGCATATCTGGACGCGCGCCAGGCTTTGACGAAGAGTTTGGGAGCGGACGAGAGCAAATGGGTCTGGGGCGAGATGGCGAAGGCTCGCTTCCCTCACCCGCTGGCCGCGGCTCCACTTGTCGGTTTGCAGTTCAGTATTCCGCCCGTACCTCAGAACGGAACTGGTGGACTCCTGGGCGCAACAGTGAACGTCGGAAACTCAGTTTCGATGAGACTGATTGCGGATCCTGGGGCTTGGGATAAGACCCAGCACGGAATCACTCTGGGCGAGTCTGGAATTCCTGCAAGCAAACATTGGAACGATCAACTTCCTGACTGGCGCGCCGTCACGCCGCGTGAGTTTCCTTTCACTGAGCCCGCTGTCGCAGCAGCAACGAAACAGACGCTCGTGTTGGAACCGAAATAAGACTTGGGTCTTTGGCCTTTTGTCTCCTGTTCATGTTGATTAGTGTGAATTCGTGGTTCGTAGTGGCCGATGGTAAGAATATGAACCACGAAACGACACGAACCTTCACGAATCGCAAACGAAGGCCCTGTCTCAGGGAGACTTAGTCTCGTCCAACCCTCAATCAAAAATGAACCGAGATGAATCGCACTCCTGCCAAAGCGATCAATGAATCTAATGCGGACCCCTCCCGAAACAGATCAAAGACCAAAGTCCTAAGATCAAAGATCGTTTTTAGAAGAGCGTTTGACAGTCTGCAAACGCTACGCTAATTTAACTCACCGCTTGAAAGTATCGCCTTCTACATGCGTCCCGTTCGTCTAGTGGCCTAGGACACCGCCCTTTCACGGCGGCGACACGGGTTCGACTCCCGTACGGGACGCCAAACTTGATTGAGGGCTCGAAATTCCTTGTAAGTAACTGAACGCAATGCAGGTTGTAGCGGTTCCAAATTTCTCACCGTCAAAAGATAAGCCTTCGGGAAATAAAACCTGCTGGAACCGTTGCTTTTGGTCAATGGTAGCGTCCAGCCAGAAGCGCGAAGCGTCTCCAGTTGCTTCGACTGCAAAGTTCACCACTGTCTCGATGTCGAGTTCATCAACTCTAGCCTCATTCAATTCCATCTGAGCCAGTGCTTGCTCCCCTCCCGCAGAATGCTCAGTTGACTTTGATAGGTTTGGTTGTCAATTCTTTGGTCATAAATGAATGCTTCATCCAAACGGTTTCTGCGCATGAGGATTTTGTCTATTCGTGTCCTAAGGGCCTGCGTGATCTTAGACGCTTCTGCCTGTTGACCCTTCCAAACGTCCAGCACGATCGCTTTGAAAAGCCGAATATATCGGGGACGAGGTTGTAACGCTTTTAGTAATTCAATGAACGTATTTTCGATCATCGTTTTCGGCGAGTTCACGAACTTGCACTCCGCTTTAGCGCACCGGTAGTAGCCGTATTTCGTGGTTCGCCCTTTTGACCAGCTAGCAGTTAACGGTTGATCGCATCGCGCACAGCGAACAAAGTGTCGTAAGGGGAAATCCGGGTGTTGTTTTGAGTATGACTGCCCAATGGTTCTCCTGCCTGAAAGCAAGGCCTGAACGCGATAAAACGTATTGTCACTGACGATCGGTGCAAACTCGCCTCGGCGGTCAATCCCCCACGAAGTTATGGTCGACGATAATTGGACGAAGCTGGGTGAAGAACCATAACGGAA
>JBAPXA010000361.1:0-4262 GCA_049283975.1 Pyrinomonadaceae bacterium | reverse complement strand
CTCGACCTTGTTTTGTCCGGTTACGGCGACGTCGAGAAGCAGATCCACGAGATGATCCTCAAGGAGGTTCACTTCGTCGATGTAAAGGAAGCCACGATTAGCGCGGGCGAGCAGGCCCGGCTCAAACGCTTTCACCCCATCTGCCAGCGCCCGTTGAATGTCGATGGAGCCACAGACACGATCTTCGGTCGCCCCGAGGGGAAGATCGACAACGGTTATCTGGGCTCGTCCCCGCTCCAACTTCTTTGTAGAAGCTAACTGCGCGCGACAGTCATCGCAGGCGGCCTGGATGTCCGATGGATCACAGCGATAGGCACAGCGGTTAGCAACCCAAACTTCAGGCAGCAATTCCGCAAGACCGCGCACCGCCGTCGACTTGCCTGTGCCGCGATGACCCATGATTAGTACTCCACCAATCGATGGATCGATTACGTTCAGAATCAAGCCAAGCTTCATCTCCTCCTGACCAACTATGGCGGCAAACGGGTAGACAGGGGACGATCCGGTTAAGCGGTTTCCGCTTCTGAAACTTGTTGCTGGTTTTTTTGCAGTCATGCAGGTGTAATCTGTTTTAGCCGAAAAGGTTTTCAGCGGCAAGTTTTCATTCTGCTGCTGTGACGGGGAGCAATGATAATGGGCACTTCGTTTTTCGGTACATCCGGCCACGCTACTTCCCAAGCTCGACCTCACTTTTCTGTTAACAAGTGACAGCTCTTGTCACTCTTAATTTCCCCGAAAAAATCAACGACAAAAGTATTGACAGCGAATCTGAGAAGTAATAGAGTCCCGCCCATCTCACAGCGGTACTCGCCCAGTATTAAACACCCCGACTTTTGCCCAGTTTGAAGAGCGACCGTTACTCATAACGGTTAGTCAGTCATTTACCTGGCTCCAGACGTAGGAAAACCACCTAACTCCCGGCCAGCCTTAACGAACATCAGGGCGCAAGCAGGTTTCCATCTACAGCGGATCAGCGCAATTGCCCCAGGGCAATTTGCCTACTCGTCCAACCTTTTTTGTTCCAAGCTCCCCGGAGGTGAGCCGCGAAATGATGAAATCTCTCAAGCTCATTGCTTTTGTTCTCTTCGCGACGGCAATTGTCCTGCCGATTTGGATGTCGACCGTCGTGGAAGGCCAATCGGCAACAGAGGCTCTTACAACTGACATGGACGCCAAAACTCCAAACGATCTATTTAATGGCTTTGGCGCCTTGGGTACACCCATTGACGAATGCGTTGCGGAGCCCGAACCGCCAACCGCACGAGGCAATGGCAGATTCGAAGACAACAAATTCATTTTTAGCGAACGGGAAACAGTAGCCGACGGGCTGGGTCCCACTTACAACGATGTCGGATGCGTTGAGTGTCATCAATCCATTGATGTCGGCGCCTTCGGCCAACAAATGGAATTCAGGGCCGGGCACCTTGTTAATGGGTTCTTCGTTGACGCCAATGGCGGTCAATTAATCCATGCCCGGGGAACTGATTCCGACATTGTCGAACACATCACCACAGGGGAAACCGTAAAGGCTTTCAGAATCGTTACCAGTGCACTTGGTGACGGCTTTGTGGAATGCATTTCGAACACCGCGCTGCAAAACAATGTGGCGGCACAACCCTTTGGTCAACGTGGCACCTTAACCGCTGTACCGGTAGTTGAGGCGAACAATGCTCTACGTATCGGCCGTTTTGGTTGGAAAGCACAGCACGCCAGTCTCGTCTCGTTTGCCGGCGATGCTTACCTCAATGAGATGGGCATAACCAACAAGTTCGATGGAACTAACGGAAGAAGTTCGTCAGATCCGGCAGCAGGAACAACTGAAAATCCGTGTACTACTGCTGAAGGCGTGAAGAACTGCACCGGCGCACCTTTTGATCCGGTTGCGGATCCCGAAGATGATGGCAACGACGTCCTTGCCTTTGCAGACTTCATGGCGGCGACACGAGCACCCGGTCGTCAAAGTCCGATCCCGGCCGCCGCAGTGCGCGGAGATCCGTTGTTCACATCAGTAGGCTGTGCCGTTTGTCATACACGAACCTTCCAAACCGCTGCTCCAGGCACTTCGATTAATGGTGGAGCGTTTTCGGTTCCAGCGGCTCTCGGCAGCAAAATAATCCATCCGTTTAGCGATTTCGCGTTGCATAACATCGGCACCGGTGACGGCATCGTCCAAAATGGCGGGCAGTCTACCGCAAACCAAATACGGACAGCGCCTCTATGGGGGATCCGAGCTCGCAACCGTTTCCTTCACCAGGGGTTGAACGTGACTATTTCCGAGGTAATCCAATTACACGCCGGTCAAGCGACCACGTCTCGGAACAACTTTAACTCTCTTAGCGCCGCTCAGCGATCGGATCTAATAGCTTTCGTCCTATCGCTGTAGCGTCAAAGCACTCTACATGTGCCCTGACTGAAGCTCGCCGGAATCCTCCCATCCGGTGGGCTTCCTTCCTGTGACTTGCCGCGGCAACGGCTGTCATAACAAACAACCAAGGCATTTCTAGTCGCGGAGAGAATCAATGGCCAGCGTTTTTGCAATGAGAGTTATTTCAGCGGGAATGAATTCAAACAGGCTCGGCAGTCGTCTGGCAGTTCTAATTCTTGCTTTCAGTTTTGCCGCTTGCTCCACGCCCGACAAGCCCAAAACGGAAACTGCGCCCGCCGTGATTGCCCACACCGAAGGAGCCGCACCTGCGGCCAAGGCCCCGCCACCGGAAATTGACGATGTAACGTCAGCAGTAAGGCGGGTCTTCAAGGATAGTGTGGAGATCGATGCCAGCCGCAAACCCATCTTCATTGACGGTGATTTCAATGGCGATGGTGCGCGCGACCTGGCGGTTGTCATCAAGCCAGTGCCTAACAAACTTGCCGATCTAAATGAAGAATTTCCTAACTGGATCCTCAAAGATCCTCTTTCGGGCGATGTGCCGCACCTTCCCCGACTGCGCGTGGCTGCGGACGACGCCTTGCTGGCCGTGATTCATGGTTACGGCGCTAATGGGTGGCGCGATCCGGAAGCGACACAAACATTCCTACTTAAGAACGCGGTGGGTTCTGGAATGACGGTTCAGGCTAAAGATTTGACTAAAAGAAACAAGGCGAAGAGAACGCCTTATCTGCGCGGCGACGTAATCGCCCAAACTGTCGACCGCACGCGAGGCTACATTTATTTTGCGGGAGCTACTTACTCCTGGTACGACCCCAGGACTTTTGATCCCGACTCAGAAACAGGCATGGCCCACTTGCGACAAAAGAAGATGAAGTAGCTGGCCCGGATGGGGACGGGCGAATTAAATTGAATTTCATGAGGGTTCGGAGGTTAAGTAAAATGGCTTTCAAAAGCTGGTCAACTTGGACATTAGTACTGCTGCTCCTATCGCTTTCATCTGTGAGCGGCGGAGCGAACTATAACCCAACTTCGGCGGTCACAAGCTTAAGTCAAGATGTTGCATCCCAAACCAGTTTCATCACAGCCGAAGAATTGAAGGCAAAACTTTCAAAGAACGAGGCCGTAACGATCATCGATGTGCGGTCCGCCAATGGAATCGATTAATTAAGATCAAGGGCGCCGTTTATGTAAAACTCAGGCGCCTTAAGTACAGGTTGGCTTTTCCGCCTCTCAAGGATGTCCCGCGAAACCGCGACGTCGTTACCTACTGCGCCTGCCCCAATGACGAAGCGAGCATCCGGGCGGCACAAGTCCTGCGCGAATCGGGATTCACACGTGTTCACGTCCTCAAAGGTGGTTGGGTAGTTTGGAAGAAAGCGAATGGACAGATCGAACGCACGGCTCGTGGGTTGTAAAGCAATGTGCCGCATAAAACGCGCACGTTCCCGAGTGACCATCGCCTCAAATTCTCCGCACTGAATGCTTTTCCACGAAAAGTTCAATACAATGAGTGTGCAAGCGACCCGACATTCGCAGGCGGAGGCCGTCAACTATCCTGGAAGTAACAAACTTACGGTGTGTGCGAGGCGATCGGCTGCTCTTCAGCGATATCAATTTTTCGCTCCTGCCCGGTAACGTAATACAGCTGACGGGCGCTAACGGCAGCGGAAAAACCAGTCTTTTGAGAATAATCTGCGGGTTGCTAACGCCCGCGGAAGGCGAAATTCGCTGGCAGGGAACAAACATTAGATCGTTGGGCGAGGAGTACTCCAAATCGCTCAGCTACGTCGGGCACCGCAACGGCGTTAAGGAAGAACTAAATCCAATCGAGAATTTGCGCATCGCTAACGGACTTGCGGGTATTTCCCTGACG
>JBAPXA010000360.1:0-12578 GCA_049283975.1 Pyrinomonadaceae bacterium | reverse complement strand
GACGCCGTGTTATTGGAAAAAGTCGAGGTGCCGATCGTCGCGGATCCGGTACCGCCGCCACCGGGTGACGCAAAAGCAAAGACTAGTAGATCTGCCCCACCGCCGCCCGAGCTGATAGAGCCCGCCGTATTGCGGCTGAAAGTGGACCCGCTTACCGTGAGAATGCCCGTAGACGCAGTGTGTTGCGGCGCGGACGGCGTAAACATCACACCACCGCCGCTACCTGCCTGAAGATTTGCGGTGGTCGTGGAGGTCCGGTCCGTGTAAAGTCCGGGTGCAGCCGAACCGCCGAAGGTACAGTTCGTGATGTTCAGGTCACCACCAGTGATCTGGATACCGCCGCCTCCGATATTTGCACTCCCGAGTACCGTTACCTGGTTATTAGCCATAACGACGTTCGTCATGGTCAAAACATTGCCCTTCTCGCCGCCGATGATACCGCCGCCGCCTAAGGCAGTGCCTGTTCCCGCTGCCGTACCGTCGCGGCCGCCAACCATCGTAAAGCCTGAGAAGTTGTAGATCAGATTCAGCGTGAATGGCTCATTCATGCACATCACGCGGTCGCCGTCGTTGGCTGGCCCGGTTCCGGTCTGCCGAATAATCGTGGTCGCGGCTCCCGCGCCTACGATCGACATTGTCGCGTTTGCTCCAAGGTCGCCTTGGGCGTTCCCATCACAACCGCCGGCGCCCGTGCCGTTGGCGGATAAGATGTAAGTGTTCGCCGGAAGACTGATCGTGGTGTTGTTGTTGGCTGGAAGATTGGCAAATTGGAGGGCGCCACGCAGACTACAGTCACTGCCCGCTGCCGTGCAGGCGGAGGCCGCCGCCAATGAGGCGCCGGAAGGATCGTCGGTTCTATCAACGGTAATCGTGGTATTCGGAGCGTTCGGAACGATATCTAACGCAGAACTGGTGGAGTTGAGCACAAGTACATCCGTTACACCATTGAGCTTTCTCGGGAGAGGCAATACCGCCACCGGAGTACTCTCCACGTCTAGTGTTACTCTTGTAGCGTCGTCCGTTATTAAAAGTGACTGGTCAGGAGCTGGATCATTCGGTCCGATGGGACGTAGGATTTCGAGCTGCGACTGGGCTTGCCCCACGAGCATAACTTCATCCATCTCGCGGTAAGCGAGATTTGTCCGCATCAACGGCTTGGGCAAGTCAGAACTCAGATTGCTCCCAAGGAACTGCTTAGATTCGACCCACCCGGCAGCTTGTCCGGGTTTCCAACTCGCAACCGATTCAACATCCTGGCGCACAACGCCTTTGGGTATAAGCTTGCCTCTCGTTCGCTGGGCAGCTTCTGTCTCACTAAACGGGCGAGTGTCTAGTTTCCCACTCTCAACTATGTGCACGGTACCATCTTGAGTCAGGGCGGCGATTTCGCTACGACCTTCTCGATCCCATGCAAAATGTCCGAGGGCCAAGCCACGGAGACCTGATCCAACGTTAACCCGTTCCCCGCGGGATTCTGCCACCACCTGCTCTTTGCGACCCCAACCGTGCACGATGAGTATTTCGCTCCCGGCAGCTACGGCGACATCCTGAAACGGATCGTCGTCTAACCCGCCAAACTCAATCGCACTCGCCGGCTGAGACAATGGGTACTCTGCCAGCGCCTTCGAGAATCCGTTCACCCCATCATCAAAAATCAACAGTACCTCGCCACTTGGTCCGGACACGCCCACAGCGAGATCACTAAATCCGTCGGCCGCACGAAATTCCCCTGCAGCCAATGCCGTCACAGGTCCTGGCAAATCTATCAGCTGGGGATCTCCAAGCCTTCCCGTTCCATCGCCAGTCATTAAATAGAGCGCGCCACCTTTTGCAGCAACCACAACATCTTTTTGAGAGTCGTTTGTAAAATTTCCCGTCACAACAAAATCGGGCGAAACAGGGACTGGATAAACATCCGCGACCGGCAACAACGATTCGGGGTTGTATCCCTGTTGCATACGCACAAAAACCGAGTCGCTAGTCGGAGCGAACGCATCCGGGTTTCCGCGCTGAACCGTGATCATTCCCGCGCCATTGAAGCCATAGCCGGCCACCACATCCGGTGTCCCGTTAAGATCAAAATCCGCTGAGGCTAATGATCGCGCTTGCGCAGCACCATTCTGCAAAGCGCTGGCCAGCGCGCTATCTCCTAGATACTCAACGCTCGCCTTGCGTCCGTCTTGCAGGTTTAGATACGGCTTGCCGCGACCTGCAGCCTGCACAGTAACGCGCTTGGGATCCTTCTTAACTTCAACGGGATTAAGCGGGACAGAATCCTCAGACTTTACTCGCACGTAGAGAGCAACTGGCACTGCCGCGACTAGTAAACAAATAGCCAGCAACTTCAAAGCGGTTCTGTTTGAGATTCGAAAGAACGAACGGTGAGTTTGTGGGGTGTCGGGGTGCATACATCTCCTCTTGGGGGCAAGCTCTTGTAACTGAGCCAGCGTTTGTAACTGAGATTGTCAGGAAAAAAGTACGGTTAACCTTCGGAGGTCTTACAGACAAGGGGCATGAGTAGGAAAATTCCGAATGAAACCGCTTGGGAACGCCGCTACTTTACTTGCGTGTCGTATCGACGTCAATAGCGTCACTATGGCTTTCGATACGTCAGAAAATGCTTTCGGGTTGCAAAAAACATCCCGCGGTTGCTGCACAGAAGATACAGTTGAGTCCGAGACCTTTAATGAAAGAGCATTTAATGAAGGCAAAGTCCTGAGCACAAAAATGGGGCACAGGTCATTAACCCGCACCCCAAGCTTGTTTATTAACGACTTACCGTGGCTCATTCACTACCACAATCAGGTGCAGAGGCGTTGCTGATTGTCCAGGTCGAGTTGCTAGTACAGGAAGCTACAGTGTAAAAGAAGCACCCTTCATGATCCTCGGCGATCACTTTGACGCTGCTTCCACCACAGTCAGCATGGATAGTTACTGAGCCGCCGCCCGCCGCGATTACTGAGCTGCCGAGCTGATCCGGTCCCCAGTTATTTTGGTCCGGGGAGAGATAGACAGCCCGGATTTCGCGGCTGGAATTGTTTACGATAGTGATCGCTGTGGATGGCGCATGCGCGCTCGAAAAAACCGAGGCGCAGGCGATTACACCAAGGAGCCCAACGAAAACGATTAGCGCGCTTGATTTAGTTACTATTTTCCCCATTTGAGTCACCTTCCTGAGAGAACGTTTAATCCGCTGCTCGCGGTTACAAGTTACGGACACAAGCTGTTGACGGTGTATCCGCCTGCTGGCCCATTATCGACGGCAGTATCTCCGTGATTCACGGGCACGGTCACTTTAGCGGTGGCTGTCGTGGAATTGCCATAAGCATCTGTCACCTTAAATGTGATCGTGTAAACGCGACCATTCAGGTTGCCGTCGCGTTCAGCGCGAAGCTGAACTGACTTGCAATCAGCGGCGATGACGATGTCATTCAGTGTCGTGCCATCAGCACCACTGAGACTGTCTTCGGGCTCATCACTGCTGACGCTGACGATTACTACATCGTTCACATCAACATTCGGATCGCAGGTAGATGAAGCACTGGTGACGAAGTCGGTTACGTTGAAAGTGTTGTACTTGTGATTAGGTGGCCACAGTTTGGGGGAGTTGCCGTTAAGTGTAATTACCGGGGCACCTCCAACCGTTAGCGTGGCAGTTTGGCTTGCGCTGCCGCACGCGCCCGTGGTGGTCACAGTAACCGTATGATTTCCGGCACTAAGTGAACCCGTCGGGATCGTGATGCTCGGACTGTCGCCGTTGTAAGGATTTCCATCAAGAGTCCACGCGTAATGGAACGGACCAGTGCCGGAAGCGGTTGTCGAGAAGTTGGCATCCTGTCCCGCGCAAGCTGCAACATCAGCCGGGTCCGTGGTTCCGGTAGGTGTTTGAACCGTAAGGGCAGCGGTTTGAGAAACCATACCGCATGCTCCCGTAACTGTGACTGCGACAGTGTGCGAACCTACGCTAAGAGAACCCGTCGGTACAGTGATGCTGGCGCTATCGCCATTGAATGGGGAACCGTCCACGGTCCAGGCATAGCTGAAAGGACCGGGGCCGGAAGCGCTTGTGGAGAAGTTCGCGTCCTGTCCCTGGCAAACCGAGACGTCTGCCGGGTCAGTTGTCGAATTAGCCGATATAGAGATCGTTGCAGTAGCCACTTCGTTATCAACGAAGGCATCGACACTACCCAGGCCCTGAGTGCCGCCCGCTGTATAAGTTGCCGATGCAACACCGTCGACGAACTGGGTGCTGTCACCTGAAATGGTGCCCAACGCAGGATTGCTGAAAATGGTAACCGGCGGCACCGGGAAGGCTGGCAGGCCATTCAATTCTGTGGTCAAAGGCGCGCCTGCATTTCGTTGCTTAATATCCGCCGTTATCGTTGAGTTCTGACCCGCACAAATTTCATTCGGGCTGGCACTGGCACGAAGCTGCAAATAAGTAAGTGGGGAAATGCTGCCGCTGGAAGTGCGAATATCATTCGCGCTGGGACCTGTGTTAGCACCCCACCAGTTGTCCTCCGCAGTAACGCTACCGTTGCTGGTAAAGATAGTCAGTCCGTTGGTAGCCGTCGGAACAGTGTTTCCCACAAACCGCGAAAAATTGACCACGACGCTTCCACTGGAACTAATCGCGCCGCCGCTATTGCCAGCCGAGTTGCCGGACAGCGAACTGGTGGCGAGAGTTAGGGGTCCGCTCTCAACAATAATTGCGCCGCCGCTGCCGCTGGTGGCCGCATTAGCAGAAAACGTCGAGCTGTTGATGTTATAGGCGCCGTTGGATCCATTAAAGTTGAAAAGATCCGCGCCTCCACCGCCCGCAGCAACGGAGTTGGCGGTGTTGCTCGAAAAACTCGAACCACTTATGGAAAGAGTACCGTTTGACGGTCTTCTATTCAGCGGATCGCCCGGCGTATAACTTAGAGCACCCCCGCTCGAACTGGTAGAGTTGCCCGAGAAAGTGGTTCCCGTTAGCGTAAGACTGCCGCCCATAGTCTGAATGCCACCGCCGCCCAAGGTGCCGGCACCAGTAGCGGAGTTGCCTGAAATCACGCAATTAGTAACGGAGGTGGTGTTGTTGATCGAGCCCGCGATAATGCCGCCGCCGCCAACGCCAGTGGTCTCGCTGCCGCTGAAAATCGTCACTCCTGAAATACTGAAATCAAAGGCTGCGTCCAGAAATGGGTTAACTTCAAGGACACGATCATTTGGCTGCGTCTGATCAATTATCGTGCTTCCTGCGCCCGCGCCAACAATGCTCGTGTTGTCGGCAGTGACATCGAGGTCGCCAATCGAGTTGTTGCCTGAGAAACCTTCTACCGCGCCCCCAGGGATATTGAGTTGATAGGTTCCGGCGGGCAGGCTAATCACAGTCCCCGGATTCAAATTTGCAAATGCTACTGAGCCGCGCAAACTGCAGTCATTCGCTGCGGCCGTACATGCCGTCGCCCCAGCATCATCGTCGGTACGATCCACGTCAATCGTAACTAGTGGCGCCAGCAACCTTGTTGAAGTCAACGCACTCTTCGGCGCAGACTCGAGGCCACGCAGGCTGATGCGGTGCTTGCTTCGCTCGGCTAGAACCTTTGACTGACTCGAGTCAGCAGCAGCTGAGCGATGCGATCCAGTGGCTAGTGCCATGATGCTGACAGCTAGTAGGCCGAGGACAACCGAGACTCGAATAATGTTTCGGCGTGCAAGTTCACTAGTGGATTTTCTATCCCGAGAGCGAAGCATTTTTTTGCGACTCCTTGTCCAGGTTTACGAGGAAGCTCCTCCTGGAGCGCTCAAGCTGCGAGGGCTCAGTAGCGAATGACTCGCAGCATCAAACAAGTGCTTTTGCGACACCTAACTTCGCGGCGGGAAAACTCCCTGCAGCGCGATGCAGAAATTGAGCGTCAGGTACGGTTGCATGTTGTTGTGAGGCTGCCCACCTCCAGTGGGATTCAGAGAATTAGGTTGCATCGGCCCGGTTGCAGGAGCCTCGTGATAGAGCGCAGCTGTTCCGCGACCAGCAGGTGACGTGGCCCAAACGCTATTGGTTGGGGTAACCGAATCTCCAGCTTGATCAGAAGCTCGACCAACCAAATGCGCGTGGGCCGGAATCTCCGATAGCAACAGGGTAACCGTTTGGGACCCACTCAATTCGCCGAGATCGTGCAGCTGCAGTCCTGGCCCTTGACCAGGATGCATCGGAACATTGCCCTGCAGATCGGGAAGCGCGAAGGTGCTTTTCCCATCACCCCCGTAGGTTGTTCCTAGCAGCGAAAAGAGCGCGGTGTTCTGGCTTATCGGCAGAAGCTGGCCGTTACACATAGCCCACCCGGTGGGTGCAAAGTTGAATCCAAAGATTCTGATTTCGGCAACAAAAGGATCCGCCATTTTTTCTCTCCCTTTCTAGTTTCGTGATGGGAATATTCCAGTTAACGCAATACAGAAATTGAGAACCAGGTACGGTTGCATATTGTTGTGCGGTTGGCTGCCACCGACATTAGTAACAGCTGTCGGGTGCATAAAGGAATTCCCTGGGCTGGAGGTACTGTACATATTCTTGCCACTGTTGGCCCAAAAGTTACCAGTGGGAACTCCCTGAGTCGCATTGGTGGCCGCCCCAACAACAGCCTGATTACTTGAAACTGTGTGTAAGTGCGTCGTCATCTCCGAGATGCTCAGAGTGTGTGCGATTTCACCGCCAGTCTCACCCTGGGTGAGACCCTGGCCTATATGATTTGGCACCTTACCCTGCAAATTGGGGAGTGCGAACGTCGTTTGCCCATTGCCTCCATACATCGTACCCAACAAGGAAAACAGAGCTTGGTTCTGATTAATTGGAAGAAACTGGCCGTTACACATCGCCCAGCCCTGCGGGGCATAGTCAAAGCTAAAAATTCTAATCTCACCTAAGAATGGCTCAGCCATGGGTGTTGCTCCTTTATCTCTTCGTTTCGGCCCGACGGGGTATAGATACGTTTTGTGTCAGCGCGTCACTGCCAGAGGCTATTTACGGTCGCTGCGGGAATATCCCAAAGAGCGAGATGATGAAGTTGATACACAAGTAGGGCATGAAGTTCGTGTGCGGTTGGGAACCTCCCGCAATATCGCTGCTTGTGGCCGGGGTTCCCATTTGGACAGTTGCGCCCAGAGTACTGTACTGACTTATGTCAGACGGCGCCGCGATTCCAGCCTGCGGATTGCTCGTGTTGACTTGCCCTCCAGAGCTACATTGCTGGACATGAGTGTGGATCGGAATCTGTTGAGTGGTCAGCGTCACCTCTTCTGATCCGGCCTGTTCCCCTAATTGAAATGTAGTGCCGGCAAAAGTGCCGTTGTGGACAGGGAGGCGGCCTTGGAGATCCGGCAGATTGAACGTTTCCTGTCCATCGCCGCCATAGGTAGTGCCGATCAATTGAAACAAAGTCTCATTCTCAGAGATTGGTAACGTCTGGCCACTACAAAACATCCACCCCGCGGGGGCAAAGTTTCCGGCAAACATTCGGATTTCACCTACAAACGGTTGAGCCATGATTTACTCCTGTCTTCTTTAGTTGGTTCTGAAACCTGGCAAGCAACAAGTAGCGATAGTAATCAGCCGTACTTGAACGGCTTGGGGGGCCGCTGCATCAAGAATTGCGCAGAACCCGCCGCTACTCAGTAATGAGTTGAAAACATTAGGGTGTGCCTGGGAAAGCAATCGAACCTATTTCCGCTGCGAGGGCGGGAGAAGTCCCCAAACAAGTCACCGAGAATCGTCAGTTTCGTGACGCGCGGGACTATATATTGATCATCGACATAATTACAAGATATTTTTTATGATAATGAAATTTTTTTGTTGCAACTTTGCAAGAGAAACAATAGACTGCCCGCTCTTTGAATCCCGCATTTCTAATCCCACACCGAAGGAGAACGAGGAGATGGCTAGTTCACGTCGAGATTTCTTAAAAAAGGGATCGCTAGTAGCACTCTTTGCCGGAATTCCACTGGGCTTGGCGGAAAGAATTGTTGCCAACGAAACTAATTCCCCGTCCAAGACTTTAGGATTGTCACAAGCTGAGTTTCGGCGCGAACTAAATACCAGCTTTGTGATTAAACAAGGCAATAAAAGAGTCTCGGTGAAGCTGGTAGGCGTGAACGACCTCCGGCGAAAAGAAACCCGGAACCTCGGGAAGGAATGCTTCGGATTGCGCTTCCGGGGCGACCATGCAAATTCTCTCAAGCAGAACACTTACGTAATTGAACACAAGAATTTGGGTGAGTTTTCGTTCTTACTCGTGCCGATTGGGGTGAACGACAAGAGCGCTCCGTATTACGAAGCAATTATTAATCACCTGCACTCCTAGAGATCTACTTTCGCTTGGGATCCTTTCATAAGTCGACGAGCAAACCCCGCACGCTCAACTCACTTTCGCGTTTACTCAGTTGCTTCAAGGGAGCTGGCACCCTGTCAGGCGTTCGGCGACCATTGCATTAATAAATGGACGCCTTGCGCTTCGATTGATTGGAAGCCCAGCCGTTCGAACAGTCTCATAGAAGGGTTGAAACTCTCAACGTAAATCCTGAGTAGCTTTTCGCTGCGGCGGGCTTCGTTCTGCAGCTCTTTTAGCAGGTAACCACCAATTCCAGCGTTTCGATCTTTGGGCAAGATCGTGACGTCTACGATCCGAAGTTGATCCTCCAGTCTCGCCAAATACAAACAGCCAACTGCCCGGCCGAGGTTCAGGATGATACTGTGATCCGCTTGACGGTATGACTGGGAGTAGAAATCCTGTTGCGCTGCAAACTGTGAACTGACGAATGCGTGACGCTGCTCGTCGCTCCAGGGAACAAGCGCCATTTCATTGGCCCTTGTGCTGGCGTATAACTCAAGCAGAAACGGTGCATCCTCTGATTTTACTGGACGGAGAGAAATGGTTGGCGTTGATTCATGTTCGTTCGAATCAGGCTTCACTTGGTTAACCTGCCCTAAAAACTTAAAAACATATACTCAACTTGCGGCCACGGGAGACGAAGCGCTAATTCGATTGAAGACTGCTTCGTAATGAAATCCTTTCTCATCCTGAGCAATGGGCACGAGAAATATTTCAAATTGGCCGAGCTGTTCATGCCGGAGTAAACGTAGGCCTTGCCCGAGAAAAACCTCACTTGGCCCATGGAAGACAATTGAGAATTGTTGCTGGCCCGGGTACACCTTCAGCTCTGACACCTGTCCCAATTCCAGGTCTACATGGTTGTCTTCATCAAGCAAGGCTTGAAATTTCGTGTTTATATGTTTGAAAAATGCTTCGTGCGTCGGTAAATCCTCCATACTTGTTTCCTTTTATTGAGCTGAGAATTATTCGGGCCTTTTCATTATTAATACCATGAACCCTTCGATGCGCGGACCAAAGTAGAATCCTTTATTCAAAGGCAAGAATGAAACGCCGCTCAGTTCAATCTCCCTAGCGACGTTGCCGACTCTCTTTGCAAACTCAGCTTGGGAAGCTATCGCGTAGGGGAAAGTTATGCCATGTTGTTTCAAGATGTGATTTAAGCAAAGTATATGTTCTTCACGGCCACTAAAAATCGGAACGTTATCATCAAGCTTTAAAAACTCCGCTAGACTAAGGAGCCGGCAGTCGAAGCCGATTTTAGTTGCGCATTCAGCTAGATGACCAAATTGAATAGTAAACTCTTCATGATTGAGGTGAAAAGCCTGAACCGGATATCGCGTAGCGGAGCCATACTCCGAGAGGACTAATGTCCCGCCGGGATTCAGATGTTCCCAACATCTTTCAATAAACATCATGGCCCCAATGTTGATTTTAAATTCCGTCGGCGCGCCTTCAGTTGTCAGATTATACTTCTTCAGATACGACCCACCCTCGCCCGTCCACGAGGAACTGCGCTGTCCATTCGCCGCCGCAACAGACTGAACAGCTGCGATGGGAAAATCCGCAACCACTTCGTTAGAAATGATGAGATCAAAACGATGCTGGGGTAGATCGAACTTAATCGCATCTTGATGAAAGTGCCTATCCTCCGGAAGTAGATCGGCAAGCAGTTCTTTTTGATTCGCAATCAAAACCGGCGCCAGATCAAGAATGTGATAATTGAGTTTTACTCCTTCATCACTAAGATTCTGAGACTGGTTGATAAACGAGCGCGCGAAAGTGCCGGTCCCGCCGCCGACTTCAAGAACTTCAAGCTGTTTCTTCCTTCGCAACAACGGAATAACTTCCGGTCGTAGCGTCGAGTCACAAAAACGAGAACCGTAATCCAGTCCGCCAAGCATCAAATCGGGAAATCGCAAGGCGTGGTTCACTGTGGCTTCGATCTGATCAAATTCCCACCAGGCGTCTTCAATTCCGCGAAGATGAAAATCGATGATCGGTGCCTCGCCAGTTTTTGAACCTTGCTCCCAGCGGTTCGCTTGGATCAGATTACGCGGAACCGTGTTTACAGGCTTGTAAGGGTCATCCAAATCTTCGGGCCGCACGGTAAACTTGAGTAGTTGACGTTCCTGACTGGTTAGGAATTCGATCGCTTCTATGAAATCAGAATCCCCCAGTACACCTTTACCGTCCGCGGCTTTCACTAAGCGAAAGATCTCATTGAGGGTTCTGGATCCATCGGCCAATTGTAGTGTCGAACCAGCGGTTGCTGACAACCTCTCTTCAATAACTTCAGGCAATTCATCTTTCTTTCGCCCGTACACCTGTTGGGCCATCGAGAGGCGAACCAAAATAGTCTCGCCGTTCTTGTTCTTATAGGCTAGGGCAGGATTTTGAATTGGACGGGCAGCGAGCTGATCAACTACGAGACTTAGTGGATCGTAACCTCGAGGAATCAGAAATTCCCTCTGAATCAATTGTTTTAACCAGGTACGTTCACCCAAGTCCTTTAACTGTTCCTCACTGAAAGAAAGCTCAGCTTCAGGTTTCATGTCTTGCAACGAAGCATGGACTTCCGGAGTCAGTTCCAAAAGCTCACCGGTCAAACGATGAGCTATCCCATGTTGAGTGAATCCCGGTATGAGGTGACTGTCCACAAAACTGATGTAGGGGCTGAGTTTGTAAGAAATCATTTCCTACCAAGACCAAGACGCAAGTTTGATTTGCAGGTTCTAGGCAGTTGTTGGGGGAACCCAGATCATGTGCAGATAAGCTTGGGCGCCGCTAATGTTGGCATAATCGCCATCGATTAGCACGAAACCGAGCCGTTCATATAGACGTTTAGCGAAATTAGATGCAAGCACATGAAGCCGGATCGGTTTCGCTTCCAGAGTGGCCTCCTCCTGACGGTCTCGAATCAACTTTGTGCCGATGCCGTGATTCCTAAACTCTGGAAGGATTGTGATGTCTACTAAGAGGAGTTCTTCCTCACTTCGTTTTAACATAAATCGTCCGACTTCTCGCCCTTGGAGGAGAACAATGTAGTTGTCGGCTTCAGGGTAAACTCGGCGCTGGATGTCGTATTGCATTCGCAGAAATGTTTCGCGCTGCTGATCGTTCCAACCGAGAGCTGCCAATTCGTCGCTGCGGGTACCGGCGTAAAGCTCAAACAAAAACGCTTCGTCGTCAACGGTAGCTGATCGCAACGTAATGACTTTTGCATCTTCGTTCGTCAAACTCGAATCACTCATTTTACTATCTGCCGTTTCTCTTCTAGCCCGAGCCTCTGTTCAAAAAACGAGCTTTCAGTTATTGGCCGCAGTTGTCGGGATTTCTAGTTTTCGTTCGAGCCAATCCAATGAGCAGCTCGCTGATTTCTTCGTTTAAGCCTTATAACACGAGCGCGTTTTTGTACAGAATATAACCAGCGCCTTGGTGAGAAGGAAAAAAACCTGACGACTGCTCATGCGCGTCCTTCGCCTATAGCTGGTTACTTCATGCACGACGGTCTATCGCGCCAGGGGCTCCAGCGATGTTGCGAACAGTCTCTGGCCCTGGGCATGCGCGCGTTCATTGCTTAAAGCGCGCCGCCATCGCGACGTCAGCATTGTAGTGATCGAAACTGGATCTGCTGCACTCAAAGGAGCAACAGCAGAGTTTACGGACAACTGCTGTTGACCGTGTAGTTCGGTCCGCTGTCGATCGAGTTGACGCCTTGCGATAGCGGCACGACGACTCTTGCGGTTGCCGTTGTAGAGTTCCCGCTGGCATCTCTAACCTTGAAAGTGATGGTATACACGCGGCCGTCACCGCTGCTAGATCGTTCGGCGCGCACTTGCACGCTCTTACAATCAGCCGCGACCAGAATATCTTTGAGAGTGTTCCCGCCTCCATCTGCTTTCGCCACCTCATCGCTAGTGACCTTAAGGATGTAGACGCTGCTCAGATTCACGCCGGGATCTCCTGCATCGCTGGCACTGAGAACGAAATCTGAAACGGTGAAGCTATGGTATCGATGGTTCGGCGGCCACAGCTTGATTTCGGTTGTATGGAGCGTAATGACCGGTGGTGTTGAATCACCTGCGGTATCTGTAATGGTACCCGAAGCCATGCTTGGCGAGCCGACATTGTAATCAGCGCCTGGCGTCACCGTGAAAACTACTGCTTCGGAACTCTCAGCCTCGGAGTCACCAAGTGGTGTCACAGTTACTG
>JBAPXA010000359.1:0-3930 GCA_049283975.1 Pyrinomonadaceae bacterium | reverse complement strand
GTACTGCTCAAGGTCAAGGTACGCCTCTCCCAATCCATAATGCCCCGAATCGCTTTCAGGATGTTTGGCCAAGCCTTGTTTGTAAAATTCGACGGCCTCACGTGACCGGTGCAGGAGAAAATGGCACTTGCCTAACAAGAAGTAAGTTGAGGTGATTGGATCTTCGACTTTCAAGGATTTATCAAAAGCAACGATCGCCTCGTGATACTTTTGCTGACCCATGTATACGAGTCCTAAAGCATGCAAGGCTTCCGAACTCTTTGAATCAACCTTGATCGCCTCTGTGTAAGCTGCCTGGGCTTTGTCAAAGTCATTGAGGCGTGCGTACGCGTGCCCCAGGTTCAGATGGGATCGTAAATGTTTGGGATCAATGCGAATCGCTGCGCTAAATTCCTTTATGGCCTCGGAATAATTCGAGGCTTCGAAGTGTCCACGGCCAAGATCGTAATGAGCTTCGGCGGAATTGGGATTGCGACGAACCTTCCTCGCTAACTCTCGGATGCTTTCGTCCTTCGAGGGAGCTTTACTTATCGGAAAGGTGTACGTCATTCGCCCTTTGACGCTAACAGCCCGCCCTCCGATCAATACCGGATTGAATTTCCACGTTCGCGCCGCTTGCAGCAGAGGCGCTTGCAATAAGGGGTGGCCAGACACAATTCGCGCTGAAGAAACATTGCCCTGCTCATCAATTAGCAGCTCGACAACAACCGGTCCGCCCACGTTGGCCTGACGAGCAATTGGAGGGAAGACCGGCTCATGCCACTCTTTCATGTCCTTGAGCAGTTCTTCCTCGCTTCTGGAAGTTGGCGCCGCGGGAGCCTGACCGCGAGCCGGCAGCTGTAAGAAACAAGAGATCGCCAGGAGAGCTATCGCGGTAAGGAATGCGGACTGTTTGGATCTCAGCATTTTGAACACCTAATGCTCACGACGCCTTCTCTCTTCTATTGTGCGCATCATTTTCTCAAAGACTTCTTTGATTGAGAGTCCTGTTGAATCAACCACTATCGCATCGTCAGCACAAACCAACGGCGAGTCGGCGCGAGTTTCATCCCGACGGTCGCGCTCGTTCATGTCGGCAAAGGTTTCTTCGAAATCTGCCTTGCTGTCCTGGGCCCGGTCCTCTTCATAACGCCGTTGCGCCCGCTCTTGTGGGACTGCTGTAAGGAAAAACTTTACATCCGCATTCGGGAAAACAACTGTGCCGATATCGCGGCCATTCAAGACTGCGCCGCGCCCTGCGAGTTCCCTCTGCCGCGCTACCATGGCGCGGCGCACTGCCGGAATCGTGGAGATTATCGAGGACATATGAGTAACATCCTCACTGCGGATCATTTCGGTCACGTCACGTCCTTCAAGCAACACGCGCAAAGAGTCAGGATCACCCTCCAGATCGATATCCACGCGTCCGGCCAACGAGCCAACCGCCAGATCGTCGTTCGAATTAACACTAGACTCCATCACGGCGAGGGCCACCGCGCGATACATCGAACCGGTGTCGAGGTAGAGCAATCCCAGCTCGCGCGCCAGCATCCGGCCGAGCGTCGATTTGCCGGATGCGGAAGGACCGTCAATGGCGATGATCAGAGACATTGATCATTTGAACTTTGGTTCTTAAATTTGCAGTCGGGAAGGCGGGCTTGCCCCCGCCTCAACTTTGAGTTAACTCAAGTCACCCTCTGCGATGCTTCTTAAATCAAGGCACAGAATACTTCGTTCGAAAGCAGCGCTCCAGAACGCGTGAGGCGCAATACATCACCATCCAGCTCAATCAGTCCTGCTTCGCGAAATTGCTTCAGCTCCACGAATCGCTCAGTCAACAAATCAATTCCAAAGTGATGCTGGTATTGCCTGGCGTTCAAGCCACGCATCAATCGTAAACCAAGAAACACTGCTTCGGCGCGAGTCTGATTAGGTGTCAGTTCTGTGCGCTCGACGACGACGTCAAGATCCTCTTCAAGCGCTTCAATGTAGCGGAGGACATTGCGATCGTTCGCCCAACGTTGCCGCTCGCCGTCATATGAATGAGCGGAACAACCAAAGCCATAATAGGCGGCACCGTTCCAATACTTGGTGTTGTGACGCGATTCGCGTCCCGGCCGGCACAGATTAGAGATCTCATAATGCTCATAACCTGCAACACACGCGCTCTCCAACATCAACTCATACATTTGCGCTGCGAGATCAGGATCCGGGGAAGGCTGCTTGCCGGTTCTAATATGCTCTGCCAGAGGCGTTCCCTCGTGAACCTCCAACAAATAAAAGGACAGATGTTCCGGATTGAGAGCAAGTGACCGCTGCAGATTGCGACTCCATGCGGTCAGAGTCTGTCCCGGGAGTCCGGCAATCAAATCAAAGCTGACGTTTTCAAAACCTGACTGGCGCAGCCAATCAAAGGTTTGCACTGTTTCGCCAGCGCTGTGGGATCTGCCTAACCGGGCAAGCTCGTTGTCGTCGAAGGTTTGCGCGCCAAAGCTGGCGCGGTTTACACCCAGACCGCGGAACTCGCGCAAAACCTCCGGACTAACAGTCCCGGGATTCATTTCCAAAGTAACTTCCGCGCTTGCCGCGACGCTAAAGCGCGAGTGCACCGCCTCAAGAATCTTTGCTAACTGCGCCGCTGAAAGTAGTGAAGGAGTGCCGCCGCCAAAATAGATCGTGTCAGCATCCCCAGGCGTTTCAACCCCTTTCCACGTTTTGATCTCCTTGACTAACGCCTGGACGTATCGTTCGGCTAGCGAGCTCTCATAGAGTCCGGTGGCAAAGTCACAGTAAGAACAACGTGAGCGACAAAATGGGACGTGGATGTAGATGCCGGACGCGTTCATGGAAGAGTGAAAGTATAACACGCGCTTTTGTGACAACTTCTCCCGCGCGAGACGTGTACGATTTCATTGCCCGTGTATGTTTTGTGAGCGCTGACGAGCAATCGTTGTCGCTTCAACTCCATTGTTTCTAGATGGCACGACGGTTGATAAAGTCAGGCTGACACTCGGCATGCTTAGCCCAAGCATCCGTTCTAAATTTGGAGACGAACATGGAGGGAAATATGGCAGACGAGAAAAACAGAGATCAAAATCAGGGTAGTGAACGTAATGAAAAGGCCATGGGTGCGACTACCACAGCCGGCGCTCAAGGTAAGCAACCGGATCAAAAAGGCCAGGCAGGTCAGCAGGGACAATCCGGCCAGCAGAATTTTGGTCGGAGTCAGCAAGAATCAGCCGGCCAGGGTGGCGGCATCCAGGGACAGGGACAGCGCAACCCGAGCACGGGTAAGGATAAAGACAACCAGGGCCGCGGTGAAGATTTTCGCCCGACCGGCAGCGGTGCCCGCCAGGGCGACGGCGACATCTAATCGACGTCTAATTGTTGACTAGCGGTTAATAGAAATACGGCGGCGTTCCGGATGAACGTCGCCGTATGCTTTTATGAATTTCCAGAACCAGTCTATTTCTTCTCAGCGTTGATGCGTCTGACGTTGCCGTCGCCACTGAGTCGCTTGCTGGAGGCTTGGGCCACGCGTTCCACTTCCGCAAACGCTCTCAGGAAGTTGTCTCCCAAAACTTTTTTCACATCTTTCTCACTGTAACCGCGCTTAAGCAGCTCGTAAGTAATGTTTGGCAACTTGGAAATGTCTTCCATGCCGATCGGCAAACTAGACACGCCATCAAAATCCGACCCGATGCCCACATGATCTATGCCTGCCACCTTCGCAATATGATCGAAGTGGTCGATCAAGACTGATAACGGAGTTGTTGGTAACGGGTTTGCAGCCAGCAGTTTGTTCGTCTCTGCTTCCAACTGTTTAGGATCGTCCTTGAATGTCTCCTTAAGCTGATCGAGCTGCGGCTTGAGGCGGGCGTCGCGTTCTTTTGAAGCGGCGATGACGTTTTTGTCGATGAAACCCGGATAGAAATTGACCATTACAACACC
>JBAPXA010000358.1:0-3594 GCA_049283975.1 Pyrinomonadaceae bacterium | reverse complement strand
AACATAACGGCGGCTAACAATGGTGTCATGCCTTCGCCGTCGGCCACGTTAGGATCCGCACCACGGTCCAACAGCAGCCGCGCAGCGTCAACGCTGCACCCGCACATGATTGCCAGTGGAGTACCCGTCCCTTCGACGACCGCATTCACGTTGGCGCTGTCTTTCAGAGCGGCGTCCATAGCTGTCGTGTCGCATTTGATTGCAGCGAAAATTAATCGCACGTCAGCAGCTTTGACGTAACCTGAAGGCGGCGGGTTCGCGGCAGACTGTTTCGGCCGCGTTGCGCAGCCCATTAGCAACAGTGAACTAGCGATGAGAAGGAGCGATGTTAGAGATCGATTCATCGTTTGAGTGTAAATAGGCAATCCAACTATTCATTATCTAGCAAGCGCTCAATAACAACGCCTGACACGGTATTATGCGACAGGTGCTTGATAATAACGCTATACCGACATTATCTTGCATCTTGCACCCGTTCCTCGATGGTGCTCATGGCTAGGCATATAAGATCCTGCGCTTGGGTTTCGCGAGCATGGCGAGTCCGCCGGACAGGCAGTCAACCTGGTCATCGTATCGACCTGCGGGAAAGTACATCAATTCATGAAGGCAGGCAGTAGTCCAGGAGCCTTTGATGAATGCGACTTTACGTTGTTCGGCTCTGGCTGCGAGTGGCAGGCTTCGCGTAACTTTGTCGACATCGACGTTAACGCCTTTCAATGAGATGTGAACGATAGACGGTTCGCGGAGTAGATCCTGAACCGGCAACAACAAGCTGCCGACAACAAACTCGAAATGGTCAACTAGAACTCGTTAAACCAAAGCCGTTTGGCTCAATTCACGGCACAATCGCACTAAAGGCCACCCGCAAGAGTGGCCTTTTCTGTTGCTTTGTTACGGTTTTATGGTCGGGGCGAGAGGATTTGAACCTCCGACCTCTCGGTCCCAAACCCATGGTTCGGCAAAAACCTAAGTTTTTATCTTTTCTAAAGTTGTAGCCGCCACAGAGTTACTAGGGTTTTTACATTCCGCCCCATCCGCTACGGTTCAGTACACGTCGTGTGCGGGGAATTCTGGTCACAATTTGGCCACACGAAAACCATGTCAGTTCAGCCATCCAACGTCATCGTGTCGCGCACACCTCCTAGCGAACTGGACTCTCGGCAAGATTTAGGTACTTGCCTTTTCGAGAGTGGAGCTACCAAAAACTCTTTAGGTTTTCCGGTTCTCATTCGTTACCATCGCGTAATCGCGGCGTGCAGTCCTTCTTGTCCACCTCTTGGCCACTAGGGACTTCAGCACTCAAGCGCTTGAGTAATTGGCATCTCAATCTTTCTCTAACCTTGGAGCGCAGGTTTCTATTTTTCATTTTCGCCCATGCCGAGTTAGGGTATCTCGTTCAGGAATGGAACGGACGGCAATTTAGCGCCAGAAATGGCGCCTCGGCTTTATTTTTCCACAACGCTTGCAGAGAATTCTTTTGATTCAAGCGCAGAAACAAAGCGGATTATTTTGGACCAGCTAAAGTGAGCCTCTAACCTGTCGGCGATTCTGTGCCATTGAGCCAAATATTATTTCAAACTAGTTCTTGGGAAACATCTTGGTTTTTCTATGACTAAAGTAAAACGCATCGGCGTGCTGACCGGAGGAGGTGATGCGCCCGGCCTCAACCCCGCTATCAAGGGAGTGGTTTATCGGTCTTCTGAGCGTGGAATCGAAACAGTCGGCCTAAGCGATGGTTGGCTTAGTTTGCTAAACCCTCCTTTCGATGTGGTGCCGCTAGAGCGGGCAACAGTGCGACGCTGGGATCGGGATGGCGGGACTAACCTCGGCTCGTCGCGCACCAATCCCTTCCAGACACCCAATGAGTTGGGAGAGCGGATTGACAGGTCATCCGAGGTGCTCGCCAACATTGAGAAACTCGGTCTCGACGCCGTTGTAGCGTGCGGGGGAGAAGACACGTTGGGGGTTGCCGCACGCTTCTCACAAATGGGCGTGCCCATAGTCGGCATTCCCAAGACGATCGATAAAGATCTATCAGGAACGGATTACACGCTCGGGTTTGACACAGCCTTGAGAAACGTAACCGAAGTCATCGAAAGGTCCCGCACGCCGGCGGGTTCGCACGGCTGGGTTCAAGTGATCGAAGTTATGGGCCGCCACTCCGGCCACCTCGCTCTTTGGTCGGGTCTTGCGGGTCAGGCAGACATTATTCTGATCCCCGAACACCCATTTCGCTACGAGAAGGTCTACCGCCTCCTGAAAGAGAAGCTTGGCGATTCCACCGCGCATCCCCGCGATCCGCAGCATCCGCGTTACTCGGTAATCGTCGTCGCTGAAGGCGCCTATGCGGAAGACGGCGAACTAATAATTATCGACGACCGCCATGACGCTTTCGGCCACGAGCGTCTTGGGGGCATTGCTGAAGTTCTGGCCCGAAGAATCTTGAGTGATACGTCCTACGAGGCGCGTTCGGTAATTCTTGGTCACCCGCAGCGTGGCGGCCCCCCTTCGCCCGTCGACCGCATTATGGGGTTGTTATTCGGCGCCCGGGCGGCGGACGCAGTCGCCGATGGTGACTTCGGCAAGATGGTGTCGTCGCGGGGAATTGCGCCGGCCTGCGATCTATCGCTGGTTGACATTACAACCGTGCTGGGAAGGATCGACATCGTTGACGTAGCCAGGTTTTACGATACGGATCGTTATCAACTAAAGGCCATCGGGATGTGAGCGGCCCGCAAACCAACAGTTCGCGTTACGACAAAAGCGACGATCCCGTCCAGGGAGAAATCGTTGACTTCGGCGGGCCTTTATAATATTGATTGCTGCTCATCCCTTTAAAGCGCCAACACGCTGCTTAATCTATGGAGCTCAAAACGTACTTCGGATAAGGGCAAACGAGTGCGACGAATCGATCTGCGAAAAGTTCAAGCGGCCAACCCACATACCATCCGCGATATTAATCGGCAGATAGTTCTCAACTACGTTCGCGAAAGGGAGCCAATCTCCCGCGCCGCAATCGCCCGAGAGACAGCTCTGCAACGCTCCACTATCTCGGAGATTGTAGAGGCGCTCACAGGAGAGGGTTTGGTTGAAGAGATCGGGGAAGGGAAGTCAACAGGCGGCCGGCGACCGACTCTGTTGAGGTTGCGCACGGGTGGCGCCATTGCCATTGGCGTAAATATCACTCCCACCCACACGACTATCGCTAGTAGCGATCTGGCTGGCGTCGTGGTCCAGCAAGAAAGGTTCCTCACCGATCCGGTTCCCGAACGTACGGTGAACCGAATCATAGAAATCATCCGCAAGTTTTCTGAGCAGAGCTCGATCGAAGGAGTCGGCATCAGCATTCCGGGACTGGTGACTCCGGCAACGGGTAATGTGATCTTCGTACCATATTTTAAGTGGCGCGACTTGCCAATCGGGGAAATGATCTCTCAGGCGACTGGACTGCCGGTTACCATTGACAATGATGCCAATGCTGTCGCCCTCGCTGAGTTGTGGTTCGGACGTCCCGAAGTCAGGGACGCGCGAGATTTCATCTTCGTTTTGGTTGCCGATGGAGTAGGAACCGGGATTATTTTTGACGGCCAGGTC
>JBAPXA010000357.1:0-21990 GCA_049283975.1 Pyrinomonadaceae bacterium | reverse complement strand
GGTGCCAAGAAAAGTAACGGCGGTACGATCTTCGTGCGGTAAGCAAAAAGGGGAAGAGGGGAAAAGGGGAAACAAAAACAGCAAGGTGGAAAATAGGGGAATTGGGGTAGGGAGTCCCCTCTTCCCCTATTCGCTATTTCCAGCCTCAGATGTCGCTGCCCCCCTTTTCCGCTTTTCCCTTTTTTGGCAAAAGACTAGCGTCACCGCGTTCGCAAACTCCTCCTCTCTCGCCTTGTAACTCCCCCAAATCGTCGTGTAATTCGCCGACGGCGACACTGCCGCAAGCCTCCAAAAACCTGATATGAGCCCGATGTGCGCAGGATAATAAAGACGACTTGAGAAAAACTTGAGGTTCGGTCAAGTAGAATTCCCCTCGGCTGAAGCGGCCTGACAAAACGAGCGCCGCAGGGAACCACCCCGACGTGTCGGGGCTGGCCCTAATTGGCCTGTGGGCTAGCGCGTAAACGCGCCAACCCCTCGCTAATCCCCCGCCTCCGGCAACATCGATTCTGGAAATCGGCTGAGATTGGGTCTTTCGACCAGTTGCGGGCATTTTGGGGTTTGGACTTCTCCCACACAGTTTGCCCCTCTTTCCGGCGTTTCAAGTTGAACCTTATGGCCAGTTAAGCTAAGCTCGGGTTGCTTTTCCGGGCTTAACCTTTAGATTCTGGTGGGCCCAACGTTTTCCAAAGGGAACTTGCCCTTCTCTTTCGAAAGCAGATCAAGGGATTTCCTAATGAGTGTCACTGCCTCCACACATCTGTGGCGACCTCTCGCCATCTCTGCCACTTTAGTTTTTGTTTACGGAGTTGTGCTCTCGAAATTAGGGCACGATTGGTGGACTGACGAAAACTATTCTCACGGCCTCTTAATTCCGTTCATCATCGGTTACATCGTCTGGACTCAGCGCGATCATTTCACGCGCGCGGAAGCTCGTCCCGGAACAGCGCTCGGCTTTGGGTTGGTGCTGCTAGCCTTGCTGATGTTGTTTGCCGGCACGGCAGGCGCAGAGCTCTTCATGCAGCGGATCTCTCTGGTGGTGATGCTGGCTGGGCTCGTGATCTTTTTCTGGGGTTATCGCCTCTTAAAGTTGATGTTGGTTCCGCTCGGCTTGCTGTTCTTGGCAATACCCATCCCGGCAATCATCTTCAACAAAGTGGCCTTTCCGCTGCAAATATTTGCATCGCGTTGCGCAGTGTGGTCCATGAACCTGTGGGGAATTCCGGTTTTGCGACAGGGAAATGTGATCGAACTCCTGCCACGAGGAGCACGGCAGACGAGAAAGCTTGAAGTGGTTGAAGCGTGTAGCGGCATTCGTTCGTTAATGACTCTGCTGACCCTAGCGGTCGTGTTTGCTTATTTCACTTATCCTTCTCCGCCTGATGGTGATAACGACAAGGGTAATTTTTCGTGGCTCAAGAGCTACGGCTGGTGGCGTTCGGTCATCATCGTACTTTCCGCGGTCCCGATCGCGATACTGACAAACGCGTTGCGCGTGAGTGGCACTGGCGTTTTGTCTCACTACTATGGGACCGAAATCGCGGACGGATTCTTTCACTCGTTCTCCGGATGGGTAATTTACATCGTCGCCTTCCTGATGCTTTTTGCAGTTGCGTGGATTACGGATCGGTTTCGCCCGGCTCGCTACAAAGCTTGGCGAAAGGTAGCGCCAGAGATTGATGATGCGGCGCGACGACAAGTCACGGCATCGCCGGTGATTCAGCCGGAGGGAATGGAATAACTGATGAAGAGTTCACTGCGTTTTGGTTTGCTACTTCTCGTGCTGCTGATTGGCGGTGTAGTTGTAAACGCCTGGCAATACCTCGGCGAGGTTCCGGTGCAGCGCAAAGAATTGAAGGATTTTCCCCGAGAGCTTGGGGCTTGGCAGCAGAGCGGCGGGGACCAGAAGTTTGACGAACAGACCATGAGCGTCTTGCGCGCGAGCGACTACTTGATGCGCGATTACCGTGGCATCGGCGGCGTCAATGCGAACTTTTATGTTGGCTACTACGCTTCCCAGCGCGACGGCGCCACTTATCACAGCCCTTTGAACTGCTTACCCGGTTCCGGTTGGGTGATGTCTAGTCCAGCGAAGGTCACACTTTCGCCTGAAGGTCAGCCCTCTTTTGAGGCGAACAGGTACATCATTCAAAGCGGCAGCAGCAAGCAGCTCCTGATCTACTGGTATCAAGGAAGGGGTCGCAGTACTCCCAGCGAGTACTGGGGCAAGATCTACACCGTGGTCGATAGCGTGAGACTGCGTCGTTCAGACGGCGCAATGGTGCGCGTAACGGTTCCCGTGGGCGCTTCTGAAACTACCGCCCTGGAAGCCGCAAAGAGTCTCTCCGAAAGCGCGGCGCAGGCGCTGCCAGAATTCATACCCAACTAAGGGAAGGCAATGTTATTTCGCAGTGAGCGACGCCGCCGAGAGGTCGAGACAAACTGGAAGCACTCGTAAACTGCGAGCTGGTTCCGATTAATAGGAAACCGGTACTTATTAGCTATTTCTACATTTGTCTCACTTAAGTGAGCCGACTCAAAGCGTTGCCCGCGAAGGTTGGTTAGCAGTTGTGAGAAATAAGACGCGAGGGGTTAGCTCGCGATGGAGTCAAAAACAGAATGAAAACGGAGTGCTCGAAATACGTGAAATACGCGGCCCTGCTGTCTCTGCTCTTAACCAGCCTTTTGGTCCTGTCCAGCTGCGCGAACCCCGAAAAAGCTAAAGCCGACCACGTTAGCAAGGGCGAAGCCTACCTTAAGGAATCGAAGTTTCAGGAAGCTTCGATCGAATTTCGTAACGCGGTCCAGATCGACGATAACTATGCGGCCGCGCACTGGGGTCTCGCCCGTGCTTACGAAGGGCTACTACGTGCGCAGGAGACTTTTGATGAACTGCGTAAGACAGTTCAACTGGACGCCAACAATCTCGACGCACGCGTCAAGCTGGGAACGCTTTACATAGCGGCTAGCAGAGGAAACGCTGAAACCATAGCCCAAGCTGAAAAGCTGGCCAACGAGGTCATACAGAAAGACCCCAATCACATCGAGGGTCACATTCTGATGGGCACGATCTATTTCGCGCGCAATGAGCGCGAAAAAGGACTAGCCGAGCTGAATCGGGCTGTGGAGCTGGATCCTAAACGCGTTCAGTCGTATCTCAGCTTGGCGCGCTTCTACGTAGTGACCAAGGACGCAACGAAGGCAGAAGAAACTTTCAGGCGCGCCCTTTCCATTAATTACAATTCAGGCCTGGCCCACAGTGAGTTTGGCAAATTTTTGGTCCAGGCCAATCGGCTCGGTGAAGCACAGGCTGAGTTTGAAAAAGCCGTCGAGGTTCAGCCTGCTGATCGCAACTCCCGTTTTGTGCTCGCCAGTTTTTACCTTGTCAATAAACAGCTCGAAAAAGCCGAGGCGGCTTTCAAAGCGCTCGCCGATTTAGAAAAGGACCGCCCTGAAAGTCAGGCAGTACTTGCCGATTTTTATTCGTCGGTCAACCGGCTCGACGAAGCCGCAAAGATCTATCAAGACATTTTGACCAAGGCGCCTGACTTTACTACCGGTCGCTACCGCTTGGGCGAGATTCTGCTCAACAAGGGTGATGCCGCGGGTGCAATCGCGCAGATCAGCGAGGTCCTAAAAACAGACTCAACTAATCGACAAGCCCTGGTTTTGAGATCCCGAGTCCGCCTCCAGAGCGGGCAGACAAATGAGATCAAGGCCGCCATTGAAGACCTGAAGGAAGTCTTACGCCAGGAGCCTAATTCAAAGCACGGACTTTATTTTATGGCCCAGGCGAATTTCAGTCTTGGCTTGATTGATCAAGCTCGTGCCTTCGCGGGAGACCTGGAAAAGAAACATCCCGACTACCTGCCGGCAAAACTGATGCAGTCACAGATCAGCCTTGCCGCAGGTGATCCCAAGGCTGCGCAACGCAGTACGTCGGATCTAATTGACCGTTTGAACAAGACGGGACCTGATCCGGATAACACGCCCCAGATGCTGACAGAGATGCGTAGCAAGGCTTACATCACCCGAGGTGCCGCTCAAGCGCAGTTGAGGAACTATGCGGCTGCTCGCCAGGACTTCATTGCTGCTCGGGAAGTTTTTCCCAACAGTCCTGACGCCTTCGTTAATTTAGCAGCCGTCGCCGGGGCCGAAAACAAATTTGACGAGGCGATTGGGTTCTACGAAAACGCCTTGGCTATTTCTGCTACTGACGGTGGCGCGTTGAGCGGCTTGCTTAACATCTACGTGCGCCAAAAAGAACTGGGAAAAGCTCATGCTCGAATTGATCAGGTGCTAAGCAGCTATCCAAACAATGCCCAACTACACTACTTGAAAGCATCTATTTACTCGTTCGAGCGCAACGTCCAGGGGGCCGAGCAGGAGTTGCGCAAGACAATCGAGCTTGATTCTAACTACCTACCTGCTTATGCGGCCCTCGGTGCCTTGTTTGTCAACACCCAGCAGCAAGAGCGAGCAATTGCCGAGTATTCAAAAATCATCGAACTGCGACCCGACAATCCCACCGCATACATTCTGCTGGGAATGATTTATGACGGCCGTAAACAATACGACATGTCGGTTGACAATTACCGCAAAGCCCTGGAGAAAGACCCAAACGCGGTCATCGCTGCCAACAATCTGGCTTGGCTGTACGCGGTAGAAGGTAAGGGAAATATTGATGAGGCGGTGCGGCTGGCCCAGGGTGTCGTACAAAGAAATCCCAACATCGCCGGATTCACTGACACGCTGGGCTGGATCTATTACAAAAAGGGACTTAACGGGGTGGCCGTAGAACATCTGCAAAATGCCGTGGTTCTCGATGAAGCGGCCGCGAAGACTAATAACGCCGTTCCCAGCCCCGTATATCGTTACCACCTCGGAATGGCGCTTAAGGCAAAGGGTGATAAAGATGGTGCCAGGCGCGAGTTGGGGATGGCATTAAAGTTAGGCGTGCGTTTCAATGACGAAGAAGAAGCCCGTAAGGCACTGGCAACTCTCTAGGAGCGCCAAGCCAAGCCTAACGACTACAGAATCTTTAGTGGATGTAAAAAGAGGAGAGCTGTATGAGTGTTGAATTTCGCCAGCGAAAACCCAGTGAGTACCTTAAGATCGCCTGGCAGCGTAAGTGGTTGATCATCCTACCGGCAATTGCCATCGCTACTGCGGTTGCGTGGGTGGTCTACCGTCTACCTGATGTTTACGAGTCGTCTACGCTCATCGTGGTCACGCCGTCGACCTTGCCTACCTCCGTTGTGCCGACCGTCACCGAAGATACGATAACGCGTCAATTGAGCGGCATCACTCAGGTAGTTACCAGTCGCAGTTCGCTTGAACCGTTGGTTCTCAAATATGAGCTCTATCAGACCGAGAGATCACGCGGCGAGCCGATGGAAAACATCATCGATACAATGCGTAAAGATATTAAGGTCGAGGTAAATACCAGCCGCAACGACATCACCAATGGTTTTATTATCGGTTACCGGGGACGCGACCCCCGAACTACGCAAGCTATTACGGCAGCTCTCGCAAGCAAGTACATCGATGAGCAGGCAAAATCCACCATCAATTCCACGACTTCCGCAAAACAGTTCATCGAGAACCAGGCGCGTCAGGCGAAAGAGGCACTTGATGCCGCGGACCAGAAGCGACTGGAGTTCATGCAGCAGAACGTGGGCAACCTTCCTTCGGAAGCGACTACGCTAATCGGACAGCTCACCGGTTTGCGGGATCAGCAGAAAGCCTACATCACGGAAGTGGGACGTTTGCAGGACCGACGTTCAGCTCTCTCCGGTCAACTCGCACTGATCAAGAAAACGGTCGAGCAAGTGAAGGAAGAGGTAATCGAGAATACCACCGATCCTAAGACCACCCCGGCGTGGGCGCAGCTTGCGGCCCGCAAAGCCGACATCGAATCGCAGTTGCAAAGGATGCTTACCGAGCTGCGACCCAAGCACCCGGACGTCTTGTCCAAGCAGGCTGAGCTCGATTCGGTTAAGAAGTCGATGGATGAGATGGTGAACGACTGGAAAGATCGGATTAAGGAGCGTCAGGAGAAATTGAAGGACCGTCCTGATCTGCAAGTCGCGTCCCTGGAAAGTGAGATTCGCCTGATCGACAGTGAGATCAAGCGTCAGCAAAAGACTCTAGTTGATCTTGATTCTCAAATAGGTACCGTGATGCAGCGCATCAACAGCGTTCCCGGTGCGGAAGTGGCTTTGGGCGCACTCGATCGTGAGTATCAAACCAAGAAGGCGGCGTACGACTCGCTGCTGGGACAGGAACAGAGAATTTCGTTGGGCGCTGATGCCGCATCGCAGCAGCAGGGTGAAGGCATTCAAGTGGTTGATGCCGCGTATCTGCCTTCGAAGCCCGTTGCTCCAAAGCGTTTGGTCCTGTTTGTTATGGGACTCGGATTAGGAGTCGGCTTTGGCCTGACGCTGGCCGCCGCCTTTGAGGTTCCCAAGCTGCGCACCATTCAAAGTCGTGAAGATGCGGCCCACTACACCGGATTACCAGTTCTGGCGGCTGTCCCGGAACTCTTAACAGCGCGAGAGTCGCAGGCGATTCCTCGCCGGCGTCGGCTGCTGTTGGCTGCGGGCGTGGCGGTAACGATAGTCAGTATTCCGGTGTTGGCTTTCGCTCTCAGGGCCATGCACATTTTCGAGATGTTGTCGTCAGGACGCGGCTGATCGAATTTTTGCCCTCAGCAGCCTAAGACTGAGAGTTCGTTCATGGAGGTTTGAAAGTGTACGCAGAATTCTACGGACTGAAAGAGTTACCATTTGCGCTGACCCCGGATCCGCGCTTCATTTACTTCACCCCGTCGCACACCGAAGTGATGGCCAACCTTCACTATGGAATCGAAAGCGGCAAGGGTCTGGTGGTGGTCACGGGCGAAGTCGGAACCGGTAAGACAACGATCCTGCGCTGGATGATGCAGCGACTAGATCGCACCGTACTCGTTGCTTACATCTTTAACCCGCGTCTCTCAGTGCCGGAGTTTTATCAGCATGTAGCGCGGTTGCTGGGCGTGCAGAATTGGGAAACCAAATCAGACTTGCTGTTGGAATTAGGTCGCGCTCTTGAAACACGTCACTCTCGCGGCCTGCGCACCGTTCTCATCGTCGACGAAGCTCAGGGACTTTCACCACACGTGCTCGAGGAGATTCGGCTGCTCTCAAACTTCGAATCGGACACTGCAAAGCAACTGCAAATCGTTTTGACGGGCCAGCCGGAATTGCGGGAAGTGCTCAACAACCCCGCCTTACGGCAACTAAAACAGCGCATCGCGTTGCGCTGCGTGATTAAGCCGTTGCCCACCATAGAAGAGACTGAGCGTTACATCATTTCACGGTTACTGGTGGCCGGGGCCGAACGTACCCATATCTTTTCGGCGGCAGCGATCGACTTTATCTATCGCTGTTCCGATGGCATTCCGCGCAATGTAAACAATCTTTGCGACAACGCCTTGCTGGCCGGTTATGCCGCAGGCGAAACCACGATTTCACGGGAACTGGTTGAAGAAGTGGCAGAGACATTCGACATGCTGCCGTCGTCCGATCGCGGCATGCAACTGGGAGAACAAGCGGAAGCACCAGCACCAATTTTTTCGGAAACGAGTCGCGCTGAACTGTGGTCAGCGGGCACGGCTGCACCCGAAAACGAACAGGAATTGGATTTACCTATGCCCGTCGAACATTGAGTTTGATTGAGCAAGAAACAGGCAAACTGCCAGCGACCGCTACGAGTCGCAAGTAAGAAGGAGAACTGATGGGAAGAGTTTTCGATGCAATAAGGCGTTCGAGCACCACGCCAGACGGTGGCGCTCAGAAGCCGCGACCATCACACAGTTCAGAAAGTTCTGAGCAGCGCAGCGGCGGGGAAAATAAAATCCCAACCGCACGTCAGATTGAAGAGGAATTATTTAGCGGCTCTTCAATAATGGCGAAAAACAATGGGCTGCACAGTTCAGCGTCCACTGCGCACACTGCGGATGCACCCGGCGGGTCGGCACTCCCCGGCGGAATGACTTCGCGTGCTGTTGGGGCAACTTTGGGCGCTGCCGGGGCGACGCGTGCCGCGGGATTCGTCTCCTATGACGTTTCCGCGGCGCGCGTTGAGCCTCACTTGGTTGCGGTGAGTCAACCGCGTTCCGGCTACTGTGAGCAGTTTCGCTCGCTTCGAACGAGGCTCTTACAGGCCGGTGAGCGTATGCAAATGCGCACTTTCGTGGTTACCAGTGCCGGCATCGGTGAAGGTAAGACTCTCACCGCCCTTAATCTCTCATGGCTGCTGGCCCAGACGGAGGGGGTGCGCGCGCTGGTGATCGACAGCGACCTGCGTCAGCCCTGCGCCACCGATTACCTGGGGATTGACGCGCCCATAGGACTCTCCGAAGTTCTCGGCGGCGAAATAGGATTGGAAGAAGCCATTGTGCGACTTGATCCTGCCGGACTTTTTCTCTTGCCCGGAGGTCGCCAGCGCGACGACGTGGCTGAGTTACTGTCGGGACCAACCTTCGCCCGTTTGATCGCCGATTGCCGGCGCATGTTCGACTACATCATCATCGACGCCCCACCGATGGGAATCTTTTCAGACGCCAGCGTCTTGATTAGTCGCGCCGATGCAGCTTTGCTGGTCGTGCGCGCTGGTAAGACACGCTATGCCCAGTTGGACAAGTTAATTGAACAACTGCCTAAGGAAAGACTGCTCGGCGTAGTTCTAAACCGGGCCGACGAAAAGGTGGATTCAAGTGCTTACTATTACCAGCAGCGCTACACCCACCGCGATCGAGCGGTAACGGCTGAACCGCCGCTAACGCTCGCGAATGAAACCACGACTGAGGAGGCACGAGTCGTCAATTGAGAGCCTCACGCCTCAATGCTCGCACCGTACTGTTATTGCTCGCCGAAGCTACCGTGATCTTCGGCGCGATAGTTGGTGCTGTCGATTTAAGGTTTGGCCTGGATGGGGCTCATTACGAATTGATCGAACGTCACGGCTTGCTTAAGGCCGCGCTCGCCACTGGATTCTGCCTGACCGCTTTCTACCTGTTCGATCTCTACGACTTCATTGTCATGCATGACCGGCGCGAATTGGTTTTGCGCTTGGTTCAGGCTCTCGGCCTCGCTTGGATCGCTTTGGCACTGATGTTCTATGCCTTCCCCTCTCTGATGATTGGTCGCGGCGTGGCTTTGATCGCCTTGCCCCTCGCGCTGACGTTGATGGTGAGCTGGCGTTTGAGCATTCACTGGTTCCTGGGTCATCCGGATTTTGGTGAACGAATCTTGATAGTCGGTTCCGGGCATCTAGCAGTCGAGGTTGCGCGCGAAGTATTGAACCGGCCAGATGCCGGTTATCGCATCGTCGGTTTCGTCGGCACTGACTCGGAGTTGTTGGGTAAGAGTTTGATCAATCCACGCGTGATTGGAATAACTTCGGAACTGGCGGAAGTCGTGAACCGTGAAAACATCGATCGCATCGTGGTGGCGATGGGCGAACGGCGGGGCTTGTTGCCGACGGAAGAACTGCTGCAGCTAAGCCTGACAGGCACAGTCTCGATCGAAGAGGGCGCCAGTTTCTACGAACGCGTTACGAGTCGTGTCTCCCTGAACATGATCCGGCCGTCCTGGATGATCTTCTCCGGACGAGGCCGGCAGGGACGACTGGCTGCCCCGATTCGTAGTTTCGTACACCGCTTTGTGGCCTTGATGGGTGCAATTCTCTCGTTACCAATCGTTTTGGTTACCGCGATTCTGATTAAGCTCGAATCGCGGGGCCCGATCTTCTACCGGCAAGAACGGGTAGGCACCGGCGGCAAAACTTTTGTGCTCCTCAAGTTTCGTTCGATGCGAGTGGACGCGGAACAGGACGGGCCCGTCTGGGCCAGCAAAAATGACGACCGTACGACGCGCGTCGGACGCATTATCCGCAAGATTCGAGTTGACGAGATTCCCCAATTTTGGAACATCCTGCGCGGCGAGATGAGCTTTGTGGGTCCGCGTCCGGAACGTCCCCACTTCGTCGCCCAACTTGCTCAGGAAATTCCTTACTACGAGCAACGGCATCTAATTCCCCCGGGTCTAACCGGATGGGCCCAGATTAAGTATCCCTATGGCGCTTCCATCGAAGACGCGCGCCAGAAGTTGCAATACGATCTTTTCTACGTAAAGAATCAGAGTCTGATACTCGATGCCATCGTATTGTTTGAGACGGTTAAGATCATTCTTTTCGGACGAGGGGGGCAGTAGCGGCCCCGCCTTTTTGGAGGTAGTGATGAAAGCAGTAAACAGGTTTTCCGGTTTCGCCTTAATGGCGGGCCTCTTACTCTCCCTCAGCGTAGTGGTTTTAGCACAGCAGCCGGAGCCGCCAGGAAATCAAACGCGACCGCGCGTCTCGAGTACGTCCAGTCCTACTCCGCCCGCGACGCAGGACAAATCGAAGGAGAACAAGCCGGCATCCCTTCCTACTGGGGAGCGGCTTGAACCAGACGATCCGAAAAGTTCGCCCTCCGATGTTCCAGCAGAACTGCAGGCGAACCGTCAGGAGCAGTTGTCGGAAGATAACGACGTGGTTCCTTACTACAACAATTTCTTCAACACCTACCGGCTGGGACCGGAAGATGTGATTTCTGTAACTGTCTTTGGTCAGGAACGGTATTCGCGCGGCGGCATTGTGATTCCTCCCAGCGGACGGATTTCCCTCGCGCTGATACCCGGCGGGGTCTTCGTCAACGGCAAAACGGTCGATGAAGTAGCCGAAATCATCAAGAAACAGTATGACGAATACATCATCGATCCGCAGGTTACAGTTTCGCTGGAGAAGGGTTTCTCATATCGCTATGCCGTGATTGGCGACGTGGCCCAGCCGGGGATTCGCGTCATGAGTCGTCGCTTGACGGTTACCGAAGCGATTACCGAGGCAGGCGGGGTGCTGCCGACAGGAGATCGTAGCAAGGTGGTAGTTCTGCGCCGGCAACAAACCGGCTTGCTGTCGCCGATTGCGGTTAATGTTTCAGCAATCTACAAAGGCAAGGCGCCCGACAACACCTATCTCGTCCCGGGCGATCAAATTATCGTTCCCGGTAACAAGTTTAAGACTTTCCAGAAAATCATGAGTCTCTCTCCGATACTGAGTTTTGCCAGAATCTTTACGGGCGGACTGGCGTTCTAAGGATTGCCGATTGGCGATTGCCAATTGCGGCTTAGCATTCCAGGGATCCAAGCCTTGGACCCGCGAGCTCGTGCAAACACGCACCGTCGGCATTCTCCAATCAGCAATTGGCAATTGCAATGGGCATCATGTAATGGGTCGAGAGACAAAGCAAAAAATCCCCAATCGGCAATCGGCAATCGGCAGTTTTCGGCGCTGCTGTCTGCCATCTGCCCCCTGCCGTCTGTTTTCTGCTGCCGGTCTCCTGTTACTCGTTTTCTCCACCTCCGCCTTGGCGCAACGTGGCGCCTGGGCGCGCCAAACTTCGAACTCCCTTTCCTGGTTGCATGGAGTTTTTTTTCTTGATCAAAGTCGCGGTTGGGCAGTAGGCAGCAAGGGAGCTTTGCTCGCAACCGAGGACGGTGGGAAATCCTGGAAGGCTCGTCCGAAACCGTCCGACGACGTCTTGCGCGATATCTACTTTGCGGACGCGCTTAATGGCTGGATCGTTTGCGAGCGCAACATCTACCAGTTGAAGTCCAACTCCGACCCGCGCACGTACCTCATGAACACCACCGACGGTGGCGAAAACTGGCAACGGGTGGCTATGCCCGACGCTGACGTCAACGCCCGGCTCGTGCGCGCCGTGTTTAGCCCTGGAGGTAGCGGCTGGGCTTTTGGTGAGGGCGGTGCGGTTTACAAGTCAGCGGGAGGCGACGCCAAGTGGGTCCGGCTGCATTCACCAACACGTCATCTCTTGCTCGGCGGTGCCTTCATCGACGACAACCGCGGCTGGTTGGTCGGCGCCGGCGCCACGATTATGCAAACTTCCGACGGGGGTGAAACCTGGCACCTGTCACAACTTGCGGATGCTCCCGGCATTCGCTTCAACGCCACGTCGTTCATTGGCAATCGTCTCGGTTGGGCGGTTGGCAGTGGCGGCAGTATTTATCGCACGGTCAATGGAGGCAGAACCTGGCAAGCGCAGAGCTCGGGCGTCACTGCGGATCTCTTTGACGTTAAGTTTCATGACGCGCTTGAAGGCTGGGCCGTAGGCGCCGAGGGCACTGCAATCCACACGGCCGATGGCGGCGCGAATTGGGTTACAGAGCTGAGCAACACGACTCATCCATTGGAGCGCGTGTTCTTCGCGGACCGTACTCACGGTTGGGCGGTAGGCTTTGGCGGTACGATTTTGAATTACGTCAGGGCTGAGGCGCCCCGACTGCACCGATAGTCACCCACAGCAATGAAAGTCCTTACAAATCAGATTCTTATTTTCAGCTTGCTCATGATGCCCAGCGCTGTTCTGGGCCAAAGCCAGCATGCGCCACCCGCTTCAACTTCCGCACAATCTAAAACGCGGATCAGACGGTCCGCGGCGCGGCCCAGGCCCCGGGCTACTCCGCAGCCCGCTGTTGAACCGACGCAGGCTCCTGAACCTACCCCAGCGGCAACTCCGTCACCAGTACCGCCTCCAGAAGAGGCGGCGGCTACACCAGCTGCAACAGAGGTTACCGACGCTGCTGCGGCGGAAACGCCGAAAGCGAAGGTGGATCCTGTCGTTACTCCGGAAGCAAGATTGCGCGAGCAGTTGAAAGTTGTGGAGCAGATGGTGGCCCAGGGCTTAAAGCAGGAGGCACTCGCCGAACTACACTTACTTGCCGCTGAAGATCGTTTTGACCCGCAGGGTTTTTACAACATCGCCAACGCATTTGCGCGTCTCGATGCGACTGACGCGGCAGTCAATGCGTACCGCAAGGCGCTTGAACAACGTAAGGGTCATTATTCTCGGGCGGCAAATAATCTGGGCGTGATCCTTTTGCGCCAGGGATTCTGGGATCAGGCATACGATGCTTTTCTCTCAGCGTTGCGCACGGAGAACTTTCACTACGCCGAAGCAAGCTACAACCTGGGTCGCTTGCATGCGGCGCGCGGCGAAATGGATCGGGCGCTTCGCGAATGGCGTCGAGCCGTCAAAGTGGATCCCAATCACGCTGCTGCGATCCAGGCCCTGAATAGTGATCACAGCCTGAACCGCTCAATTCCCAAATCCAATGTCTCGCCGAGCAAGGATGGTGGCCGAGTTCCTGGGCCAGCCGCGAGCGCCTCGTCTAAGTCGTCGCTGCCGGTTTTCACCCTCGACAGCGAAACAAATGAGTTGCTGCAGCGTGCGCGGAGTGCTCACGAGAAGGGTCGCTACGAGGATGCGGTCGAGGGGTTCCGCCGCGTAATTGCCCGCCAGGGAGGATATTTCGCGCCCGCAAACCTGGAGCTTAGTTATTCCTTGATGGAGCTGCGGCGTAACGACGAAGCGACTGCCATGCTCTTGCTTGTTGCCCAGAAGGATTCGTCGCGTTTTCCGATCACTTATTATCACCTCGGCCGGTTGTACGAACAGCGTGGCGACTTGCAGCACGCGGAAGAGAACTATTTGCGAGCTACCCAGGCGCATCAAGTCGACAATGCGCAATTTCTGCTTAACCTGAGCGGCGTACGGGAAAAGCGTGGCGACTTCGCCGGGGCCCTGGTGGCGATGGAGAATTACGTTCAGCGCAAAGAAAAGCAGGGTCAGAAACCGGATTGGTCTGATTCGCGTCTTGCCAGCCTGCGTGAAAAAGCCACGCGTAAGCAGTGATCAACTCAAGAACATCGAAACCGCCGCCTTGGCGGTTTCGTTTACTCCCCTCCGGACTCGTCACCTGCTTCCGCTTTCCGCTCCGGCCTCATGTGCGGAAACAAGATCACATCACGAATTGACTGGCAGTTAGTAAGCAACATTACTAAGCGGTCGACGCCGATGCCGATGCCAGCAGCCGGCGGCATGCCGTACGAGAGGGCACGGATGTAGTCCTCATCCATCACCATCGCTTCTTCATCACCACGTTCGCGCCGCTGCATCTGCTCGTAAAAGCGATCGTACTGCTCGCGCGGATCATTCAGCTCCGAAAAGCCGTTGGCAACTTCCATGTTTGCAACGTAGAGTTCGAAACGTTCGGCGCTTGCCGGATCCGCCGGCGACGCCTTGGAAAGCGGCGAGATGGTTTTGGGGAAATCCGTTATAAACGTTGGCTGAATAAGTTGTGGCTCCGCTATCTGCTCGAAGAGTTCTGCGATCGCAAGGCCGTCCAAAGCCTCAAGGTCAGTCTTTTCGTCACCAAACGTTTTGATCGCCTCTTTCATTGTCAATCGTCGGAACGGCTGTGCGAAATCCAGCTCCAATTCGCCATAGCGGGCCTGCGTGTGCCCCAGCGCTTTGAACACGGCCGTCCGGATCATGTCTTCGCAAAAATCCATCATCTGGTTCGCGTCGGCATACGCCCAGTAGAACTCCAGCATCGTAAACTCCGGATTGTGCGTCCGATCGATGCCCTCGTTCCGGAAGTTGCGATTCAACTCGTAAACTTTTTCAAAGCCCCCCACCAGCAGCCGCTTCAGGTACAGCTCGGGTGCGATGCGCGCGTAGAGAGGAATGCTGAGCGCGTTGTGAAACGTTTCGAACGGTTTTGCAGCGGCGCCGGTGGCTTTAGAAGTCAGCATCGGTGTTTCGACTTCCACGTAACCGTGATCATCCAGGAAGCGGCGCAGCTCCCTGATTATCGCGGAGCGTCGTTCGAAGACTTCGCGCGTACTAAGTTCATGCTCGTGGTGCTCCAGTTTGAGACTGCCGGCAATCAAATCAGCGTAGCGCTGACGTTGGCGAATCTCCGGATCGTGGATGCCATGCATCTTGTCCGGCATTGGCAATAACGCTTTCGACAGAAACTGCAAACTGGTTACGTGCACCGACAACTCACCGGTCTTGGTGATGAAGAGATAGCCCTCGGCGCCGATAAAGTCACCGTGGTCCAAAAGCTCGAACAGTTCCCAACCTTTGCCTTCCGCTTCGATTAATTCGCTCGTCGCATTGTTAACCGCTTTCGCATCAGCCTTGCGAATGTAAATCTGCAAACGAGCAACGCCGTCGGATAGATGCACGAAGGCGGCTTTACCCATCACGCGCGGCGGGGAGGCAATCCTGCCTGCCAGCAGGACCGTAATAGCGTTGAGTTGTTGATTGGCGAGTTCGATTGCTTCGGGTGCAGGTCGCTGGCCTTCCTCAACTTGCGGCTGGAAGTCGTGAAACTTTTCGACCACAGCGGCAATGGTGTCTTCCCGGCCCGACGTCACAACTTCGCTGCGCACGAACCGGTTAGGGTAGACGTTGCCGACGAGTTGTCTCAGCGCTTCGAGATGCTCTAGCCGCGCCTGCGTTTGATCGTTCTCGCCAATGATTTCATTTAAAGGTGTCGACAAACTTTTGCTCCCAAGCGAAAGCGCTGATTATAGAGAGCGGTTTCTCTATTGCCAATTGCCGATTGCTGATTGGCGATTTTTTTGCCCTGGTGGCGACAGGCGAGTTGATAGTGGGCCAGGACATACAACCACCAGGACGCAGAGGCGCCAAGGCGCCAAGCCAAGAAAGTATCAGGTGGTGATCCCGGGGAGTCGGGATTAGATTCTACAAATCGTGATTTGAAATCAGACCTCTTAACTTTTTCACGTCTCTCGGCGTCTTGGCGCCTCCGCGTCTTGGCAGTGATGGCCTGGCAATCGGCAATCCAGGGGACCTCATGCTAGATTGGTAATTGAATGAGCGGGAAGTTAATGACCCACGAAGATTTGCTTCGGGAGCGCCAACGTCTGCGCGCGGCCGGCAAAGTTGTCGTGTTTACGAATGGCGTTTTCGATCTTCTGCACGTGGGACATGTGCGTTACCTCGCCCAGGCACGCGCGTTCGGGGATGCCCTGATCGTGGCGATTAATAGTGACCGTGCTGTGCGCGAGTTGAAGGGCAATGATCGCCCGATCATTAACCAGGACGAACGAGCTGAGGTGTTGGCTGCCCTTCGCGACGTCACGCAGGTGACGATCTTCGATGAGATTTCACCCCGGACCCTGATCAAGGAACTCTCGCCGGATGTGCTGGTGAAAGGCGGCGATTACGGTCTTGATGAGATTCACGGGCGTGAGGAGGTGGAAGCGGCCGGTGGACGTGTCGTCTCGCTTCCGTTCATCCAGGGATCATCAACAACAAAGATTATTGAAAAGATGCGTCAGTAGGTTGAGGTAGAGTGCTGAAGTCCAACACGTCAGGATTTACGATCCGCAAGGTCACACGAAATAGTTCGCAAAGGTATTTCGTGTTGCTTCGTGTGCTTTGGTGGATCGGTTTTAAGAAAACACATCAGGCCGGAAGTTCATGAGTAGTAGGCTGCAAACATCAACGGCTTTAAGCGGCGCGCTGGAACGCGTCCGCGAGACACCTGAGTTCAAAAGGTTAGTTGAAGAAATATCTCGCGGCTCACGCGTGATCTCAATAAGCGGACTCGTGACCGGCTCAGCACGCGCGCTCGCCCTCGCCAGTCTGCAACAGGCGACCGGAAAGCTGTTTGCGATCGTGGCCCAAGCGAATCATGATCTGGAGCCGCTGGAAAACGATCTCCGATTCTGGTACTGCGCACTCCACGGACAAGCTGACTGTGATAACGAAGTCCTGCTACTGCCGGCGTCGGAGAGCGATCCCTATGCCGGGTCCTCACCGCATACTGAGACCCTTGAGAAGCGGGCGTTGACCCTCTGGCGTCTGACGCAGCACCCACAGGATTTTGTGCTTCTCACCGCGCGCGCACTGGCGCGGAAGACGGTTAAGCCCGCGGAGCTCGCGGGGCTTGGTGCGGTACTCAAACGCGACCAGGAACACTCGCCGGAAGCATTGGTTGAGAAGTTGGTTGCTTCTGGTTACGTGCGGGAGGACCCGGTGAGCGGGGTCGGGGAATTCTCTCTGCGCGGCGGAATCCTCGATGTTTGGTCTCCCGGTGCGGCGGCGCCCATGCGGCTCGAGTTCTTTGGCGACACAGTCGAGTCGATCCGCGAATTCGATCCAGAAACGCAGCTCTCCACCACACAATCAAGACAAATCGAAATTGCTCCAATGCGTGAGCTGGCGGTTACTGCCAGCGATTTTAGTTTCTGGGCTGACGCTGCGCGGGAACGTTGGGCCGATCCTCGCTTCGCGCGCTCCTTGCGCGATCGTACGGCGTTCGCGGACGAAGGAGAGTCGTTCACCGGCTGGGAGTGGCTGCTGCCGCTCGTGCGCGAACGAAACTCATCGGTGTTCGAGTATCTGAAAGATGCAATCCTTGTTATTGACGAGCCATCCGGCATCGACTCGTTCCTCGGCGACGTTTACCAATCACTCACCGATCGCTTTAACGAGACAGATGCGGCCGACGATCTCGGCCTAGCTCCTGAAGAACTCTATCTGACTCCTGCTGAGCTGCGCGCGAAACTCGACCAGCGGTCTCGCCTGGAATTGCGCACTCTTGGTCGTGCCGCTGCGAATGTCGATCAGGAGTTACAACTTGACGCGGAAGCGCCCCAGGTCCAACTCGGTCGCAGCCGGGCGCGGCGACGTCCGCTCTTCCTTTTCCCGAGCGTGGGAACAGTTCCCGAAATTGAATGGAAGTCGCAGTCAGTAATGCGTTATCACGGGCGCCTTGCCGACCTGGCCGCTGATCTTGTGCGCAGCAGCGCAAAAGGATCCAACACGCTTTTGGTGATGCCAAGTCTCGGAGTAGCTGAACGGGTGCGTGAAATCCTGCTCGCATACGATCTCGATGTTCAGCTTCTGGGTCAGTCGGAAGATTTAGCGAGTGAAGCTGTTGCTGGCTTGACCGCGGTAACCGTGGGTCGTCTCAGCAGCGGTTTTGCCTTGCCTGCTGCCGATCTTGTGGTTCACGTCGAGGGTGATCTCTTCGATGAAGCAGGCGATGCCCAGCTGGAGCGGCGGGCTGTTGCCGCTGACGGCAGAGTCCAGAAAGCGGGTGGGAAGAAGAAAAAGCTGAGGACTGCCGCTTTCCTTTCTGACTTTCGCGATTTGAAAGTCGGCGATTTTGTCGTCCACATCGATCACGGCATTGCTCGCTTTGGTGGCTTGCAAACGCTTGATCTTGGCCCTCGCAGCGGCGAGTTTATGCTGCTCTTCTATGCAGATGAGGCGAAGCTCTACGTTCCTGTCGAGCGCCTGGATCTCGTGCAACGCTATTCGAGCGCTGAAGGACACCAACCCACTCTCGATCGACTCGGCGGTCTCGGTTGGCAGAAAACCAAAGCTAAAGCAAAGCGCGCCATGCGCGACATGGCGGATGAGCTGCTCCGTCTCTATGCCGAGAGGAAGCTCGTGGGGGGTTATGCCTTCGCCACCGACTCGCCCTGGCAACGCGAGTTTGAAGACGGCTTTGAATATGTGTTGACCCCCGATCAGGAAACCGCCATCGAAGACGTTAAACGCGATATGGAGGAACCCACTCCGATGGATCGACTCCTTTGCGGCGACGTTGGCTATGGCAAAACCGAAGTCGCGATGCGCGCTGCGTTTAAAGCCGTGATGGAGGGAAAGCAGACGGGAATTCTCACGCCCACAACCGTGCTTGCCTATCAGCACTACGACACTTTAAGAGCCCGCTTTGCACCGTTTCCGGTGAAGGTGGAGTTGCTCTCACGTTTCCGTTCCGCAAAAGAACAAAAAGAGATTGTCAAACGGGTGGAATCAGGCGAAGTCGATGTCGTCATCGGCACGCACCGGCTACTCTCAAAAGATGTGCGCTTCAAGGATCTTGGCCTGGTGGTTGTCGATGAGGAGCAACGGTTTGGTGTTGCTCACAAAGAGAAGTTGAAGCAGTTGAAAAAGCGAGTGGATGTTCTGACGCTTTCGGCGACGCCAATCCCGCGCACCCTCAACATGTCTTTGACTGGCCTGCGCGACATGTCGTTGATCGAGACTCCTCCTCGCGATCGGCTTGCGATTCAGACTCAGGTGGTTCAGTTCTCCGAAAACGTAATCAAGTCGGCAATCGAACTGGAATTGGCGCGGGGCGGTCAGGTCTTCTTAATTCATAACCGGGTCCAAACCATTGAGACGATTGCCGCCCTGGTACAGCGGATCGTGCCCCAGGCTCGCCTGGTGGTGGGTCATGGCAAGATGAATGAGAAGGAAATGGAGCAGGTAATGCTCGATTTTATTGAGCATAAATATGATGTTCTGATTGCAACTACCATCATCGAGAATGGAATAGACATCCCCCGTGCCAACACAATCATCATAAACCGCGCCGATGCTTACGGTCTTTCTCAGCTTTATCAGTTACGTGGACGGGTCGGTCGTTCCAGCAGGCGGGCATATGCGTACCTGCTGATCCCGAGCGAGCAGGAGCTCACGCCGATAGCCCGGAGACGGCTAGCCGCGATCAGAGAATTCTCGGACCTGGGCGCCGGTTTTCGGATCGCCGCACTTGATCTTGAATTGCGCGGCGCCGGCAACTTTCTTGGTGGCCAGCAGTCGGGTCACATGGATGCCCTCGGTTTCGATCTTTACACGCAGATGTTGGAACGTACCGTCGCTGAGTTGCGCGGCGAGCAGGTTGAAGACGAAACGAGCGTCTCGATCAACCTGGGGGTCAACGTAGCGATTCCTGAGGATTACATTCAGGACATGGGCCAGCGCTTGCGGACGTACAAGCGAGTCTCATCACCCCGGGACGAAGAGACGCTTACCAGCATTCGCCGTGAGACAGAGGATCGTTATGGACGTATACCTCAGCCGGTAGAAGATCTTTTTGCTTATGCGCGGCTGCGACGCCTGGCGGAAGAAATTGGGGTGCTTTCGATAGATAAAACTGCGGACGGGATCGCGATCAAATTCTGTGAAAATGCTCGAATTTCGCCGGAAAAGCTGACTGACTTTGTGAGCCGGGACGAGAACGCGACCTTTACCCCCGCCGGGGTGCTGCGCATCAATCTGGAAGAAGCGCAGGGCGACAGCGAGCTCCAAGTGGCGCGTGCGGCATTGCTCGAACTCCGCCTTGGCGATTAGAATCGGGCGCTTGTTCAAAACTAACCAGAACGAATGATTCAACCAGGATTTATAGGAGTACTTTTCGTGAAAGCCAAATTCACTATTTTAAAGGCGGCGATTCTTTCCGCTTTTGCCTTATTCATGCTCGCCGCACCGCCGGTCAAGGCGCAGGAAGCTGAGCTTACTGTCGTCGATGAAGTGATTGCGCAGGTGAACGAAGACGTAATTACACTGTCGATGCTTAAGCGCGAGAGCAAGGAACGGATTGAGACGCTGAAGCAGAATGGCATGAATGAGCAACAGGCGACGGAAGAAGTCGCCAAACGCAAAGCCGAACTGATCGCCACGCTCATCAACGAGCGGCTCTTATTACAAAAAGGTAAAGAGCTTGAACTCTCGGCTGACGTTGAAGCGGAAGTAAACCGCCGCATGCTGGACGTTGCCAAGGAACAAGGCATCACCACCATTGAAAAGCTCGATCAGGCAATGAAAGAAAGCGGGCTGGATCCGGTTCTGACACGCCAGACCCTGCGCAACGAAATCATGAAGCAGGCCGTGCTGCAGCAGGAGGTTGATCGCCGGATCTACTTTAGCGTCTCGCCGGATGAGCTGAAGAAATATTTTGAAGCGAATCGCGAGAAGTTCCTCAAGCCTGAGAATGTAATTATTTCGGAGATCTATCTTACCTTCGCCGGTAAGAACGAAGCTGACGTAAAAGCCAAGGCCCTGGAATTAGTGGCGCAACTTCGGGCGGGCGCAGACTTCGGAGCGGTCGCGGCCACAAACTCCGAACGTGAACTGAATGGTGTGCGGGTCGCGCCCCAGAACAAAGGTAAGGTGGGCAGGTTTGAAACGCCCCAATTGCGCGAAGACATTGCAGTGGCAATCAAGAACGTCAAGGTGGGTGGTATCAGCGAGCCGCTTAGAGGTACCGACGGTTATCAGATCTTCCGCGTAGACGAACGCAATCCCGGTACGACCACGGCGACTTTCAATGAAGACCAGGTGCGCCAGGCAATAACTGTCGAACGCGCACCCAAAGAACGCGATGCCTACTTGCAAACTTTGCGCAACGACGCCTACGTCAATGTGGCCAAAGACTATCAGGAAGCAGTCATGCCGTTCCTCAAGATTTCTTCGGAGGCCGCTAAAACCGATAACGCTAACGCTAAGCCAACAGCCAAAAAGAAGAGCTAACGTGTAATGACATTTGTCGAAAACCCGGGTCGTGGCCTCGAGCCAGCCCGGGTTTTCTAGTTGCCGATGAGGTTAGACCTATTTCTCAAGAGTAGCCGGCTGTGTCTGCGGCGAACCATTGCCCAAAAAATGTGTGATGCAGGCTTGGTTTTGGTTAATGGCAAAGTCGCGAAACCCGCAACCACAGTAAAAGCCGGCGACGAATTATCATTGCGTCGCCGCGAGCGAATAACAACATTACGGGTGTTGGCTTTGCCTGCTGCTCGTCAGACCTCGCGCACCGAGGCGACTTCGTTGTATGAAGTTACTGATGAGGTCGGCGTCACTGAAGAGGTCTGACGGTTAGCGACTGCATTCACCCCCAGACGTTACTCGGTACAATACAGAAGCGGAGCGTTAGCGATCGCCTTCAGGTTGCGTAAGCTTCCCTTTGGATGAATCGAACGTTTAGGTCCTCATGAGCCAGGACGCCAGCCGCCTGTAGAGAAGTGCGGCAGTGATAGTTGAAGGCGGTCGCCCCGCTCCCGTACTGTTCCGACGTCCTAACAATCGTTATTTTGCAGCTCAACAGGCATGGTCCAACTTTTCGGCGCTTTTATTTTTCTGCTCGTCCTCCTAAGCGGCAACCTTGCTAGTCAGCAAAAGACCAGGGCCGGCAGTTCAATCGCGGCGCCGACTCCAGAACTGTTAGCACAAGAGGCTCAGGAATCACGACGTTCCACTTTGAAACTGCCACTAGC
>JBAPXA010000356.1:0-22575 GCA_049283975.1 Pyrinomonadaceae bacterium | reverse complement strand
AATCTAAACGGTCGAGCTAGCCTTAAACTGAGACATCTCCCTCACTGGAGCGACACGGCAAAAAACAGGATTGGTCGGGGACGCCCGCCGACTTTTAGCGCCGCCGGTCCCATGAATAAATTAGGCGCTACTTCTCGTACCTCATCAACGATTTGTCGAATCAGCGGCGGATTGCCGGGACCCGAGTAGTCCAATACAAAGGTAGGCTTCCCGTCGATGAATGACGCTTCGAAGCGAGTGGCAAACGGGAACCATCGTCTTTTACCCAGCAAGTTGATGCGGTTGATCCCGCCACCTGATTCTGTTCCCTTAGTGTTAAACGATTTTCCTTCCCAGGGAAAGACCGCCGAATTACCAAACTTCCGCAGCAGCCATGCGATCGGGCCGCTACGAGGTGAACGCCACGCGAGCATCGCGCCAATCGCATCACCGTCAAGATCGGCAATTGAGGATGGTCTTTGGGCAGACCGGTAGAGCCGATCTAATTCCTCGTAGCTCATTTGCCGCAACTCCGCAAGATTAAGCTGCTGTGTTTCAAAGACCGAGCGGGCTGCACTCACTTTGTCGTCTCCTTTTGTTGCGGGTGAACTAGCCGGTCGCTAACGCTCCCGGTTCTGACTTTTTAGTCCGAAGCAGCCGATAATAAAGAGCGCCAATCCGATCACGAGGTGCAAAATATCATCTACCCTGGTCCAAAGAAAATATTGCTTCGGAGGCAGGCCGGCATAACTTGCAAATGCCTGAAAGAGATCAATCAGACCAAACCCGGCGTTGAACGAACTAATTAATACTTCCTTGCGTGACCAGAGCACAAACACGCCAAGCAAGCCAAACATCACGTGAAATATGTTGTAAGCGGGCGCACCGCTAGTAAGACTTAGCTGCGGTGGAATCAGGAATCCCGCCACGCCGACGAGGATGAGCAAGGGAGCAAAAATCCCAAGCGTGATGTAGTTTGCGCTTCGCTGCGCCATGCTAGGAACCTTCAGAGTAGAGTCCACCGCGGGCGTACGAGATGTCCAGGAGTTCAACAGGATGGCAGATTTGCAATTCCATTTCTTCGCTGTGAGAGCCAGCGCCGATCTGCATCTGGCAGCCGGGATTGCCGGTGGCCAGCACTGTTGCACCAGTCTCGCGAATGTGAGCGAGCTTCTCTTGTAAGACGCCCTGAGACATCTCCGGTTCGAGCAGGTTGTAAACTCCGGCGCCGCCGCAGCAGCGCTCAGCACCTGCGAGCGGCACTAGATTGAGATCAGGAACGGCCCGCAAAACTTTCAACGGTGCCTCAGCCGCGTGTTGTCCGTTTAGCAAGTGACAAGAAGCGTCGTAAGTGACTGCGTCGTCCAAACGCGCACCGTGGACAATCGGTTTCATCTCTAGTTGTTGACTTACGTCACGCACTCGCGCTGAAAAGCTTTTCGCCCGCGCCGCAAAAGTTGGATCATTGGCGAGTAAGTGGGCATAGGAAACGAGCATCGCACCACAGCCGCCCGCGTTCGTGATCACAGGCTCATCACCCGCGCCAAACGCGGCAATGTTTTGCCGCGCCAGCACGCGGGCCCCTTCCAAATCGCCGGCGTGCGCGTGCAGGGCGCCACAGCACCCCTGGTGCGGCGCTGCTTCGGCTTGCACACCATTAACGCGCAAGACGCGCTTAGTCGCTTGATTCACCCGCTCAAAGAGTCCAGCAGTAACGCAGCCGGTGAATAACAGGGCGGGCTGCATTCGATCATCCACGCCAGGTTGTGAAGCTCTCTGAGCAGCGCCAGTGCGTAACTGCGGTGCGGAACTAACCAGCAAGCCGACGCCAAACTCGCCACGCCTTGAAAACAATCCGACCACTCCGGACTTCAAGAGCAACTTCGCCAGGCCGGTATTGCGAAATACGCGCGCAACCGCAAACGCCAATCTTAGACGCCAGGGCTCCAGCCAAACGTGTCGCAGGGCAAAACGCAGCAGGCGATAGCTAAACCTATGTGCCGCGGTTTGCGGAAACAACGTGGCGCGGCTGGCCTCCAGTAATTCCCCATACTCAACTCCGGCCGGACAAACGGGTTCACACGCGCGACAGCCTAAGCAGCGGTCAATGTGGGTGCGAAAAGAGGAAGATGCCGCGGCGAGTTTCTCTTCGGCAACCGCGCGCATGAGATAAATCCGACCGCGCGGGCTATCGTTCTCGTCACCGGTTAGGGTGTAAGTAGGACAAGCCTCCAGACAAAGGCCGCAATGCACACACGCGAGCAGCTTTTGTTCTTCGGTTTTTAGAGCAGCTGGTAATGACAATTGGGTTAATTGGGCGCGGCCAATTTCTTTAGAACGGATCTAATCCTCACCGGGCTGCAGCGCATCAAAACGGGTTTCATTCTCACCGGGCTTCAGCCCGGTGTGACGGGAGTCATGAATGATCAAGGAAACCGTTTAAACGGTTTCCGCTCTTCTCTTCTCGCCTAACACCGCGCTGAAGCGCGGTGAGAATCGGAGCCGCGATTAATCTGCCCCACTGTCTGAGGTAAGAATCAGATTCGTGATCAATAACCCACCGCCAGCCCGTCGCTGCGCCGAGGGTCACTGGCCCCCAAACGCACTCCGGTCTTTTCTTCGATCATGATTCCTTCCGCATTGCCGAGATAGGTTGGTTTTGCAAGCTTATGTCCGCGAGCCAGTAGGGCCTTCTGTGTATCTCCAGACAATCCGTATGGTTCGAAGACGAGTTGATCAGGCAACCATTGGTGATGAATGCGAGGCGCGTCTATCGCCTGCTGGATGTTCATTTTGTAATCGATAACGTTCGTAATGATCAGCAGAACAGTATTGATTATGGTCGGTCCACCGGGGCTGCCGGTGGTGAACCACAAACTGCCGTCTTTTCGCAGAACAAATGTAGGCGTCATCGCCGAGAGCGGACGTTTGCCCGCAGCGACTGCGTTTCGCTCACCTTGAATCAAGCCGTACAGGTTTGGCGTTCCCGGCTTGGCGGCAAAATCGTCCATCTCGTTGTTCATGAAGACGCCGGTACCTTTCGCTACCACCCCGGAGCCAAACGAGTCGTTTAGAGTGTAGGTATTGGCCACCGCGTTACCTTGCCCATCAACAACGGTGAAGTGAGTTGTCTCTTCCGATTCGTATCCAGTTGGCCGGCCGGCGCGAACTTCTGTGCTGGATGACGCGCGTTCGAAGTTAATCGACTGGCGCAACTTCTCGGCATACGACTTATCAATCAGCCCTGCGATCGGAACCTTAACGAAATCCGTGTCGCCCATGTATTCAGCGCGATCGGCAAACGCGCGCCGCATCGCTTCCACCGTAACATGGTAACGTTCAGACGAGGCCCAGTCGTATTTGTCTAATTCAAAGCCTTCGAGAATGTTAAGCATCTCCAGGAGGACGGCGCCGCCGGAAGACGGCGGGGGCATGGAGATCACTGGATAACCGCGATAGCTGCCGTGCAACGGTTCTCGTTCTTTGGCAACATACGCGCGCATGTCGGCCATCGTGATCAAGCCGTTGTTCCGCTTCATGTCGGCAGCGATGAGTTGCGCGGTGCGACCCTGGTAAAACTCTTTCGGTCCTGAGCGCTGCAAACGAGTCAGTGTTGCTGCGAGCTCCGGCTGCCGAAAAATCTCGCCGTCCTGATAGTAGTTCCCATTGCGCAGAAAGATTCGCCGTGTCTCGGGATACTTGCCCAGATACTCGTTGTTGTTAAGTGAGCGGGCGAGGCCGTAGCCCATCGGAAAGCCTTCGCTGGCCAAGCGCCGCGCCGGCTCAACGAGTTGCGCCCAGGTTAACTTTCCTGAGCCATATCTCTTCAATGCCAGTTCAAGCCCGGCGACGGTGCCGGGAACTCCAGAGGCGCGATAACCAACTGTAGACGAACCTTCGCCCTTGATCAGATTGCCATCCTTATCGAGATAGACATTGCGGTGGGCCGCAGCCGGCGCCATCTCGCGATAATCGATCGCCGTGGTCTTTCCGTTGTGCAAGCGAATCATCATGAATCCACCGCCGCCCAGATTACCAGCGGCCGGATAGGTGACGGCTAGGGCGAGAGCGACAGCGACGGCGGCGTCAATCGCATTGCCGCCGCGTTTCATTACGTCGACGCCGACTTCCGATGCGACTTCATTAGTGGAAGCTACGATGCCGTGTTTGGCGCGGACTGGTTCGCGCGCTGCGAGCGAAGCAAACCCAGCCCGGCCATTTGCTGATAGCGGGGCAGCCAGGACGCTGATCGCTATCAGCAAGCAAAGGATGATGCGTTGGTGGTGCAGTGTCATTACAGCCTCCCAAAAAAGTAAATGCGCGCTTGATTACGGCTCGTGACTTTGGAGTGCGGCGACTGGTCGCCGCTTTTTCGTGTTAGTTTGCGTCGGTTCCAGTTCTGTCGGGTAATTCCGCGAGACTACTTCGGAAGCTGACAGTTTCTGTTAAGGATCTAAAACCTGCCGGGTGAAAACAAGCCCGCGGGATCAAGTTGTTGCTTAATTCTAGTCATTAGCGTAGACGCGGGAAGGTTTCCCCAGGCGTCAATCTCACTTTTGAATTCCGGCGTCGCGTGTTCAATGATGAGCGAGCCGCCCAATGCTTCTGCCGCCGCCCTTAAGGCATTGAGTCTTTGGTTGTTCGCACTGCTGTTGTCTTCGTGCATCACTCTTACGCGACCCGCGGCGAAGCTCGCCTGCCAAACTAACTCCCGATCAGAGTGCTTGATAACGGTTTCAATCAGGCGCCGGACTTGAGAAGGCTTCAACCCTATGCGACAAGAGAGTCCCACGCTGGTTGCTAATGGAACTAGCTGTAAATTGCGCCAGATCGACCTGTCGTCCTCGATGACTTCAACATTGGCGAGCGCGTGACCTTTAAGTAGTCCGGTCGCCTTGTCGATTTGATAGGCAACCGTTTTCTCAATGCCCGCAAATCTTATCAGCAGTTGCACCTCACCGGGATCTGTTAAAACGCAGTGTTTAGCGAGGTCTGCAGATAACAGCTCAATGGCGACTGGGAATAAGCCGGCCTCATAAACAGACCAAGCCGCTGCGAAAGCTGATTGTAAAGGGCCATGCGCGCAAATCGTAGTTTCCTGCGCCGGTTGCGGTCGCAATTTGAAAGTAATATCGGTGACGATGCCCAGAGTTCCAAAGCTTCCGGTGAACAACTTGCACAGATCATAGCCGGCTACATTCTTTACCACGCGACCACCGGCCTTTAATGACTTGCCGTCAGCGAGCAATACATTCATTCCAATCACAAAAGTTCGTGGTGATCCGTAGCCCATTTGCTGTGCTCCGCTGCTCGCGGTGGCGACGACGCCGCCCAGCGTCGCGCGCCCATCATCAGGCGGATCCAATGGCAACCACTGTCCGCCCTGACTCAATCTTTGGTTGAATGTCTCGAGGGTCACACCGGCTTCGGCACTAGCAACAAGATCAGCCGGCTCATGATCGAGTATTCGATTTAACCGCGCAGTGCTCAGAATTATGTTCACTCGCTTGAGTTCGTTACCAACATCGAGCCAGGTGGCCGCCCCTGCAGGTAAGACACTCCAGGCTTCGCGGTCTGCGAGTCTGATGATTTCCCGGAGTTCGTCGATGGAAGAGGGAGTGACGGTGATGAGGGGGAGGGGAGAATCGGAGACAGGGTGATAGTGAGATTGAGGTACGCGGGCACATGGCGAGACGGCTCCAGCCCCGACGATTTCAGCCAAGCGGTTGCTGGCGACGTCTTCATTAGAAATTGACGGACCCTCGGGTTGTTTCCGCGTCTCCGCGTCTCGTGTTTCCGCGACTTTGCCGCTTTGCAGTGCGGACAAGCTTTGCCGTTTCGCAGGGTCGCCTGCCAGGTCTTGTGAAGCTGCGCCACGCTCTTGAGATACTTGAGTGAACTGGTGAGGTAAGCCGGTCGCTACCGCTCCCGGTTCTGACATGACCCGCGCTTCGCCGCAGCCTTTGAGTAAGGGAATGATCTTTCCCGGGTTGCATAGTCCATCCGGATCAAACGCCCGGCGCACGCGCAACATAACGTCCATGTCATCGTCCGAAAAGATCAGCGGCAGAAAGTCGCGCTTATCGAGTCCGACGCCGTGTTCACCCGTGATCGTGCCGCCTGCGCGTACACACGTTTCCATGAGTTCACGCCCAGCCTCTTTCACGCGTCGTACCTGGTCAGCAGATCGCGAATCGAAACAGATGAAGGGATGGAGATTGCCATCCCCGGCATGAAAAACGTTTGCCAGGAGCAAATTAAACTTCGCCGAGATGCGATAAGCATCGGCCATCACTTCGGGGAGTCGCGAACGCGGAACAACCGCATCCTGGATCATTGAGTCTGGCGCGATTCTGCCGATCGCTCCGAACGCTCCTTTCCGTGCCGCCCACAATTTCTTGCGCTCCGACTCGTCGCGCGCCAGGCGGCAATTTCGGGCGCCAGCCGTTAAGCAAATACTCCGCACGCGTTCAGCCTCGGCATCGATGCCGGCTTCCAACCCATCGAGCTCGATTAAGAGTGCCGCGCCAATATCCAGCGGCAGTCCGGCGGCGAAAACGCTTGCTTCCACCGCACGGATGATCTCCCGATCCATCATCTCGAGTGCCGCCGGCATCACTCCAGCAGCGATGATCGCCGATACGGCCTGACTCGCGGCATCAACCTCTGCAAACTCAGCAAGGAGGGTTCGCACGGCCGGCGGCACCGGCACCAAACGCAGCAGTGCTTCCGTGGCGATGCCGAATGTGCCTTCAGAGCCGACGAACACACCGAGCAAGTCATAACCACCGTGCTGCGCTTCTTCTCCGAGTTCTAGAACCTCACCACCCGCGAGTACGACTTTGACTCCCAGGACGTGGTCAGTAGTGGTCCCATACTTCAAGCAATGGATGCCGCCCGCACTTTCCGCTATGTTCCCGCCGATGGTGCACGTGCCCTGGCTTGAAGGATCAGGAACGTAGTGCAGGCCAAGATGCGCCACCGCTCGCGAAACATGAGCATTGACGACGCCGGTTTGGACGAGTGCGGTGCGATTCTCGGCGTCGATGTTGAGGATCTTTCGCATGCGGGCCATCTCAATGACCACGCCGCGTTCCAGGGCGAGGGCTCCGCCAGACAATCCAGTTCCGGCACCGCGGGGAGTGAAGGGAACACCGGCGCGCTTCAACGAGCGCATCACTTCCGCAGTTTCTTCAGTTGATTTGGGAAAGACTACGGCGCGCGGTAAATATTTGTGTTGCGGTAAGCCGTCGCACTCATAAACGAGCAGCTCACTGGCGTCTGCTAGTACAGCGTCTCGTCCAACGAGGGCGCGCAGGTTTTCGATCAAGGTATCCAAGATTTAGCTCGAAGGAAGAATGATACACTACGCGCCCAAAGGTTAATGAAGATTCACACCGAGTGGGTAGCGTCCTATTATTCAAATCTGTAGGGGCGTCCCTCCGTGGGCGCCCCAATATCAAAATGGGGCGGCCACAGAAGTGCCGCCCCTACAGCAAATCGTCACTGGAACCTTCATGAAGTTCAAATTGTTTCTTTCTCTAGTTGTAGCGGCAGGTCTAATGACAGCTAACCTTCAAACCACCGCCAGTGAATCATTGTCGGCGACCTTGATCATTATCAATGCCAGAGTGCATACGATGGATCCGGCGAAGCCTACCGCGGAAGCAATTGCCGTCCATGGAAATCGCATTGTCGCCGTTGGCTCCGCGACCGAGATCCGGAAACTTGCCGGGCCGGGAACTGAAGTGCGCGACGCCGGCGGAAAGTTGGTGTTGCCGGGCTTCAACGACGCGCATGTTCATTTTCTTAGCGGAGGATTCCAACTCTCGAGTGTGGACTTGCGCGATGCCGATACCCCGGACGAGTTCGCTCAGCGGATTCGGACGTTTGCCGGGAAGGTTCCCTCTGGCCGCTGGATCACCGGTGGCGATTGGGATCACGAGCGCTGGGCGGAGCGTGATGGTAAGGCACCCTTGCCTACAAAGGAGTTGATCGATCGGTTCACGCCAGATACACCAGTCTTCGTCAGTCGGCTCGATGGACACATGGCCCTTGCCAACAGCCTGGCGTTGAAACTTGCGGGTGTAACAAAAGAGACGCCTGATCCCGATGGCGGGCTCATCGTGCGAGATCCACCAACGGGCGAGCCCACCGGGGTACTTAAAGACGCCGCGATGAGTGCTGTTTGGAAAGTCATTCCAGATTCAACTTTTGCGGAGAAACTAGCTGCCGCAAAGGCCGCCACTGAACACGCGGCGAGGCTGGGAGTTACCAGTGTGCAGGACGTTTCGGCAGGAAGTGACGTTGGCGTCTATCAATTCCTGCTTGAGAGGGGCGAGTTAAAAACACGCATCTACGCTATCGCGCCGTTGCCGGCCTGGGAAAGACTGGCGCGCACAGGAGTGCGGGCGCATTTTGGCAGCGACATGTTGCGGATTGGCGGCTTGAAGGGATTTGCTGACGGTAGTCTTGGTTCGACAACCGCATTCTTCTACGATCCCTACCTCGATGCGCCCACAACACGCGGACTTGCTGGGGACGAAATGTTTCCGGAAGGCGCAATGCTCGAACGCGTGCGGCAAGCAGATCGTGCCGGTCTTCAGGTAATGATTCACGCGATCGGTGATCGCGCCAACGAACAAATTCTTTCACTGTTCGCCCAAGTGGTGCGCGAAAATGGCGCTCGCGACCGTCGTTTTCGCATCGAGCATGCACAACACTTGCGACGCCAGGACATTCCGCGGTTCGCAAGCGAAAAAGTTATTGCTTCGATGCAGCCTTATCACGCCATCGATGACGGCCGCTGGGCAGAGAAGAGAATCGGCCCTGAACGCGCGAAGACAACTTACGCCTTTCGTTCCTTGCTCGATGCGGGCGCAACACTCGCCTTCGGCACAGATTGGACCGTAGCTCCGCTAGATCCAATGTTGAGTATTTATGCCGCGGTCACACGCCGGACGCTTGACGGCAAAAACCCGGATGGTTGGATTCCCGAACAGAAGATTAGTGTTGAGGAAGCGGTGCGAGCTTATACGGCCGGCTCGGCGTACGCGGAGTTCCAGGAAGCATCGAAGGGGACACTCATACCAGGCAAGCTGGCCGACATTGTGATGCTCTCGCAGGATCTTTTCAGAATTGAACCGAGAGAGATCGAAAAGGTCAAAGTGGTCCTGACCATCATGGATGGCCGTATAGTGTACCAAGCGTCGGACTAGTTGGGATGCGTTGCAGAGAAAGTGCCGTCGACCGGCTGCGCGTGGAATCGCCACTTAGAGTTGGCGCGTTTACGCTTGCCTCGTGAACGAGGCACATGACTCCAGTTGGCGTGAAAAGCTAGTCTCGCGCAGACGCAGGTTTCTTAAACGTTCTGTAAAGAAAATAAATCGCCAGTCCAGCCGCAACAGCTATCGCTGAATCGCGCGCCTCGATCAACGTACTGTTTGATAAGAGCCAGAGAGATAACAGAACCGCAAGTATGCTGATTGCTATGCCCGCCGGTAGTTTAAACATTGCCGGCGGCGCGTCTTTCTGGTAACGCAGTCGCGGTAGCGCCGCACACGTGGCCGCGTACGCCAGCAGCCTCGCAATCGTGCTCACCGTCAGCGCATAAATCAAAGTACTGGAAAGCGTCAGAGCGAGCACTAACGCGGCGGTCAATAAGATCGCGATGTGTGGTGTGCGGAAGCGCTTGTGAACGGCGGCGAGTTTCCGTGGCAGTTCTCCCTGCAAAGCCATTGCGAAGGGAATCCGCGGAGAGGACAACAGGTTTACGTTGAGGTTGCCAATGATCGAGGTTATCGCACCTGCCGCGATTAACGACGCTCCGATCGGACCGAGGAATGAGTTGGCCGCCTCAGCCAAAGGACGTTCAGTCTGGCCCAGGTTCACGAGAGTACCAATACAGACCACTTGAATTAACAGGTAGAGCGCCGTCACGATCGCGATGGCGGCGATGATGGCTATGGGTAGACTGCGGCGAGGATTCTCGATTTCGCCGGCTGGCACACTAGCATTCTCGAAGCCAGTAAAAGCGTAAACGATTAACAGCACTGCGGTCGAAAATGAACCAAGAGATGGGGCCGTTGCCAATGAGAAATTTGCCGGAGCGAGGAAGAAGAGCCCCGTTGCGATGAAGAGCAAAAGTGGAAGCAGTTTCGCAATCGTAAAGATGTTACTCGTGAGCGTTGCATCACGAACGCCTATGTAATTGATTGCCGTTAAGGTGACAGTCAGTAGCGTAATTACGAGCGCACGAAACAATCCGGACGATGCCGGAGGCCAAAAGAAACCTAAATAGACAACCAGGAGATTACAGTTGGTGGCATACGCGCTGATGCGCGCCAGCCAGTTCAGCCAGCCAACCTGGAAACCAACAGCCGGGCCAAACGCGACTCGCGCGTAACGATACGGACCGCCGGTATCAGTGAAGCGGCTGCTGACCTCCGCAAAACAAAGAACGATCAGCACCGTCACAAAAGCGCAGGTCACAAAGGCAATCAGACTGTAGTTGCCAATCAGACCAAAAGCCTTCGCGGGCAGGACGAAGATGCCGGCACCGATGACGCTATTGATCGTAAGTCCGATGAGATCCCATTGACGAATACCGCGAACGAGTCCTTCATTCGATACTTTTTCCATAGCCTGCCTTATAATCCAGAGAGTTTGATAGACACCAAGATGGTGTAATTCAGCTTCTTGACGTCGGAGTGCAAATCAATATCCAGAGCCAGTCTCGCTACCAGGCGAAGGCAAACCGAAAACACTAAATCACACTAAGTAGCACTAAACATGTTCGTGTAATTTTTGTGTGACTTCGTGGTTCGCTCATTGATGAAAGCGCAATAGCGTCTGGGGGACAATTAAAACGCCAACCAAAATACCATGAACCCAAAAACTATCATTAAGCCCATTCTGATTGTCATGCTTTTGTTTTTGTTCTTAATCCCAGCGAGCGGCCGGAAAGATTTGCGCGCTGACATCAAATCTCAGACGGCCCTTCAAGCCCTTGTCGACAAGGCGGCGCGCGACACAATTGCCAAGTTTGCCGACAAGAAGCTCGAAGAGAAGCAGCTTTCAATCACGCTCATCGACCTCCGCAACCCGGCACAGCCACTGACGGCAAGCTTTCGTGGTAACGAACGAGTCTATCCGGCAAGCGTCGTGAAACTCTTTTACCTCGCAGCGACTCATCGTTTACTTGAGGACAAGAAGCTCACCGAGACTCCGGAACTCAAGCGCGCGGTAAAGGACATGATTGTCGATTCCTCAAACGAGGCGACCCAATATGTTCTCGATGTGATCACCCACACAACGGGTGGCTATGAACTGCCGCCCAAAGAGATGGCGAAATGGCAATACGCGCGCAACGCGGTGAATCGCTACTTCAGTTCGCTTGGTTATACAAACATTAACGTCAATCAGAAAACATTTTGTGAAGATGCGTACGGTCGTGAGCAAGTATCCCGTGGGAAGAACGGCGAGAATCGCAACAAACTGACAACCGATGCAACCGCACGTTTGCTGATGGAGATCGCCACCCGCAAAGCTGTGACTCCGGAGCGCAGCAACCAGATGATGGATCTGTTGAAGCGTGAGTATGGTGGCGCAGCCAAAGATCCCGACGATCAAGGTCATGGCTTCACGGGTATTGCCTTGAAAGAGATCGATGGCGCTCGTCTATGGTCAAAAGCCGGCTGGACCAGCACCACCAGGCACGACGTTGCCTATATTGAGCTGCCGGACGGTGCCAAGTTTGTGCTGGCGGTTTTCACTACTGAACATGCGAATGAGCGCGAGATTATTCCCACCGTGGCCCGCGTGGTTATTGAGGGATTGAAGTAATCTGAAATAGCCTGTGAATTCGTGTGGATTAGTGGTCGCTTTTGTTGGTTCTTAAAAGATCGGGAACCGCCACGAACAACGCGGAAAAAGTTAATGACGACGCCCGCGATCTAAAACCGGATGGCGGGCGTCTCGCCCGCAGTGAGATTGAAGCGCGAAGGTACGCAGGGAATGCTTTGGTCTGAGCAGAACATTGGCAAGGCTCTGATAGGCGGGGCCGCGTGGCTGGTGTTGCTGCCTGTTTCGTTGTCCGACTCTCCTGAAGGTGAGTTGATTCAGCGAATACTCTTGCTCGGCGTTTTGGTGATCGTGCCCCTTGGCTTCGCTCTGATTAGTGCAGTGTCAGAGCGGAGATCAGCGCTTCTCCTAACAGCCGCAGCCTCTCAGCCAATTGCGGCGTTGGCGATCATCATCTCGGGTTTCCTCGAGCCGGGATTTGTTGCGGCTGGTTTAGCCATCCTCTGGTTGCTTACTACGAGTCTGATTGGCCTTGATGGTTTGATTTCTCTCACTCGCCTGAGCCACTCGAGCGGTCCGGCAGTCGCAAACCTGTCTGTTCTCGCAGCAATGATTTACTTACCGGTGGGTGCGGTTTGGCTAATCACGTCGCGCCTGGGAATTCAGCCCCTCGGGTTTGGTGACACGATAGTGCTGCTGACAGCTGTTCACTTTCACTTCGCAGGGTTTGCCGCGCCCTTGCTCACAGGCCTCACCGGTCATCACTTGCAGGCATCAGGAAAAATAAGATCGCTTTACCCGTTTGCTGTTGTCTGCGTAATTGCGGGAACACCGCTGGTGGCAGCAGGCATCACGCTCTCGCCGGTGTTGGCTTTGGTTGGCGCGATAGTTATTTCGCTCGGGCTTCTTAGCCTGGCGCTAATAAACTTCGTTTGCATTGTGCCGCACATCTCTGCGCTGCTTCCGAGAATGCTGCTGGTCATTTCTTCACTCTCCGTTATCCCGGCAATGGTCCTCGCCGGCCTCTATGCCTACAGCATCGTCTTCCACAAACTGATTGTTGATATACCGCAAATGGCGATGACGCACGGCGTCATCAATGCATTCGGCTTTGTGCTGTGTGGTTTGGCAGCGTGGGCGCTGATCGTTACGCAAAGACCCTGAGCCGCAGAGACGCAAAGAAATCTAAAGAATTTGCCGGCTAGTCCATGAACGAATCAGCAAGGGATTTCCTATAACTTTTTCGTTTTCGTGTCGTTGCGTCTTTGCGACTCAGCGTCTTTGCGTTTCTCATAACACCATTTCCCAGGTAATTTCCACCATCGAGCGGGAACTTTGGGGCAGCTTGAGTGTCTAAGAATGCACCATGTCTCTGGCAACACAAATCGATAGCAAGCCGCACATCAACGTAACGCCGCTCATCGATGTCTTGTTGGTCTTGCTGATTATCTTCATGGTTGCTGTGCCTTTGAAGCCTGCGCGCTTTATGGCGAAACTTCCGGCACCGCCAGATGATCGGCCATTGCTGCCGGGCGAGCATACCCTTGTCGTAACTATAGAAGCTGACCGAACTCTGAAGTTGAACGGCTTGGAAGAGATGGGCACTGTTGATGAACCACTCAAACTTGTGCGAACCCTTGCGGATCTCTTTCAACAACGCGCCCGCAATCGGGTTTTTCGCACCGAGCTGCTCACGCGCACCGACATTCCGGAAAGGCTGCGTATTCAGAAAACAGTTTTCGTCAAAGCCCCGCGTTCAATCCCTTATGGTGAGGTGACGAAGATTATCGACGCCATCAAAGGCGCTGGCGCTGAGCCCATTGGCTTGCAGTTAGACGGTCTGAATTGAGCTCTCAACACAAATTAATACAGCCAGCACCCGATCCCGATCCCGGTACCGGATACCCGCCACCAGTCATCTGTCACCCGTCACCCCGTCACCCAGCATTCGAGTATAATGTCGCCGGTGGTTTCCCCGTTGCTGCTAACAAGGAGTTGGAACATGTCTTCACCACTCAATCGCATATATTTGGCCGCAATTGTCGCCTCCTTAATCATCGGCCTTGGTTCCGGCGCCCGGTCGCAGGACGGCGGCGGTACGGTGAATCGCGACATCATCGGCGGCGCTTTGTTGATCTTTCGCACTCCGCAAGATCCACCTGTCGGTGGCGGGCGCTTAAAGGGACATCGCATTACGCCCGCGGTTGCGAAGGAGCAGAACCGCATCATCGCCCGCGCGAATGCGGCACGCAGAGCTCCGACTCCGCGTTATGAAGAAGCAGAGCAACAATACCGTCAGGCGGCCAGCCTCGATCCGACTGACGCGCGGTCTTATGCAGGATTGGGAAACGTTTATCTCGATCAAAATCGCTTCAAAGATGCAGTCGCCCAATACCATCAAGCGATTCAACTAAAACCTGACTACAGCGACGCCTTGATGCCGTTAGGCTACGCGCTGGTGAGACTGGATCGCTTGCCGGAAGCAATTGAAGATTACAAACAGGCTATGAAAGTTGAGCCAGACAATCCCGAGATTCACAACAACCTTGGTTACCTCTACAACCACACGGGTCGCTACGATGATGCGGTTGCGGCTTGCCTGGAGGCGATTCGCTTATTGGGCGCAACCGGCGAGGCCTACAAGCAGGGTTTCCAAACCCGTCAGGAAGTTTTGTCGCACGCCTACAAAAATCTTGGCAATGCTTACAACGGGATGAAAAACTTCGAGGAAGCCGCGAAAGCTCTGAAGCAGGCTACAATCATCGAGCCTAACAGCGCCGCTGCCTTTTTCAATCTCGGTCTGACACTTTACAGTGGCCGTCGTTACTCCGAAGCGATTTTGGCTTACAAGGAAGTAGTCAAACTGCGGCCGACCCTCGCCCCGGCGCGGTTTAATTTAGGACTCGCATATCTGGCGATCCAGGACAAGCAAGCAGCGAATGCTGAGTACGAAGCCTTAAAGTCTCTCGATCCCAAAGCTGCCGAGCAACTGCGTGTCATGATCAGGCAGTAGCAGGGAAGACGAGTTTGGAAACCGAAAAGGCGGCCTGCCGAGTATTTTATGTGGGGGCGGCCCTCCGTGGCCACCCCAACTGTCATAGTTTTCCGATCTATTCTGCAACACGCAGGGGGTGGCCACGGAGGGCCACCCCTACAATTGAATGCGGTCGCTAACGCTCCTAGCGAGCGAGACGCCCGCGATCCCAGCCCACGGCAGGGAATTGTGGCACTGCCTACTGGTTTTGGTGGCACACGAATCGTTGATATGCTGGTTGGCGATCAATTGCCCAGAATCTGTTAGGCGCGTCCCGCTCAGTTACAATCTTCATGGAAGCATCTCTATCAGTCGCAGGCATCATTGCCCTACTCGGGCTCGGATTGGTTTTCGGTCTTAAGCACGCAACCGAAGTCGATCACGTAGTCGCCGTTTCAACAATTGTCAGCGAACAGCGAAGCCTTTGGCGTTCGGCGCTCGTGGGCGGACTCTGGGGCGCCGGGCATACCGCCGCGCTCTTGGTTGTCGGCGTGGGTCTGCTGGTGTTCCGTTTACCAATGCCTCCTTCGCTGGCGTCAGGACTAGAGTTCGCTGTGGCATTGATGATCATTGGTCTCGGAGTGCTAACGGTAGTGCGTGTGTTGCGCAAACGCGCGGATGTTCACATCCACCGACACACTCACGACGGGCAATCACACGTTCATATCCATTTTCACGAAGTGGGTACAGAGCACGGTGGTGCTGCTCAGCACGTTCCCGCGCCGCACTCACACGCAATTTCACGAATTGGTTTGAAGCCGGTGTTGGTTGGGGCAATGCACGGGTTGGCCGGGTCCGCGGGTCTGACTCTGCTGGTATTGACCCAAATCAAGTCGGTTTGGTTGGGAGTGCTTTACCTTGGAGTCTTCGGTTTAGGTTCGACGCTGGGCATGCTTTTGATGTCGGGATTGATTGGGTTGCCATTTGCTTTTAGCGGCAAACGATTTAGCAACATGAACTACGCTCTGCAAGCTGCGGCAGGCTGTCTCAGCGTTGCTTTCGGATTGTGGTATGCCTATCAAATAAGCACTAGTTGAGCTCCCTCCTAGCTTGAGATTAAGCAGAGGCGACCGTGCTCGGTCGCCTTTTCAGTTTGGTTGCTAAGGGAACTCGTTGCCGCTTTATAATCGCCCCCGACAAAAGAAACCGCCAAGTCGCCAAGGACCGCCAAGAACGCAAAGCAAGTAATACAATTTCCTGGGGGTGACGATGATTTGGCAATGACTTCGGAGTCTTTGTCTCGTCGCTTGATTCAGATTTTTAACCGCCCAGAATGTTCTTGGCGAACTCCGCACCCTTGGCGTCCCGGCGGTTAGTTTTAGCGAGTGGACGCGATGCATTCACTAGCTTTCTTGAGGAGCATGCCTGTGCCAGCAAAACCAAAGACAATTGATGGGTACCTTGCAGCGTTACCCGATCGCCAGCGCATCCCGCTTGAGAAGTTGCGCAAGACAATCACGGCGGTCGCGCCCCAGGCTGAAGAGTCAATTAGCTATGGACTGTGTGCTTTTCACCAAAATGGAATGCTTGTCGGGTTTGGCGCCACGCCAAACCATTGCGCTTTCTACCTGATGACTGCCTCGACTCTGAAATCTTTTCAGGAAGAACTCAAAGGCTACGATCTCAGCAAAGGCACCATTCGCTTTCAGCCGGAAAAACCGTTGCCCGTTTCACTCGTGCGCAAATTGGTGAAAGCGAGACTTGCGGAAAATGACGCTGGGTTGAAGAGAAAGAGGCTGTCAGCCGGAAAGAAAGGAACAGCCAAAACTGCGCCCAAAACAAAGTCGCGGCTGCAGGCGGCTGCGCCTGATGCAACTGCAGTAGTCGAGAGGTTGAAGCGGCTGGGTAGCAAAAGTGTCCGTGACGGCATGACTCGTTATGCTATTCCGGTGGACAACGCGTTCGGCATCATGGTGGGAACGTTACATAAGATAGCCAAGGAACTCGGCCGCAAGCATAAACTCGCCCTTGAGCTGTGGAAATCTGGTTGGTTTGAAGCGCGGATGTTGGCAACTTTTGTGGACGAGCCTGCCCGCGTCACTCCTGCCCAAATGGATCGCTGGTGTCGCGACTTCGACAGTTGGGCCATTTGTGACACCGTCTGCTTCCATCTGTTCGATCGCACGCCTTACGCCTACGCCAAAGTCGAACAATGGGCCAAACGTCGCGAGGAGTTCGTCAAACGCGGTGCCTTCGCTCTGCTCGCCTCGCTAGCCCTGCATGATAAGGCCGCCGACGATGAATCGTTTCTGCGCTATCTGCCTCTCATCGAGAAGGCGGCTCCTGATGAGCGAAACTTTGTTAAGAAGGGTGTCAGTTGGGCGTTGCGCGGGATTGGCAGACGCCAGATTGTGAAGGAGGCGGTGCTCGATCTGGCCGCCCGGCTAGCCGCATCACCGGAACCGGCGGCGCGTTGGATTGGCAAAGATGCGCTAAGGGATTTAACGAGGAAGCGTTGAACTTGTTAAGAATTCACCGCCAAGTCGCCAAGAAACGCCAAGAGCGCCAAGTCTTCTGAAGCTAAAAACCGAATTTCTTTCTGATTCAATCTTGATCTTGGTGCTCTTGGCGTTTCTTGGCGACTTGGCGGTGATTTGGTTCCTCTAAGAGACTTGTCTCAGAAACCGCAGCGAGCGAAGCAACAAGTAACCGACCTGATAGGGAAAGCGTGGCAGGCGGTTGAATGACCCGCCGACACCAACCGTGCCCACAATGGGTGTCGGCCAGCGCGCCGCGAGGGCTTCTACCAAACCACGCGGGTGCTGCACGTAAAAATCCATTGGCGCATGTTGGCTAAAGTGGTGGGCGAAAGATTGGCCCCAGGCCTTCAGTACCGTCTTTACAATCCAGGCTGGTTGTCGCCGGAATTGAAAGGGAATCCGACTCACGTCCGCGTCGAGTAGTTCACGCGCCAATCCGATCACACAGCTAATCCAGTCGGCGTGCTTTTGTTTTTCCCCAAAACACACACTCCAGTCAAAATCCACTGGTTGCGATTCGAGCGCAACTGCAATGTCGCAGAGTCCAATCGGTCGTTCGACGCCATGGCGCAACAAGTGGAAACAGAGAATGCGCAGATGATCCTCCGGGGTTAGTACTCTCACCGACATCTGATCAAGAGGCACGAGCTGGGACCGGGAAAATAGTTCGTTCCAATCGTGGTGGTCGAGCAGTCGCGTCCCTTCGTGCAGATCCACGGGATAGCGATCACCGGCGGCGCGCAGTGTCTCGCTCGCTATTGCATAGTCGCCAAGCCGGACACAGAGATCGATGTCTCCATAGGGTCGCAAGCCGGTTTCCGGATAGGAACGCGCGATGGCCCAACCCTTGACCAGCAACGGCTCAACACCAGCAGCGCGAAACAGCGTCAGTACTTCCTTGATGTTGGTCTCGTGTACGGCTGCCTGGAGCGCATGCAGGCGATAGGCTTGTTGCAGTTCGTTACCGGAGGGAGTCGCTGCTAAAGGAGAATTACGGATAAGGCGCCAAGCCAACGCCCCCGCTCCGGATTGCAGAAGCAGGGGCGCGATATTGGCTAGCTCGGTAGGTGTAAGAGTTGGCTCGCGTGGTTGCTGGCGCCATGAGCCGGCGAGCAAGTTGGCCACAAGTTCTCCGCTTGTTCTCATGGCCGCTGTCTCACCTTTTACAGCATTAAGTGCACTTGCAACCGGTGCCACCGAACGGCTGGCATGTTTGTGCGCCGCTACCCCCGGTGCAGGGAGTGCCGCCGCAATTCGGTTGCACACGCGCGTTACACACGGATGGGCTGATAGATGTTTGCGCGTTTGCTGCCGTCGGCGCGACGATTGAAACGATCACCGGTAAGGCGAAGGCTGCGGCGGCGCCAATGCGCATCATCTGGCGTCGACTGAGGTGCGGGACACCGGCGGGCCGGGCGATTTTAGCTTCGAGCAAATTAAACTTGCTCAACTGCTCCAGCGCCAACCATACAGTTTGCTCGTCTGCCGGCACCTTGAACTCTCTACTTAGTGCTTCGGCGACCTCGCCTACCGTTCTTCGTCCGTTACACTTCTTCCAAATGAAAGCGGCGCTAGAATTCAAGGAGTGAGCCTTGTCCCGCTCCAAGTCGTAAACCAGAACTTCGTCGTCCAGTCCTTTTACAACCAGACCAGCTTTCCTGGCTCGCGGCATTATCTTTTCATTCGCTTGTCTCATTGATTGTCCTCTGGGCTATGAACAGTCTGTTAGCGCGTTCGGGGGCCGATGTTACCACATTAGGAGCGTGATAAGGACTCTAAAATTAGTTCTGCAGTCTCTTTTGCGTCGCCCCTGCGACCTTTGAGAATCCTTGCTTTTGTCACCGCTTGTTGAATGCTACTAAGCGACTCTTCCGGCCGAGTGCGAGCCGGGACGGTGTTTGCCAAAACTTCGAGTGCGCCCTGGCCTGCCGAAAGTTTGCGCGGCCGCCAACGAGCGCCGGTTTGATACTGGCTTACTACGATCATTCCAACTGGCATGGGCTTGGTGCCGACGCGGCCACCGAGAGCCTCGGCCCGCACTTTCGTTTGCTCGTCCCTGCCCGGCAAACGCAATCCCAGTTGTCGCGGATAGGGATGGACGCGACCGCGTTCGTCGAGCACTGCGAACTCATCTGAATAATAAGTGGCGCCAGCCCGCACCAGTTCCGCTGTTAAAGTCGACTTTCCGCTCATACTCTTTCCGGGGAGTACGATCGCTTGTCCTTGCCACTCGACGACGCCCGCGTGCACGAAGATGCGGCGCCGCGCGAGGATGCCGACATAAATCTCAATGTCTGACTCAAAGACCTTTAGCACCAGTTCCGGATCCAGAGAGCGCGCCGCCCTGATGCCACCGGCATACAACAGGTTAAAGCGGCGAACGTTTGTGTTAGGACTGTTGTTGCTCAGCAGCAACGAATACATGTTTACAACCACAGGAGATGCAGCCGGCTTCCAACCCGGGGGGAGCCGGTCAATCATCAACTGCAAGTACTTTGGCTCATTAACTCGCAGACCGATGCGCACGCCGTAAGAGTTAATAGCTATGCCTGCCGCCCACCCGAGGCGGTCAATTTTCTCCAGTCAAGTAGAACTGTATCGATAACGAGGTAACTCTGGCATTCTCTTATGAAACTCCCTGGACTTATGAATGACTGCTCTTGCTGTGTTGGCACAACCAATGCCATCGGCTTTGCCGGAGTTAGCCTCGCGGCGGCAGAGCCGTTAGGACAGCAAACCTTCTTGCCCTGTCTGGTTATGTTCCCAAAATGACAAGTTCTAAACGAAGACTCAACTGCCACTATTCGCGCTGAGTGAGTTACTGGGGGCGTTGGTCTGATCTGTCGCGTAGTAGTCTGAATAGTAGCCTGCGTAGTACTCGTCCGCTTCGAGGTCAGAATAGTTGATTACTACACCGTAGATACGCGCGCCCACTTGAGTGAGACGTTGTTTGACCCGGCGCGCGACAGTGCGTGAGCTGCGACCGCTGTCGACTACGATCACCACGCCGTCAACGAGGGTGGAAAGCAGTGCGGCGTCAGCGAAGGCGCTGGCTGGGGGCGAATCGAGGATCACGTGCGTAAATCTATCACTGACGATATTGAGAAGATTCATCATCTCCTCGGAGCCGAGAAAGTCTGCGGGGTTGGCAGGCATCGGTCCGGCCGTCATGATTTTTAACTTGGGAACGTCTTCGTGAGACTGCAGCAATTCGTCGATCTCGATTTGTTGGCCGCAGAGGTAGTTTGTTAAGCCGGCAACATTAGAAATCCCGAAATGATCGTGGATCCGTGGTCGTCGCAAGTCGCAATCTATGAGCAGGACATCCGCCCCAGTTTGCGCGAGGGTAATGGAAGTGTTGATCGCCGTCGTTGTCTTGCCATCGCCGGATTGTCCCGAAGTAATTAGGATTCTCTTAGGCGCCGCGCCAACCGAACAAAAGCGCAACGAGGTTCGCAACTGTCGATAGGCTTCGGCCGTGGGCGACCGCACCTCTCTGGTCAGTTCTAATGCGCTTCCGCCGCCGTTGCTGATCTGTTTCACGTTATGCCGCCAGCGCGTTAGCGTCCGTCGCCGCGATCCGGGAATCATGGCGAGTGTGTGTAGCTGCAAGTGGACAGCAACGTCATCGGCTGACTTAAGCGTGTTGTCCAGGTAATCAAGCAAGAACGCGAGGCCCACGCCAAAGGTGAGGGAGAGGAGAAAAGCAATAAAGATTTTGCCCAGTTGTCCCTGGGGCAAGGGCGCGTCCGGATGAGCGGCCGGCGAGGCGATGGTGATGCTACTGGACTTTCCGTTGGCGGCGATCTCCATCTCCTTCTGATGTTGGAAAAGTGTGTTGTAGAGCTGCTTGTTGGTTTCAAGCTGCTGATTGAGGCTGCTCAACATGATCTCGGACTGACTCTGTTGATTGGCCGCGCCGCGTTCCTGCGAGTAAACCTCTTGCAGTTTCTTTTCGCCCTCAAGTGCAGCGTCATAACGCGCTTTCAAAATCGCCAGAGCCTCTGCCGCGCTCTTATCTATATCAGCTTTGAGGTTCTTGATCTGAGCATCGATCTTTTGCACCTCCGGCCACTCGGCGGTATACGTGACCAGCAGTTCAGCCCGCCGGCGCTCTAACTCGGCGAGAGTTTTCCGCGCCTCCTTTATCTCCTTGTCTTCATGAACCTCCGGGACTGACCAAATGTCTTTTGCTTTTTGCGCGCCTTCGTATGCCGCTTGCAGATTCTTGCGCTCGTGTTCTTTGGCCAGGAGCTGCCCACTCAAAGTGCCGAGCCGTTCCACCGTAAGGTTTTGACCTTTAGCCTGGCCGAGCGGCAGATCGTGGTTCTTCAAATAGTTGATGCGTTGCTCCTCAAGTTGCCGAATGGATAGCTGCAAGGTGGCAATCTCTCGAGATAACTTATCCGTGGCGTTCAGGGAGCCCGCGGTCTCGCGCTTCACGTCGTTCTTCATGAAGACGTAAGCGACCGCGTCCGCAACCTTCATCGCAATATCCGGATCGAGGTGCCGGTAGCTGATAGCCACAAGGTTCGATTCTTCGACAGGGTTTACGGTCAGATTTGAGCTGAGCGCGGCAACGTAGGGTGCAAGTTGTTTTTGTTCTTCGACCGTGAATGTATCGGGATTGCTCTCAACCGAGGGAAGAGTTTCCAGTTGTGTTACCGGGTTGGTAGTCGGCTCGCTGGCTTTTGCCGCGGGTGCTGCGCCCCGGCCGCCCAATCGCCGCATGGCTGCGAATATTCCCCGCTCTTTGGGCTCCGTCAGAAACGTACGGTTGTGCGGCAGATCGAGCATTGCCGCCACCTGGTACATCAGATGAGGATTCCGCAGGGACTGGATCTGCGTGTTCCAGTACTCGGGACTGCGAAACGTGTAGAAAACTTCCTTGGTTTGCAGGAAGTTATTTGTCTGCTGCTCGATCCGGATTACCGTCGTCGCTTCGTAGATTGCCGGCTGCTGTGCGAGATAGAGCGCAGCCATAGTCGTACAGATCAATACGAGCGTAAGGATGAGCCATTTCCGCTTAAGTACTACGGAGAGATAGTCGAGCAGCTCGCGCGGCCGCTGGTATGGTTTTGCGTAATCTTCCTCGAACCTGGGATCGAGCAGGCGCGCGGGCTGAAGTTTGTGCGACGTAGATGGCGGGAGTAGGGGCGTATTTCCCTGAAGCATAAAACCAAACCTGGGCTAACAAAAACAACTTAACGAAAAACTACTTAAGAGTCGGGAGTCGAGGCCTAGCACAAACTGCAACTGGCTGGGCGCACAGTTTAGCGA